>JAKLDT010000359.1 GCA_022703405.1 Bacteroidota bacterium | reverse complement strand
ACTATGGAGGCTGCCATCAGATACTATACTGCCGGTGCAGCCTATGCTCAGTTCATGGAGGACAGGAAAGGAATGATAAAGACAGGCTATCTTGCTGATATCGTAATACTTGACAAGGACCTCTTCAAAATACCTGAAGAGGAGATCATGAAAACAAAAGTTGACTATACGATAGTTGGCGGAAAGATTGTCTATTCTTCAGGGAACAGATAATTTCCTTTTCCCTCAAGGGAATAGAGGATTTGCATTGCCTCTTCCCGTGTGCGGCCGCAGAAGTCCGGCTCAGCCTGGTAATCTATGCACACCTGAGGACGTGAAGGATCGCCAAACAAGGCGCACCTGTAGTCATCGAGAAGATGAATGCATCTGACTCCCGAAGGTTTTCCCTCAGGCATCCCGGGTATGGGAGATGATATTGAAATTGCAATGCAGCATGCGCCACAATCAGTACGGCAGTCCATTGTTATTTTATTAACAGTATGTAATTCAGCTTGTTGTAAGTGCTTCTATAAGGGCTTTAACTTCAGAATATGACTCCTTCACCTTTCTTGGAAAGGAATAGTGCACCATATTTGATTTTAGGCTGCATCCATTCTTTTCAGCCTCAATCCATGCGATATGCATTACATTTACAAGCAGCTTCTTATCATCGTTGTCAGTAAGCTCGATAAAGAGGTTTTTCATATTCTGTAATATTAAAGCAGCAAAGTTAAAATTATCCTGACTTCACAGTTGATTATTTTCTTTTGAGTTTCTATATGTAAATTTGTTGCAGCAAAAAGGCGTCTGAAAATGAAATACCCTGAAATCAAAACTGATAAGGTCTCCCCTCTCGGTTTTCCGTGTAAAAAAGCTGTGTATCACACACGCGAAGAGGCACTTGACATGATCAGGTATTTAGATGAACAAAGGACTTCAAAGCCAATCAGGCCATACAAATGCCCTGTATGCGGCTTCTGGCATTTTACAAGCAGAACTGACAAGGCCTGACTTTGCTCATTCTTTCTTATTACTTTTGGAAAAACCCTCCGCATGAGAATTGATATAATTACCGTATTGCCTGAATTACTTGAAAGCCCGCTTAATTACTCAATAGTTAAGAGGGCAAGGGACAAGGGACTTGTTGAGATAAATGTGATAAACCTGCGGGATTTCACGACTGACAAGTATAAAACTGTCGATGACTATGCCTTTGGCGGAGGCGCAGGCATGGTGATGATGATAGAACCTGTGTTCAGGGCTATTGAAGAGCTTAAAAGCCAGCGTAACTATGATGAGATAATTTATACTTCTCCCGATGGAGAGAGGTTCAGCCAGAAAATGGCAAATTCCCTTTCCCTGAAGGAGAACATAATTATCCTGGCCGGTCATTATAAAGGTATTGACCACAGGATCAGGGAACACCTTATCACCCGCGAAATATCTGTCGGTGATTATGTTCTGTCAGGCGGTGAGCTGCCTGCCGCAATTATTGCCGATGCTATTGTAAGGCTTATCCCCGGGGCAATGTCAGATGAACAATCAGCGCTTTCTGACTCATTCCAGGATGATCTTCTTGCACCTCCGGTTTATACAAGACCTGCTGATTTCATGGGCTGGAAGGTACCTGGGATCCTCCTTTCAGGTCATACAGCTGAAATTGAAAAATGGCGCCATGAGCAATCACTCGAAAGAACAAGAAAACTTAGACCAGAACTATCTGACGATGAATAATTTATTGATCCGCACAAGTAACTATTTTCTTATACTTTACCTGATCCTTTCATCATGCACCGGAAACAGGAAGGACCTGCTTAAAGAATCGTTTGTAAACCCGCCCGATTCAGCCAGACCGGGAGTTTACTGGTACTTCATGGATGGAAATCTCAACAGGGAAGCGATGACAGCTGATCTGGAATCGATGAAAAAAGCCGGCATTGGTTATGTGCTCTTTCTTGAAGTAAATGTTGGGATCCCCCGGGGGAAAGTGGATTTTCTGAGTGAGGAATGGCAGGAACTTTACAAGC
>JAKLDT010000358.1 GCA_022703405.1 Bacteroidota bacterium | reverse complement strand
ATGAAAAAGTTGCAGGAAATGTCACTAATTTCCAGGATGCTCCGCTTTTCTCAGGACATACAAAACTTGGAAACATGATTTTTATTGCAGGTAAGGGCGCTCACGTTGCTCCTTTTACTATTGAAGCTCATACCGAGATAGTTCTCAAGGAACTTGAAAAAGAACTTATCAAAGCCGGTTCTTCAATGGAGAAAGTTCTTAAGGTTAATGTTTACCTTAATGACATTGCTGATTATAAAGGCATGAACGCAGTGTATAAAGGACGTTGGGGAGCTAATCCTCCAGTGCGCACAACCGTTGCAGTTGCCAAGGGTGGCGTACCCGGAGATTCTCTTGTTGAAATGGACTGCATCGCTTATATTTAATAACCGATAAAACTCCAGATAACCTATATGCTGCGGTATATAGGTTATTTTTTTTCAAAATCCTTCATTCAAATAATTAAAAATCTAACTATGCTTACCACTTCCCGTCAATTCAATGTGAAAATCTTCCTGGTCACAGGATTGATTTTTACTCTGTTACTGCTGTCATTTAAATCTGACAACAAACAGGATTTTGCTACCCACGATATAAGGATAGAACGGCATAAAGTTGTGAAGATGAGCGATGGAATAACTTTGTATGCCGATGTTTACCTGCCTTCTGAACAGGGCAGATATCCGACAATTGTTTCAAGCACTCCCTATGGAGTGCAGAGAGACGGAGCCCATGAAATGTTTGTGAAGTTTGCCCAACATGGATATGCTGTCGTTTTCTTCGATGTCAGAGGCCGTTACGAGAGCGAAGGAAAGTGGGAACCTTTCCGAAATGAAGCAAAGGATGGTTATGAGTCAATTGAATGGGCTGCAGCACAGCCATTCTCAAATGGGAAAGTCGCTACTTATGGTGGAAGTTATGTTGGTCACAATCAATGGGCTGCAGCATCACAGGCACCTCCTCACCTTGTTGTTGCTTTTCCTTCACTTGCTTCAACAAATATCTATGGAAACTGGCTTACAATGGGTGGAGCCTTCCGCCTGAGCTTTAATTACGGCTGGGGCGTTGTAAGGATGCCAAACAGGATTATGCTTCCTCAATACTGGCACACGGAAAGCTATATGCCGGAAAACTTGAAATACGATAATATTCTGATGCATCTTCCTCTGAATGATATGGATATGGCTTTCGAAGGAGCTCCGGTACAGCATTACAGAGACTGGCTGAAACATGAAAGCTACGATGAGTACTGGAAAGCAATAAGTGATGAAGAACGTTTCAGTAAAATAATAGTCCCGACCCAGACTCTTGGAGGATGGTTTGATATTTTCCTGATGGGCACAATAAACGGCTATACCGGTATGAGGAATCATGGAGCTACCCAGGAAGCACGTGACGGTGCAAGAATGATAATCGGACCCTGGGGACACGGACCGACACGCTCATTCGGAGGCGTTGATTTCACACCTGAAGCAATGCTTGACATGTTTCAGTTTCATCTCCGCCTTTATGATTATTACCTGAAAGGAATTAATACAGGAATAGAGGAGGAAAAACCTGTTAAGCTATTTTACATGGGAGTAAATAAATGGCGGTATGAAGATGACTGGCCTTTACCGGGAACAAAGTTCACTGAGTTCTATCTCGAAAGCAACGGGAAGGCAAATTCTGTAAGGGGAGACGGGAGAATTATAATGAGCAAACCCTCTTCTTCAGTGTCTGACTCATATATATACGATCCCATGAATCCGGTTCCTACCACAGGAGGCAATAACTGCTGCGGCACTCCTACACAGGCAGGGCCGTACGACCAGAGACCGCTTGAAAGAAGAGAGGATCTTCTTGTTTATACAGGTGATTTTCTGAAAGATACGGTAACAATAGCTGGCCCTGTAAAAATAAAACTTTTTGCATCAACCGACGGACCCGACACTGACTGGATGATAAAACTTGTTGATGTGCATCCTGATGGCTTTGCAATGCCGGTTTCTGAAGGTATACTCAGGGCAAGGTTCAGGGAAGGACTTGATAAAATGAAACTTCTGAAGCCAGACC
>JAKLDT010000357.1 GCA_022703405.1 Bacteroidota bacterium | reverse complement strand
AAAGGAACAAAAACAGAAAAAAACCTCCTGAAAGCATTTGCAGGTGAATCACAGGCAAAAAACAGGTATGAATTTGCTGCGAAGGTGGCAAAGGAAGAAGGCTATGAACAGATTGCCGGAATCTTTCTTGAAACAGCTCTCCAGGAACAGCAGCATGCAAAGCGTTTCTTCAAATTCCTTGAAGGCGGGATGCTTGAAATAACAGCTTCATATCCTGCAGGAAAAATAGACACTACAAAAGGCAACCTCCTTGCAGCAGCCGAAGGTGAACATGAAGAGTGGAGCGATCTGTATCCTGCATTTGCTAAGATTGCAGAAGAAGAAGGTTTCAAAACTGTCGCAACTGCGTTCAGGGCTATAGCAGCAGCTGAAAAGGGTCATGAAGACCGTTACAGAAAACTTCTTGAGAACGTTATGAAAGACAAGGTGTTCGAAAGAGATGAAAAGGTATTCTGGTATTGCAGGAAATGCGGATATATTCATTTCGGAACCAAACCGCTTAAAAACTGTCCGGCTTGTCTGCATCCGGAAAGCTATTTCGAATTGCTTCCTTCCAATTATTAAAATTAAGGATATTGATTACAGGAGGGTGCCTCAGAAGGGCACCCTTCCTTTTTTTTAAAGAACTAAGAGAGATTCTCAAGAGCCACTTTAATCCGCTTCATTGCTTCAACGAGCAATTCATCCGATGTTGCATAGGATATCCTTATGCACTCAGGTGCGCCGAATGCATCACCTCCAACAGTGGCAACCCTTGCTTTATCAAGCAGATACATTGCAAGTTCCCCTGAATCAGCTATCCTGGTAACACCATCACTTTTGCCGATAAAATAAGAAATGTCAGGCATGACATAGAATGCTCCCTGAGGAACATTGACCTTCAGCCCCCTTATCTCCTTCAGCAGTCCTACAACAAGGTCTCTGCGGCGCAGGAAGGCATCACGCATTATTCTCTGTGATTCACCTGTTCCCTGCAGCGCTGCCAGGGCCGCCCTTTGCGCTATTGAACATACTCCTGAAGTAAACTGTCCCTGTAGTTTGTTACAGGCTTTTGCAAGCCACACCGGAGCCCCTATGTAACCAATCCTCCAGCCTGTCATGGCATAACCCTTCGAGACTCCGTTTACAGTTATAACCCGGTCATATATAAAACTAAATGAGGCAAGGCTTACATGTTCTCCTTCGAAAATAATGTGCTCATAAATCTCATCTGAAATAACAAATACTCCTTCATGCTTTTCAATTATACGTGCAAGCTTCTCCATTTCGGCTTTTGAATAGACCATGCCGGTAGGATTTGACGGGGAGTTGAAAATAACAAGCCGTGTCTTTCCTGAAATGGCATTTTCAAGCTGTTCAGGTCTTATTTTGAAATCGTTATCTATTGTAGTTGAGATAATTACAGGCTTTCCGCCAGCGAGTATGACCTGATCATAGTAACTTACCCAGTAAGGAGCTAGTATAACAACCTCATCGCCTGGATTCACAATTGACAAGATCACATTAATAAGTGAGTGCTTCCCTCCTGCCGATACAATTACCTGATCGGGTGCATAATCAAGCTTGTTCTCCCTTTTGAATTTAGCCGAGATAGCCTTCCTGAGGTCCTCATAACCCGGCACAGGTGGATATTTGGAATAATTGTCATCTATAGCCTTTTTGGCTGCTTCCTTTATATAGTCAGGAGTGTTGAAATCAGGTTCTCCCAGGCTGAGACTGATTACATCAATTCCCTTAGCCTTAAGTTCCCTGCTCTTCTGATCCATTGCAAGTGTCTGCGATACTGCAAGCGATTTGACCCTGTCTGATACGTATTCCATAATCGGAGTTTGGAGTTTAGTGTTTAAAGTTTAAAAGTAAAAATAATTTCTGGTTTGATAGAATATCTCATTTAATCAGATGTCAAAAGAATGAATTAAGTTTGTAATAGTAATTTACAGGAAATATGGAAATACTTGCAGATATTCTAAAAATAACAATACCTGCCCTGCTCGTCATGCTGATGGCTTGGCTAGTGCTCAGAAACCTTATCAGGAATGACCAGGAAAAGCGTCGCCAGGAAATAATACTTCA
>JAKLDT010000356.1 GCA_022703405.1 Bacteroidota bacterium | reverse complement strand
TCTTTTTGTTTATCATAAGCAGGATTCAGAAAACCATCAAAAATTCTGTTTGCTTCCGTATAAGGTATGTTGCCATACCAGTCGGTAAGCCTGTGAAAGTTCAGTACCCTTAAGATTCTTGCAGCATGCCTTGTATTAATTTTTCGTCCTTCAAATTCACCTCCAGGTTCCGTTTTTCTTAATATTTCCCGGGTTCTGTTGCCCACATCTGTAAAATACAGTTCGAAAGGAGCAATTGAGGGTTCGATATAATTCAGATATTTGTCGCCGGTACCGGGAGATTCAGTATTGAGTGTTGCAAGCTGCTGGATGCAGTGTCCGCACATTATTATATTTGTTCTGAGATCAGCATACATGCTGCTTTCTGAAGATCCGTTCGATGCCGTTCCCAGCTCAGCAGCAGTAAAAAAGTAATTCACATCCATATTAACTGCATTCAGAGGTATATTAAGGTCATGAAGCTCGTCAGTGTCACATCCTGTTAAGAATATCAATAAAGCAGATAATATCCCTGAAGTTTTATAAGAATGTTTCATAAATTCCTGATTTAGAATATTAAAACACTATTTTCAGATTGCAGCCATAGGTTCTGGTACCCGGTAAGCCAAAGTAGTCAAGACCTCGTGCATTGGAAATATTGTAACTTGACTCCGGATCGACATTCTCGACCTTGTTGTAGAGGATTGCAAGGTTCCTTGATACAAATGATATTTCAATAGTTTTAAGTGATATCTTATTCAATAGTTCAGGAGGCAGGCTGTAACCGAGCGAGACCTGCCTGAGTTTGATAAATGAAGCATCATAGATGAAGCTTGCCTGATCACATTCTCCAAGGTTTTTCCAGTAATTATATATCTGTTGCTGGTTCAGGTCCAATGTGATAGGTTCATAGACTGGTTTGTTATCGCTGTTTAAGCCTGTCTGCCTTACACCTTCAATATGAAAACCGCCTTCCCTGTCAGTGAGTGTCCGTTTAGTAAGTCCGGATAGTGTGAGTTTCACATTGGTGCCGGAATACAATTCACCACCAGACTTGAAATCAATTGAAATGCCAAGAGTTATCCTTTTGTATGTTAATGAATTGCTGAGTCCTCCTGTAATGTCAGCGTTGCCATTTCCCAATATGCTTAGCTCATCTGATCTTACTGGCTGCCCGTTTGAATCATAAACTTTGTTTCCATCGCCGTCAGTCTTTTGAACATAACCGGTGATCATTGCAAAGGGATAGCCCACAATATGCTTTACAAAGACTGTCCTGGTCCTTGGATTTTCGACTGCCATCTCATTTATCCCGTTTCCAAGGCTGATGACCTTGTTCCAGTTCCTGGACAGGTTAAATGAAATATCCCATTTCAGAGGACCAGTTACCGGGAGCCAGCCGATAATCATCTCAATACCTTTATTCGACATCTCACCTATGTTCAATGCTGTTTTGGTGAAACCTGTTGTTCTTGAAACAGGAACCATTAATATATCCCCTTCAGTTTTCTGGTCATAATATGTAAATCCTGTACTGATCTTTCCGTTTAAAAACCTCAGATCTGTGCCAAACTCCAGTTCAGTTGTAAGTCCTGGCGCGATATCAGGATTTGGAAATGAATCAAATCCATAGCTGCCAAGAGGCAGGCCAAGGTGCCCCTGTCCGACAAGGTTATATGAAATGAAAGTATTGTAGGCGCCCAGATTTACAGTTGCCACCTGGCCCCAGGCTATTCGGGCTTTCCCGTAGCTTAATACATCAGAAGAAATGTTTAAAGCTTCTGTAAAAAGCAGGCTTCCGCCTATTGAAGGGTAAAATTTGCTGTTGTTTTTGACAGGCAATACTGAGAACCAGTCATTTCTTCCCGTTGCAGTGATGAAAAAGTACTTATTAAAGCTTATTTCAGCTGAGCCGAACAGGGAATTGATCCCATCCTTAAAAAGCCAGAGTGAAGCAGCTTGTGACTGGGTATTGTTTATTGAGGTGTTGAAAGGTACAATAAAATCATCTCCTGTATACCATATATCCCTCATCACATGAGTCATTTTATTTCCGCCTATGAAGGCATTGATACCAATCCTGGAGAATTCTTTCTCTGCTCCCAGTGTCCATTCCAGATT
>JAKLDT010000355.1 GCA_022703405.1 Bacteroidota bacterium | reverse complement strand
AGCAACAATTGTGAACCATAAACAGTCTCTGAAGGAGCCGGGAAACCTGAGGTTCGATGTGATCCAGATGGCCGATGATCCATGTCAGTTCATGCTTTATGAAGCTTATGAGTCTGAACAGTCTGCTGCAGAACATAAGCTTACCTCACATTATGCTGAATGGAAGGATATTGTTGCCGATTATATGGAAGAACCACGTAAAGGTGTCAGATATAAAATAATAGAGCCCGACGATCCGTCACTATGGTAGATAATTTCCGTTTTGCACGAATACCCGCTGTTCATTTTGGCAAGGGTGCATTTTCAACCCTGCCTTCATTATGCCGGAAATACGGTAAAAGCATTGTTGTTGTAACAGGTAAAGGTTCCTTTATCAGGTCTCCCCATGCAGAAAAATTCTTCAACGATCTGAAGGAGGATGGCTTTACCTGGCGGCATGTTCCGGTTGAAGGTGAGCCTTCTCCTGAAACTATTGACAGTGCAGTGCAAAATATTGGAAATGAAATAATTAATCTGGTTGTAGGGATAGGAGGCGGGAGCGCGCTTGATGCCGGAAAAGCAATCTCTGCAATGCTGCATTGTGAGTGTTCAGTTAAGGATTATCTCGAAGTAACAGGTACAAAATCCCACCCCGGGACAAAGGTTCCGTTCATTGCTGTACCCACAACCTCGGGAACAGGCAGTGAGGCTACTAAAAATGCCGTGATATCTCACATAGGTAAGGATGGCTTCAAACGCTCACTCAGGCATGATAACTTTGTTCCTGAAATAGCGCTTGTTGATCCCCTGCTTACTGTTTCTTGCCCGCCTGACATTACAGCAGCCAGCGGTATGGATTGTTTTACACAGCTTACTGAAGCTTACCTGTCAAACAACGCCACACCTTATACCGATGCACTGGCTCTTGAAGGCCTTAAGGAAGTGAAGAATTCTCTTGTAAGGTGCTGTAATGACGGATCAGATACAGAAGCAAGATCAGGAATGTCCTTTGCTGCCCTTACCTCAGGTATCTGCCTCGCTAATGCAGGCCTTGGTGTTGTTCATGGTTTTGCTTCATCACTTGGAGCACGCTATAACATACATCACGGATCTATCTGCGGAACTCTGATGTCTTCTGCCAATGAGATAAATGTCAGAGTTTTACGGAAGGAAAGGGGTAAGGCTGCATTATCAAAATATGCCACGCTTGGAAGATTGTTTCTTGGTGAAAATAACTCTGATGATGATTATTTCATCGACGGTTTTATTGATTATCTGTTCAATATTAGCAGTGAGCTGAAGCTGCCGGGACTGAGATCAGCAGGCGTCGATTCATTAGATTTTCAGGATCTTGTACAGCAAACCGAATGCAAGAACAACCCGGTAAAGCTTTCTCCTGAACAACTTTACGAAATACTTGATAAAAGATATTTCTGATTTTCCCTTTTTGTATCTTCCTCTGTGTCCCTCTGTAGTCCTCTGTGGGCCGCTAGCTATGTAACACTTTATATTAAATGTAACAACTTCTATAAAAATACCATGATTTCATTGTAAACTTGTTTAAACCCCCATCCTGGCCTTCCCCCAGGGGAAGGTACAAAAAACAGTTTTGCACAGGAAAAAGTATAAGAACCGTTTCCCCCCGTGGGGGGAAATTTGAAAGGGGGGGTAAATAGAAAATTGTGTTCCATGATTTCCGAAGACATACATAGCTAAAATACTTTGTGTAATTAATCAGCAACTTACACAGTGATCATTGAGTTAAAAAAATATTAAATTTACAGTAAGCTAATTTCGATCTAATCCTAATAAACCTGATATGAAAACCAGAAGTTGTCTGATTATTACCATCTTACTTGTACTGTTAATTAATTCACAGTACTCAGCCGCACAGCTTCCAAAAGAGACTGATGCTCAGAAAATGCAGAGAATGAAATGGTGGACCGATGCCCGTTTCGGAATGTTCATTCACTGGGGCCTTTATGCAATGCCTGCCCGTCACGAGTGGGTGAAAAATTACGAGAGGCTTAATAACGACCAGTATCAGAAGTATTTCGAAATGTTCAACCCCGATCTGTATGATCCGAAAGAATGGGCAAGGCAGGCTAAGGCTGCAGGAATGAAGTATG
>JAKLDT010000354.1 GCA_022703405.1 Bacteroidota bacterium | reverse complement strand
ATCATCCGAATGTAATATCAGGGATTAAGTTCAGCGGCAAATCAGTTGGTGAAAGAACAAATATTTCAATACTGTCCTTTGCAGTTCTCTATCTTTTTATCTTTATGCTTGGCACTCTTGTAGTTACGCTGACAGGCCCCGATGTACTGACTGCTTCCAGCTCAGTTGCAGCCTCGCTAGGAAATATTGGTCCCGGCCTTGGAACGGTTGGTCCGCTGCAGAATTATTTCCATCTTCCTGATTTTACAAAAATTTTTCTCAGCCTGCTCATGATACTTGGAAGGCTTGAAATAATAATGGTACTTGTAATATTCACACGGACATTCTGGAAGGTGTGAGGGAAGGCGCAGGGCTCAGGGCCATAACCGTCAACCTAAGGGTAGTTTAATGGCAGGAAAGTTTGTTATTAGTTTCCCCTCCTTTTGAAGGAGGGGTGGCCGGGACGATTGATTGTCAGACATATACAAAGTTTTTTACCCGGCCGGGGTGGTTGATTAAATTGATCGTAAAGTTAAGATTATAAATATATTACCTAATACACGGATTTCAGAATGATAACCATGTATGAATATTGTAATAAATTCAGAAAAAAGTTCTGCATTTCATAATTTTCATTGAAAAGAAGAGGATAATTTTTAACTATGAAAATGAATTTATTTGACATAAAAATCAACCACCCCGGCCGCAATGAAAATTTTACAATACTCTGATAAACATTGTACTGCGGCCACCCCTCCTTCAAAAGGAGGGGAAAATGCAAACTTGCTATTCCACCCTGGGCCACTCTTGAGTTGACGGCTTTGGGTGCAGGGTGCAGGATTAATATAAGCGTTAGGAAGAAGTGGTTCAGATCAGGAACCTGAAGGCAGCTGTGAGAGGATCGTACGGATTCTTTCAAGGCTTTCGGGAGTGCCAACATCAACCCAGTAACCTTTATCGTCCTTAAGAGTATAGATGGGTTTATCAGCAGCAAGTTCCAAATACAGGTCGATCATAGAGTATTTTCCTGGCTTCATATAGTTAAAAATCTCCGGTTCAACTATATGCATGCTTGAAAAAGCAATCTCATCAAGTCCTTCAGATGAAGCAACACCTCTAAGTTTCTCCTCCCCTGTCTCGATATTCCTCCATCCCCTCAGACGGCCTTCAGAATCGACAAGAATGAAGCGTTTTCCAGGCCTGTGCCGTGTGGCAAGTGTAGCAATGCAGCCTTTTTTCTGATGATAGCGGAATAAGGCCTTTATATCATAGTCTGATACAATATCGGCATTATATAAAAGGAAAGGTCTGTCATCAAAAAACCACTTAGCCTTGTAGAGTCCCCCGCCATTTTCAAGGAGTCCTGCCCTCTCATCAGATATTTCAATATTATAGCCAGCCTTTCTCAGATTTTCAATCTCCTCTTCTGCCTGTTCGGCATAATGGTGTACATTCACAATTATGTCATCAAATCCTGACAAGGCACATTTCTCAACAGCTCGGTGCAGCACTGTCTTGCCATTGATGTCAAGAAGGGCCTTGGTCGTTTTCTC
This sequence comes from Bacteroidota bacterium, assembly GCA_022703405.1. GTDB lineage: Bacteria > Bacteroidota > Bacteroidia > Bacteroidales > VadinHA17 > LD21. The sequence continues at coordinate 577 of JAKLDT010000354.1, read as the reverse complement.
TGTAATTGAGCCAAGCCTGGTTCCCAACCCTGCTGCAAAAATCATTGCTTTCATTTTATTGTCGGAATGTATGAATGTCTGATAGTCTTTTGTTTGCTGCCGAATCAATAAGTGATCTTACCTTTCTTCAGATCCTTATATAAAACTGTACCAGGCACATTGTGAACTGCCTCAAAAAGCTCAGGGAGTTGTATTGGAAGCCTTCCTGAGTCGATTATGCTTGTAAGAAGTTCGATTGCAGGAACTATGCTGCCTGTGAAAGTCGGCTTCTTTTCATAAAGACCCCTGAATCCAAAAGCTCCCAGCGCCTGCATGAGCCTTATCATGCTGAACCCGGCATAGTAACCTCTGAAGTCCTCTTTGTTCTCTCCTGAAATCCTGCAGAAATTTTCAATATGATATTCAAGAAGCCGCTGCCGCGAAGCCTCAGGGATATGTGCCTTTGCGTCGTAAAGAAGGGAAGCAACATCATACTGGGGAGCTCCCTTTCTTCCACCCTGGTAATCAATGAACCATACCTCACCTTCAAGTACCATAACATTTGCCGACTGAAAATCCCGGTACAGAAAATAATCCT
>JAKLDT010000353.1 GCA_022703405.1 Bacteroidota bacterium | reverse complement strand
GCAATCGCGTATAAAAACAACAAATTATTGCGTTCAATTGTTTTATCTTTGTACTTACCATGAAACAGTTATTATTTATATTGCTTTCAGCTGTTCTTTTTCTTGCTTCCTGCGAGAAGGAGGACAAAGCACGGACATCCGGCACTGATACAATTGACAATACAACGTATCAGAGTACAACCTACTATGTATACGGCTTCTCATTCTCTCAGGGCAAGATCGTCTCAACAATGAATAATCCGGGGCCTGACATTACTGTTTACGTAAATAAAGATAACAGTCCTTACAGGCTTACCCTTCAGAGCAATAACCTGAATCCATCCTTTTACAAGGCAGGCGACTATGCTGATGAGGCTGCAGCAAAAACAGCCTTTGATAATCTGAAGACAGTCCCTTCGGTACAATGGACTGATATGGCCGATCCTATTGCCCCAAACCAGGTTTGGATCTACAGGTCTGGTGATGAGAAATATACAAAGATCCGGATCGTCAGCACGGTAAATGAAGCAAGACAGCTCATTTCTTACGGGGAATGTACTTTTCAGTGGGTGCACCAGCCTGACGGCTCTGTGACATTTCCGTGATAATGACTAACGGCCTCAGGGATAAGATCTTTTCGGTAAAGTCAGAAAGTGATTTTATTGACCTTGCTCTTCAGCAGTTTGATTATCAATACAATAATAATCCTGTATATCACGATTTCTCCGGATTTCTGAAAAAAGTACCCGGTAAAATCACCAGGCTTGATGAGTTACCGTTTCTTCCGGTTGAAATGTTTAAAAGACACCGGATAACAACAGGAGATCTTCCTGTGCAGAAAATCTTTGAGAGCAGCGGTACAACAGGTTTGTCAACAAGCAGGCACTATGTGTCCGACCTGTCAGTTTATGAGGATAGTTTTCTCAGATCCTTCAGGTTTTTTTATGGGGAACCATCAGACTACTTTATAGCCGCCCTGCTGCCCTCGTATACCGAAAGGGACAATTCTTCGCTTGTTTATATGGCTGATCATCTGATAAATATGACAGGTGATGCTTTAAGTGGTTTTTATCTTGAAAATGATGATTCACTGATCCGGAATATTGAAAAAAGGAGAGGAGAAGGCAGGAAAATCATGCTTCTCGGGGTAACATTTGCCCTTCTCAACCTGGCTGAGAGAAATCATGCTGATCTCAGCGGAGCAATAATAATGGAAACCGGAGGCATGAAGGGTAGGCGGCCTGAAATAACAAGAGAAGATCTGCATTCAGTTCTTAAGAAAGCTTTCAATATAAAATCAGTTCATTCAGAATATGGGATGACTGAACTTCTGAGTCAGGCTTATTCAAAGGGGGATGGAATGTTCTATTGTCCTCCGTGGATGAAAATTATCCTTCGCGACACTCAGGATCCTGTTAATCTTTTCACAGAACCGGGCAGGACAGGAGGCATAAACATAATTGACCTTGCAAATCTGTATTCATGTTCATTCATCTCAACAGGAGATCTTGGCAGGCTGCATCCCGACGGGGGCTTTGAAGTCCTCGGAAGATTTGATAACAGTGACATAAGGGGATGCAATCTTCTGGCAGAAAGTCTTTAACTGCTTAACAACACAAAGGCGCACGGCTCAGGACGCACGACTCAAGGCTCTGGACTGCATGATCGCAAGACCATTATATACCCAGCTTATCCCTTACCTCTTTCGGAATAGAATTCTTATTGACCATAATGAACAGGGTCTTTGCACGGACATACTGTTCTGACATGTTGAGGTAACCTCCAGTTTTATTGCTTTCAGGACCCCATGAATTCTTTGTTATATAATACTTATTGCCATTCTGGTCATTTGCTATACCGGTAACATGCATCATGTGGTCATCGGTTGTTGTGAAGTTTTCGAACATTTCCTGGCGAAGTTCCTGGGTTACATTTGCTGAGGGAAAGAGGGCCACTCCCTTCCTGCCTGAAAAGCCATCCTCACTTGTGTCACCGTCCCAGTTGACGGTATAGCCATTTTTCAGTGCGTAATCAATTATTGCAATCAGTTCATCAAGAGGGACATTGTAGAAATTCTCCATTCTCCAGTTATCAGGAACTTCCAGAACACCTTTTGTATAAAAAGGGAAATG
>JAKLDT010000352.1 GCA_022703405.1 Bacteroidota bacterium | reverse complement strand
GGAAGAGCAGCAGCCCTGCATGTACATATTCCCAACATAGCAGCAAGATGCGGAGAATCGATGCTGCTATGGGATGATGCAAACAACAGGTTTACAAACAGTGAAAAGGCAAACCAGCTTATTACTCCAATTTATCGTAAACCCTGGACCTTGCCTTCAATATAATATTTGATTTTTTACCACTGAGTAACACGGTGTTGAACATAAAGTTACACTGTTTTCACTCCATGTGAACTCCGTGAAAATCTGTGTAACTCCGTGGTAAATAAAAAAAAGCAACTCTATGATAACAAGAAGAAAATTTATCTCAACAACAGCCCTTGCAGCCTCTGCAGCAATGCTTTCATTTGATGCATTTTCGGTTGAAGGAAAGAAGAAGCTGAAAAATTTCGGTTTTATAAGCGGAATTATCGGCAAAGAGCTCAAAGGAGACTGGAAGTCAGTTCTCAGACAAACAGCATCTTATGGCTTCACTGAGATTGAAACCGGCAACTTTATGGGCGACTCGGCAGTAAGCTTTCTTGATTATCTCGATAGCATAGGAATGAGCCTTCCGGCAGGAGGATTCGAATTTAAGGCGGGAGAAGATGAACTGAAAAACAGCATAAAACTTCTTAAAAGTCTGAAAGTTAAATATGCTGTTGTCTACTGGCCCTGGTACACAGGAGGCCCCTTTTCACCGGAAGATTGTAAAAAAAGTGCCACACGGCTGAATTATCTCGGAAAGGTATGCGCAGATAACGGACTAATACTTTGCTGGCACAATCATAATAAGGAATTTCTTCAGATGGATAACGTATTGCCTTTCGATTACCTCATGAATAATACCGATAAGGATCTTGTATTCTGTGAACTGGATCTGTATTGGGTCAAAAAAGGCGGTGCCGTTCCGCTTGAAGTCATGAAGAAATATCCCGGAAGATTTCCTGTTTTGCATGTTAAGGATATGGCACCCGGAGAAGCACAGGATTTTGAATGTCCCGGAAGCGGAATAATTGATTTCCCCTCACTCTTCAGGGAAGCTGATTTGCAGGGAATAAAACACTATTTTGTTGAGAGAGACAATGTCCCGGATGGCCTTGCCTGCCTTAAATCATCCGGCGACTATCTTAAAAATCTTTCCTTCTGACAATAATGTCATTGGATATCAGACATATATGGTGTGGTGGTCATATTCAGAAACCATCAATGAAGCTCAAAGCAGGGATACTGGATATGCTGTATGAGAATGGCAATTTAAGGTTTATTTCTGCCGGGGGAAATGAAATACTGAGAATGATATATCCGGCAGTAAGAGACAGGAACTGGCTGACAATTGTACCAGAAATTACTTCAGAACAGATTACGAGAAACACAGATTCATTCCGGATTAAATACAGCTGCATTTATAAAGGCGACAGGATCAGCCTTAAAGCAGACTATGAGCTGACGGGGAAAAATGATAATTCAATAACTTTTGAATTTACCGGTGAAATAACCGAGGCAAGTGAAAAGAACCGTATTGGCTTCTGCATTTTACATCCTGTCGAAGGCTGCGCCGGAGAAGACTGTACAATTACACACAGCGACGGACAACCGGAAAAACTGCAGTTCCCAACTGCGATAAGTGCAGAGCAGCCATTTATTGATATAAAAGCAATGAGCTGGATATCAAAAGGATGTGAATGTAATATTGAATTCACCGGTGATATCTTTGAAACTGAAGACCAGCGCAACTGGACTGATGCCTCTTTCAAAACCTACTCCACACCTCTTCATCTTCCCTTTCCTGTCAGACTTGAAAAAGGTCAGACTCTGAGTCAGAAAGTGGTCTTCAATGTTGTAAACAATACAGTTTTATCTCCAGAAGCCGTAAAAAGAACCAGGATCAGCATTGAAACAGGTACCGCTCTTCCTTTGCCTGCAACAGGAATTGGAAGGTCAACAAGGCCTGAAGCTTTGGAAGACTCTGAGCTGAACCTGATAAAAGAGATCGGATTCAGTCATTACAGAACTGATATTTACTTATTCGACGAAAACTGGAGAATTCCGGCAGACAGAGCGCTGGAGGAAGCTGAAAAGACTGGCTGCATAAATGAATTCATTCTTTTTCCTGACGACAATTATCTGAAGCA
>JAKLDT010000351.1 GCA_022703405.1 Bacteroidota bacterium | reverse complement strand
TCATTGTATCGCCCTTCCAGCAGACAATTGCATCCTCAAAAACCGACAGGTTGTGGTTCGGGATCACAAGGTTCTCATCAATGCCGATAATCTTTCCGTAACCTTCGCAAACAGGACAGGCGCCAAGAGGATTGTTGAAACTGAAAAGGTGCTCATGAGGCTCCTCAAAAATGATTCCGTCTTCCTCGAAAAGGTTTGAGAAGCTTTCGCGCCTTATGCCATTATCATCCTGAACAAGCACCTGGCAGTAGCCTTTGCCGGTCAGAAAAGCAGTCTGGGCTGAATCAGCTGCCCTGCTGAAGCTGTCAGAGGAATGATTTATTACGAGCCTGTCAATGACTATATTAATATTCTGCCCTGGTTTGAAAGCCTTGTATGATTTCAGATCATCAATTCTGACTAAGACCCCCTTACTCTCAATTCTTGTAAAACCCTGTTTCGCAAGGAAACTGAAATATTCTTCAGGACTGATGTTTTCCGGTATCTGACCTGAGGAGGTAATTATCACCTTTGTGTCCTCGGGCAGTGAGGCCAGGAAATCAACAATGTCGTCAGCACTGTGCTTTTTTACCTCCCTGCCTGAAACAGGTGAGTAAGTCCTTCCTGTGCGTGCAAACAGAAGACGCAGATAATCATATATCTCAGTCGATGTACCAACAGTGCTCCGGGGATTTCGGGTGTTGACCTTTTGTTCAATAGCTATGGCAGGCGGTATTCCGCTGATAAAATCGACCTCGGGCTTGTTCATCCTTCCCAGGAACTGACGTGCGTAAGATGAAAGGCTTTCAACGTAGCGTCTCTGTCCCTCAGCGTATATCGTATCGAAGGCAAGTGATGATTTGCCGGAGCCTGATACACCGGTTATCACAATGAGCTTATTCCTGGGTATTGAAAGAGTTACATTCTTAAGGTTATGGACTCTTGCTCCCTTTATATCTATTCCTCCCTGCATCCCTCTCTTCTCCTGACCGCTTTGTTAAAATTCCGTTAAATGGCAAAAGTAATACTTTCAAATCAAAAAATTTTGTTTCTTTGTATTACAAATCTTAACCAAAACAGGAGGACCGCCTATAGAATATCTCTACACAGTTTAATTAAAAGGTAGAGTTATGAATAAAATGGTTTCCGATTATGAACTGATTACCAGATTCATAAAAGGTGAAGAGTCCTGTTTTGAGGAAATAATCCACCGACATAAACACAAAGTTTTCGCTTATATATCATTGTATATACGTGATCAGGCACTTGCTGAAGACATCTTTCAGGATACCTTTCTGAAAGTCATACAGTCAGTAAAATCAGGCAAGTATTCTGACAATGGGAAATTCCTGTCATGGGTGATGAGGATAGCTCATAACCTTATTATTGATAACTTCAGAAGGGTTAAGCAGATGAATACAATATCGAACGATAGTTATGATAATGATATTTTCAACTCTGCAAAACTATCGGAAGGCAATATCGAAAGCACCCTTATAAAGAAACAGATACAGAAGGATATCCGGGTTCTTATAAGCTCCCTTCCTGATGACCAGAGGGAAGTGGTGATACTTCGTCATTATGCCGACATGAGTTTCAGGGAAATTGCTGATATTACAGGTGTAAGCATAAATACTGCACTTGGAAGAATGCGGTATGCCCTGATTAACATGAGAAAAATGATGGAAGAGAGGAAGATGAGCCTTACTTTGTAAAAAATATAATCCCTGATACAATATTGTATAAGCCGGGGCGTTTTCTGAAAAAAAGAGATGCCTATGGGATTAAATTCTACCCTTTTTCTTTCATATCGTGATATTAATGTTAAAAATGAAGATCTCATTGAAGATGCATTCAGATTAAACTGTGATTTCAGTGATGTGAAAGCCTTACTCGGAATGGTCAGTTTTGACCAGGAAGATACTGTAAGTGAGCGACTTATTGCCAGGCTCAGAAAGCATGACTGCTGAAAATTTAAACACAGGAATTTTTTCCTGTGTTTTTTTTGTTTTATTTAATTTAAAATAATATCTTTGTGATATCAATATAATATCATACATCATGAAACAGGAATTTACAGTTAAACCCATATCGGGTTATCTGGTGCTGCTTGCAGCAGTGCTAATGTTATGTGGAGCCAT
>JAKLDT010000350.1 GCA_022703405.1 Bacteroidota bacterium | reverse complement strand
TCAAGCTTACTAACAATATCTTTTATAACAGCAGGCGTGGCTGTGGCAGTAAGTGCCAGAAAGGGTACTTCAGTTGATATAAAGTCCCGTAGAGAAGCTATTTTCAGGTACGAAGGCCTGAAATCATATCCCCATTGCGAGATACAATGAGCCTCATCAATTGCAACAAGTGAAATATTGAGACGCGCAGCCTTATGCTGAAATATCTTAGTGCCAATACGTTCCGGTGAAATGTAAAGGAATTTATAATCCCCGTAAATACAGTTTTCAAGAGCTATGTCAATCTCTTCAGCTGACATTCCGGAATGAATAGCCACTGATTTTAGCTCAATACTGTTCAGACGGCTGACCTGCTCCTTCATAAGAGCGATCAACGGAGTTATAACCAGGCAGATTCCTTCAGATGCTGCAGCAGGCACCTGGAAGGTAAGCGACTTACCGCCGCCGGTAGGCATAAGCCCGAGAGTATCTTTCCCTGAAACTACGGATTTAATAATATCCTCCTGAAGAGTCCGGAATGATGAATAACCCCAGTATTTCGTAAGTACTTTCCTGTATTGTTCAAGCTTCATGACACTGCTTCAGTGAATACAAATGTAATAACTGTAATTCAATTTTTTATAAAGCTTAAATTCAGTAATTATGCTATGAGTTCCTTTTTTTTCGTAATTTGCGCCAGCAAAATAAAACCCTACACTCATGTCATTCATTGAAGATAAAATACTGTTCGAAGGGCTGACTTTTGATGACGTCCTGCTGGTACCGGCATTTTCAGAAGTACTCCCAAGGGAAGTGGACCTGAGCTCCATGTTTTCAAGGAAAATAAGGCTGAATACACCAGTTGTTTCAGCTGCAATGGATACTGTTACTGAGGAAGAACTTGCCATTGCAATTGCCAGGGAAGGCGGGATCGGAGTGATTCACAAGAACATGTCGATTGAGAAACAGGCTGCACAGGTAAGGCGTGTTAAGAGAGCGGAGAACGTCATGATAACAGATCCTATCACAATAAATCCCGATGCAAATGTCGCTGAAGCTCTCACACTTATGAGTGAATATAAGATTGGTGGAATACCTGTTGTTGATAAAGCAGGCCTTCTGATGGGAATAGTCACAAACAGGGATTTAAGGTTTGAAAATAACAAGAAGAAAAAGATCACCGAGGTGATGACAACCAAGCTGATAACAACAAATCATAAGACCACACTTGAGGCAGCTGCCCGTATCCTTCAGAAGCATAAAATAGAAAAGCTGCCTATGGTGGATGATAACGGCAAGCTTATAGGCCTGATCACATATAAGGACATTACAAAAGCCAAAGACAGGCCAAGCTCATGCAAGGATGAACTCGGAAGGCTGAGGGTTGCAGGTGCTGTGGGAATTGCCGCTGACACTCTGCAGAGAGTTGAAGCGCTTATTAATGCAAACGTTGATGCAATTGTTATTGACACTGCTCATGGCCACTCCAAAAATGTTGTCAACATCCTGAGGGAAGTCAAACGCAACTATCCCGATATTGACACAGTTGTGGGCAACATAGGTACCGCAGAGGCAGCTAAGAAACTTGCAAAGGAAGGGGCTGATGCTCTGAAAGTGGGTATCGGACCTGGTTCAATCTGTACAACAAGAGTTGTTGCCGGAGTAGGAATCCCACAACTGTCAGCCATTTATAATGTTGCAAAGGCTGTTGAAGGTTCAGGCATACCGGTTATTGCCGACGGTGGAATAAGATATTCAGGTGATATAATAAAAGCGCTTGCTGCAGGTGCTGATTCCGTGATGGCAGGTTCTTTGTTTGCAGGTGTTGAGGAATCACCCGGTGAGACAATAATTTATAACGGAAGAAAATTCAAATCATACAGGGGTATGGGTTCTATTGAAGCCATGCAGCAGGGTTCAAAGGACAGGTATTTCCAGGATGTTGAAGACGATATTAAAAAGCTTGTTCCTGAAGGTATCGCTGCCAGGGTGCCTTATAAAGGAACCCTATCCGAAGTTATATACCAGATGATGGGTGGTTTAAGAGCTGGAATGGGTTACCTTGGTTCAAAAAACATTACAGTGCTTAAAAAGGATGGTAAATTTGTAAGGATCACTCACTCAGGGATAATTGAAAGTCACCCGCATGATGTCACAATAACAAGAG
>JAKLDT010000035.1 GCA_022703405.1 Bacteroidota bacterium | reverse complement strand
GCTTACAAGAAACCAGCAAGCAGCAACATGACCTGGACAAAAGAAGAAAAGGATTTCCTTAAGACACTTTCCGATCCTGACAAGATCCAGGGATTCCTGGATTCAATTGATTATAATCCGAATCCGGAATGCAGGTCTCCACGCTGGGTCATAAAAAAACGATCGGCACATTGTTTTGAAGGTGCGCTCTTTTCAGCGGCCTGCCTCGAATTCATTGGTTATAAGCCTCTTCTGGTTGACATGAAGGCCTGGAATGATGATGACCATGTAATTGCTGTGTTTAAAAAGAACGGGCACTGGGGTGCAGTTGCAAAATCAAATTTTACAACATTACGTTACAGGGAACCGGTTTACAGGAACCTCAGGGAACTTGTGATGTCATATTTCGACTTCTACTTCAATCTGAACGGTGAAAAATCACTCAGGTCCTATTCCAGGCCGCTGGATCTGACAATCTATAACTCCAGGAACTGGGCCACAACTGATGAGGATCTTGAATTCATTGGCGATAAGCTCGAATCACTGACTCACTACCCTGTTGTCAATGAAAAAATGATAAAGGGACTGTTCAATGCAAGTGAAATAAGCCTTAAAGCAGGAATGCTTGGTTCCAATGAAGCCGGACTCTATAAACCGGTTTAGAAAGAAACTGACCTATCCATTCATCTTTAATCTGGTCGAAATTTTTAATATTCTAATTAATTTACAATCAGACATATAGACTGTGTAATCAAAATACGGTCGATATTCTGTTTTGGAAATATGTTGATATTGACTAATTTTGAACCCGTTTAAATAAGCGTATATGGATTTGTCGGGAAAAAGTTACAAAGCCTTTGTTGAAAGGCAACAAGCACTTCAAAAACAATATTCTCCTGAACAGGCGCATAAACAGCATGTCAAAGGAAAACTTACGGCATGGGAAAGAATAGATCTCCTGTTCGACAAAAACACTTTCGAGGAAATTGATGCATTTGTAACTCCTGCAGCAACACCCGTTGAGTTTGGAAAGATCGACAGAAAATACGGCGATGGCGTTATTGTTGGCCATGGCAAAATAAACGGAAGACTTGTATTTGCCTACTCACAGGACTTCACAATTATGGGTGGCTCACTTGGGCTTGTACATTCCAGAAAGATTACAAAAGTTCAGGAAATGGCTCTGAAAATGGGGGCACCGATAATTGGCATGCTCGATTCGGGAGGAGCCAGGATACAGGAGGGTGTGGCAAGCTTAAGTGGCTATGCCTCAATATTCCATAATATTATTCAGTCATCAGGCATAATACCACAGATATCAGTTATTATGGGACCTTGTGCCGGTGGTGCAGTATATTCTCCTGCACTTACCGACTTTGTGTTTATGGTCAACCATACAAGCTATATGTTCGTTACCGGCCCCAACGTAGTAAAGGAAGTTCTGAATGAAGATGTTTCATCAGAAGGACTGGGAGGTGCGGAAGTTCATGCACGCAAGAGCGGTGTTGCTCAGATGATATACGATGATGAGGAGAACACTATACTGGCGCTTAAGAAATTCCTGTCGTACATGCCATCAAATAATGTTGAGAACCCGCCAACAGTAAATGATGATGAGGCCATTCCTGACTTCAATGAAAAACTCAGGGATATAGTTCCCGACGATCCAAACAAGGCTTATGATGTAAGGGATATAATTAACCAGGTTGCTGACAGGAACAGTTTCTTTGAGACAGCTGAGCTTTTCGGAGCCAGCCTAGTTACAGGTTTCGCAAGGCTTAAAGGCAGAACAATCGGTATTGTGGCCAACCAGCCAAAAGTGCTTGCAGGAGTTCTTGACATTGATTCATCGGTAAAAGGTGCAAGGTTTATAAGATTCTGCGATGCTTTCAATATTCCCATACTTACATTCGAGGATGTTCCCGGCTTCCTTCCCGGTGTTGATCAGGAACATGCGGGAATAATACGTCACGGCGCCAAGCTCCTGTTCGCATACAGCGAGGCTACTGTTCCTAAAATAACAATAATCCTCCGTAAAGCTTATGGTGGTGCATTTATCGTTATGAACAGCAAGTTCCTTGGCGGTGATTTTAATTATGCCTGGCCCTCGGCAGAGATTGCCGTCATGGGACCTGACGGTGCAGTTGCGATCCTTTACAGAAAGGAACTGGCTGAATCAAAAAATCCTGCAGAGCTTAAAAAAGAACTTGTTAAAAAATACAGAGACAAGGTTGCAAATCCATTTATTGCCGATGAAAGCGGATATATAGATGAAGTTATTGATCCGGCAACAACGAGGCAGAAAGTAATTTCAGCCCTTAATGCCCTGAGTAACAAATGGGTGAAGGTACCAGCCCGGAAGCATGGTAATATGCCATTATAAGGTGGAAGACCAAAGACCTTAAATTGAGTTTTGAAATTTGCTGAAACAAATAAATTATCTTCATGAAAATAAAAAGGATCTTAATTGCAAACAGAGGCGAGATCGCAATCAGAATAATGAAGACTGCACGTCTCATGAAGATTGAAACAGTTGCTGTCAAAACTGCAGCTGAGCCTAATGCAATGTATCTTTCTTATGCCGACTTTATTTTTGACAATACCGAGGATAATTCAGAAGTGCCTGTATTCCTTGACATTGAAAAACTAATTGCAATTGCGCTGCAAATGGAGGCTAATGCAGTGCATCCCGGTTATGGTTTTCTTGCTGAGAATGCCTACTTCGCCCAGAAATGTATTGACAATAAAATTATTTTCATCGGTCCTTCGCCAGATGCAATATATAAGATGGGCAATAAGACAATTGCCCGTAACCTGGCTCTGAAAAATAAAATCCCGATGGCAATGGGAAGCCAGGGAAATATTGCCAACGAAGAGGAAGCTATAAAAATGGCTGAAAAGATCGGCTATCCTGTAATTATCAAAGCAGCCTCCGGCGGAGGAGGCAGGGGAATGAGGATAGTCAGGAAGAAGGATGAAATGGAAAAGATGTTTTCAATCGCGAGTAAGGAAGCGGAGAAATCTTTTAATGATCCTTCTGTATTTATTGAGAAATATATAGAAAACCCAAAACACATTGAATTTCAGATTCTTGGTGACACAAAAGGAAATGTAATCCATCTCGGTGAAAGGGAGTGTTCAATCCAGCGTAAACACCAGAAACTGCTCGAAGAAGCTCCTTCATCGGCACTTGATGACAAACTGAGGAAAAAGATGGGAAGCATGGCAATACAGATTGCCAAAGCCGTTAATTACTATTCAGCAGGTACAGTTGAATTCCTCCTTGATTCTGAAAAGAATTTCTATTTCATGGAGATGAATACAAGGATACAGGTAGAACATCCTGTTACCGAAGAAATTACTGGAATTGACCTTATTGAACAGCAGATAAGGATAGCTAACGGCGAAGCTTTGAAATTCAGGCAGGAGGATATAAAACTGACCGGGTGGGCAATTGAGTGCAGAATTAATGCTGAAGATGTTCAGGCGGGCTTTGCACCTGATCCCGGGAAAATTGAATCACTGAGCATGCCGACAGATGCCTGTGTTCGAGTAGATACCGGTGTCCAGAGAGGTTCATCAATTGTTCCAAGCTATGACTCAATGATAGCCAAGCTGATAGTCAAAGGTAAGGACAGGAAGGATGCCCTGAAAAATACAAAGATGGCGCTTGACAAGGTTTGGATTAAAGGAACCAAAACCACACTTCCTTTTTTCAGAATGCTTGTCCGTCATCCAAAATTTCAGAACGGCACATTTACAACTGCTTTCATTGAAAAAGATCTTGAAAAATTCTATTACAACTCAGAATATGAGGAAATGCTTGCTGCCTGGCTGGCAATAAAGCTTTTTGTAGAAGAAAACCTCAGTGATGACAGCATAAGCGTCGATTATAAAAACGGGAAGGAATTAAATCCATGGCTCCTGAACAAACGTATAAGTCAGTTTTAATAAGTAATGCAATATGGCAAACGATAAGCTTCAGAAGAAGAAACTATATGCACTGTCATCGGAAAACAGACAGTTCAGCTTTAACCTGCCGCTGAAACATTCAATTAAGATTGGCAAACGTGAATATGATGTCAAGCTTAAGGCTGATGAGAAATTAGGCACTTATATTCTGTGGAAAAACAGGAAGTATCCTGTTGAGATAGTTAAATCGAGGCAAAATAAATACGAAATTCTTTTTAACGACATTAGCTATACATTCACAGTTGAAACGCCATTTTCCCTGCAGAGGATGAAAGTGCTTACTGCCGGCAAAGGAAAGGCAACAACTGAATATGTAAAGGCTCCCATGCCCGGAAAAATAATAGACATCCTTGTAAGGGAAGGCAGTACAGTGCAACGCGGTGAAGCCGTAGTTATACTTGAAGCCATGAAAATGCAGAATGAAATTCTTTCCCCGGCAAACGGAACAATAGTGAAGATTTCGGCAAGACCAGGCTCCAATGTAATGAAGGATGATCTGCTTGTCGAAATCAAACCATGAAATTATTGCTGCCAACCGTAAACTCAAAACTGCAATCCGTAAAGCGGCCTGAACATTTTTAACAATTTGCTGCTAACTTGCAGTCAGAAATTGGCTGTTATGTTACCATCTGGCAGAGTTATAATCAGACAAAATAAGCAAACAGGGTTTGGAATAATATTTTTTGCCCTGTTTTTATTATCACAGGCAGGCTTTGCAGGCCCTGTTAATTCACTGTTTCGTAAATCAGCCAGGACTGAACAGGATACTTCTGTCGTCAGGCTTCACATTATGAAGGCTCTGGATTATGCCTATCATTCTAAGAATACCGACTCGGTTAAAGCTTATATCGATTCTGCTGAAGTCATCTGCATTGAGAGAAACCTTGAGTTTCCGACAATACTTCATTTGGCCCGGGCTGAGTATTTCTATTTAATAAGCGATTTCCGTAATGCTTCCCAGGAAGGTACATTAGCCCTGAACATAGCGAAAAACAGGGATGATAAAGAGATGATTGCCAGGATGTTGAATTTTTTTGGCAGGTACAGCTACCGAACCGGTTTTTACCTTGAAAGCATAGACTACTTTAAAAGCAGCATTGAACTTGCCCGAAAACAGAAGATGAAAATTCTGGTACCCTGGAACTACAACGGACTTGCCACTTTATATTCAAACATCGGCGATCTGAAAGAATACCAAAATTCTCTCTCCAGTCTTATCAAAGCTGCAACATACGACAAGGATACTGTTTTCATGTTAAGAGGATATTATCTCCTTGGAACATCCTACGCTGAGAAGGACAGGAATCCTGAAAAATGTGACTCACTGCTCAGGAGGTGTTTAGAACTTGCCGAGATAAGGAATGACTCTAACTATGCCTCGCTTGCTCTGGCAAATCTGGGATGGAATTACTACCTGGGCAAGAAATACAACGAGGCCGTGAATTGTTACAATAAGTCTTTGTCCTACAGCATCCCAGATAAACAATATGCTCATGCTGCAAATGCTCTTGGCAACCTGGGAACAATTTACAGGGACCTGGGCGAAACAGATAAAGCTCTTAATTATTATCAGAAAGCAATTGATCAGGCTTCAAAAATAAATGACCTGTATAACCTTCAATGGGTTTACAACGACATGAGTGAACTTTTCCTCAGAAAAAGGGATACTTCAAATGCCTTCCTGACATTTGTAAAATTTAAAAAATTCAGCGACGAACAGATAAAAAAAAGCAGCAGTCAGGGTCTTAATGATGCAAGAATTAGATATGAAGCAGATGCACGCAACAAGGAACTTGAAGTACTGTCATTACGCCTGAGGAACCACAAACTGATTATTTTCAGTTCAGCAGGACTGTTGATCCTGAGCCTTGCAATCTTCATTCTTATTCTCAGCAGGGCCAGAATAAACAACAAAAGAAGGATAAGTGAGATGAATCACATGATTGCCGAAGTAAGACAGGCTAACCTGAGGCAACAGATGAATCCTCACTTCATATTTAACACCTTGAATTCAATACAATATTATATGTACCAGCACGATAAGCTGGCTACAAACAATTACCTCACAAAATTCTCAAGCCTCATGAGAAAGGTCCTTGAGAACTCACAGCACACCTCAGTTCCTCTCAGGGATGAACTTGATGCCCTCAAACTTTACCTCGACCTTGAGATTATACGCTTTAAGGATAAGTTCACATACGAGATTTCTGTAGATGAAGAACTTGACACTCTCTTGTATAAGGTTCCCACAATGCTTATACAGCCTTACGTTGAGAATTCTATTTGTCATGGACTTGTTCCTGCTGAAAATAAAGGCTATATAAAAATTGATTTAAAACTCAAAGATGATTATATTTCATGTGTAATTAAGGATAATGGCATAGGCCGTGATGCTGCCATGGAGAAAAGAAAACAGAATGAGACAAACCATAATTCTCTTGGCACCAGGATTGTTTCTTCACGTCTCGACCTTGTAAATGCTCTTTACGGAACGAGCCTTAAAACAATATATACCGATCTGAAAAATGACAAGGGTGAGCCTGATGGCACAATGGTTGAGATACAAATCCCCATACTTTCATGAAACACAGACTGATAACGGTAGTTATTGATGATGAGCATGATGCTGTTGATTTTATATGCTCAATAATCAATGAGTATTGTCCCGGTCTCGAGGTCACCGGTAAAGCTCACAATGTCAGGGACGGGGTGCAGCTCATCAGGGAGATTAAACCGGAACTGGTTTTCCTGGATGTTGAAATGCCGAATGGAACGGGATTCGACCTTCTTACACATTTTCCTCAGAAAGACTTTGATGTGATCTTCATTACTGCTTTCAACCATTATGCAATAAAGGCTATTAAATTCAGTGCTGTTGATTATATCCTGAAGCCGATAAACATAAATGAGTTCATTGAATCGGTCAATAAGGTTGTACATAAAAGAACCACCTCTCCCCTCTCCGGTCATGAAAACCTTGAAGTGCTTCTTGAGAATATCAGGACATCACAGCCCACAAGGCTTGTAATTCCGACAACTGACGGAAGAGAATACCTGAATCCAAAGGAGATCATCAGGATTGAGGCCGACAGAAGTTATTCATGGTTTCATATAAACGACAAGCGCAAAATACTTGTATCAAGGCACCTGAAGGAATTTCAGGACATACTGAATGACCGGAATTTTTTCAGACCACATAATTCTCACCTCATAAACCTTGATTTTGTAAAGAAATATATCAGGCATGACGGTGGTTACATAGAAATGACTGACGGATCAAAGATCCCGATAGCAAGAAACAGGAAAGATCTCTTCCTGGCTCACATGTCGAGGTACACCGGGCAGTAATCCTCCCCTCCTTACTTTCTGATTATATAAATTGAAACTGTCATGTAAATTCCTGACAGAAGAATTGCAATGCCTGAATAGGCGAGGCTTTCTGCAGGTGAAGGCACTATCCATGACCATGCAGACCAGTAAAACGGGGACACAAACATCAGATAACTCCAGGGCTTATGCAAACCCAGTCCAAATACCATTAAAATTAAAATGACTATCATTGAAATGTGTAACAGTATGCATGCAAGACTGTTACACGATACTTTCACAAGAGAATAATTGTACAGTGAAGCCAGAGAAAATATTGTAAAAATAAACACAGTCCTAATTGAGCCTTCTGAAGGAACCGGATCAAGCAGTCGATTCAGAAGATAAATAGTTAAAAAGCTGAGGATGAACAGATAAACCATCCTCAGCTTATTTACAGAATATTGATGGCCTTTAAAGGAAATACCGAATAACTCCCCAAGGCTGTTGTGCTTTTCCTTATATACGAAGGAGAATATAATGCCATAAACAACAGGAACCGAAGTAATCAGCGATATTGACAGTATGGCATTCCAGTTGCTCACTTCGAAGGAATATTCTTAAGGCTCTCTACAAGAAAATCCCAGAACTTCTGAACTGATGCAATGTTTACCTTTTCATCAGGAGAGTGCGGATATTTAATTGTCGGACCGAATGAGATCATATCGAGATGAGGGTATGATCCACCCAGTATGCCACATTCAAGTCCTGCATGAATAGCCTTTACTTCAGGTTCCTTGCCGTACAGGCCTTTATAAACCTTGCTCATAGAAGTAAGGACAGGTGACTGCATGTTTGGCTTCCAGCCCGGGTAACCGCCCCTGAGTTCAACCCTGGCATCTATAAGGTGAAATACTGCAGCTATTTTCCATGCTGTTGCTTCCTTTGAAGAATCAACAGAACTTCTTGTCAGGTTATGTGCTTCAAATTTCCCCTTTATACATTTAACTATTGCAAGGTTATTTGATGTCTCAACAAGTCCCTTCATAGCCTGGCTCATCCTCTGTACACCGTTAGGACAGGAAAAGACAGCCCTGATTATTTTGTACTGGTCTGTTTTATCCATAACTTTTGCAGGTGTCTGAATTTTTTCTGCCTTCATCTGAAGTGTTGGTTCAGTATCAGAGAACTCAGCCTTGTACATCTTGTCATAGTGCTTTACAAACTTTTCAAAGAGAGGCGCTTTCTTACCATGTACAAGAACAACAGAATAGGATTCCCTTGGAATAGCGTTCCGCAGATCGCCTCCTGCAGCTTCTGCAATGCGGATACTGAAATCAGACTCAGCCTGCATAAGGAATCTGAACATCAGTTTGTTTGAATTAGCACGGCCCAGAGCAATATCAACACCTGAATGACCGCCTTTCAGCCCTTTTAATGTGACCTTATATGCAGTGTACCCTCCGGGAGTCTTTTCCTCCTTGTACTTTTTCTCCACACTTACATCAATACCTCCCGCGCATCCGACGCAGAGTTCACCTTCATCCTCAGAATCAAGATTCATAAGTATGTCGCCCTTCAGAACTCCCTTCTTCAAACCGAATATTCCGGTCATGCCTGTTTCTTCATCAACAGTGAATAAGGCTTCAACGGGACCATGTTTCAGGGTTTTAGATGAAAGCACAGCCATGGCTGCAGCAACGCCGATGCCATTGTCTGATCCCAGAGTTGTGCCATTTGCCCTTACCCATTCTCCGTCAATTACTGTTTCGATCGGATCTTTTTCGAAATCATGCTTTTTGTCGCTGTTTTTTTGCGGGACCATGTCGAGGTGTGCCTGCAGAATAACACCTTTTCTCTTTTCCATACCCTTTGTGGCAGGTTTTCTGATAATTACGTTGCCGGTTTTGTCAACAATAGTTTCAAGTTTGTGCTGTTTACCAAAGTCCTGCATAAACTCAATTATCCTTTTCTCCTTCTTTGAAGGGCGCGGTATCTGGCATAAGTCATGAAAATAGCCCCATACCTGTTTAGGCTCAATGTTCTTAATATTACTCATTTAATTAAATATTTATTATTACTGAATTTATTATCTTGTAATCACTTCTTACACAAAGATAAGAAACCGGAGTGATATAAGTAAGAACATACATCATCTTTCATAAGTACTGTGAAAAATGTAACAAAATCGTAACGCGAATTTATCCTGAATATCAGTATTATTGAATTACTTTGCACCATGATTTTTACTAAACTGACAGTATCAGGTTCAATCACAAAGGAGAATCTCTCCGCTGCACAATCCTGCTCAGAATGTCATACTTTATACGAATGAAAAACTCCTGAATAATATGGAATTCTTATATGTTGTTATAGCACTTGTGCTTGTTTTCGATTTCATCAACGGATTTCACGATTCCGCCAATTCGATTGCCACAGTTGTTTCAACAAGGGTATTGTCGCCATTCTCTGCTGTTCTGTTAGCTGCCATTTTCAACTTTATTGCCTTCATGGTGTTCCCTCTGAATGTTGCAACAACTATTAGCGGTAAGATAATCGACCCGGGTGTTGTAAATCTGAATGTAATAGCAGCTGCACTTTTTGCTGCCATTATCTGGAATCTCCTGACATGGTGGTGGGGACTGCCATCAAGTTCTTCACATACACTTGTAGGAGGTATGGTGGGGGCTGCCATTGCAGGCGCAGGAACAAGCTCTGTTGTTTTTTCGGGAGTTATTAAGATTGTAATATTTATTGTTGTTGCCCCGGTACTTGGCATGATTATGTCCTTTTTCATTTCTTCAATTGTAATGTATATTGTAAAAAAGCAGTCTCCTTTCACTGTGGATAAGCATTTCAGAAGACTTCAGCTTCTTTCAGCGTCAGCCTTCAGTCTCGGACATGGTGGAAACGATGCACAGAAATCGATGGGGATAATATGGGTTGCACTTCTTATTACAGGACTCGTAACAAAGGAAGACAACATAAAACACCACATGTGGATCATTCTCTCCTGCCAGGGAGCAATTGCACTCGGAACCCTTTTTGGCGGCTGGAGAATTGTAAAAACAATGGGACAGAAAATCACAAAGCTAAAGCCTTTTGAAGGATTCTGTGCTGAAACTGCAGGTGCACTGACTCTATTCGGAGCCACACATTTCGGAATTCCGGTGAGTACAACACATACAATTACAGGATCCATAATAGGAGTTGGCGCTCACAAAGGCGCGTCTGCCGTAAAATGGGGAGTTACAACAAAGATTTTCTGGGCTTGGATCCTCACTATACCGATATCCGCGGCAATCGGAGGATCAATGTATTATTTTCTGAACTGGATTAACTGATATAATATTATATTTACATAAAATTACCCTGTACTATGAATATTGATACAATTCTAAAGTTTTTCGTACCGAAAGATCATTCGTTTTTCCCCTTGTTCGAAAGTGATGCAGAGAACCTTGTAAAAGCATCCAAGGTGCTTAAGGACATGATGGCTGTGACGGATTATAATGAACTTGAAAACTACAATAAAGAAATTAAGGACATTGAGCACATAGGTGATGAAATTACAAATAAAACTTATGATCAGCTTAACAAGTCCTTTATAACCCCTTTCGACAGGGAAGACATTCATGAACTGACTGCTCATATAGATGATGTTGTTGACTCTATTAACGGTATAAGCAGGCGAATCTGCCTTTACAGGCCTAAAAAACTTATGCCTGTTTATGGTGAAATGGCAAATCTGATATATGATGCAGCCCAGGAAATAAAAAATGCTGTTGACTGCCTTAATGATCCTGTCGCCAATAAGGAAAAAATCACAATTGCCTGCGATAAGGTAAAGGAGATTGAACACAGAGCTGATGAACTTTATTTTGTTGGTGTGCAACAACTATTTGATAAAGAAGAAGATCCCAAGGAACTTCTTAAAAACAACAAGATCCTCGAGATACTTGAAAGATGCGTTGATGAGGAAGAGGATGTTACAGATACACTTAAAGCCATACTTATTAAAATGGCATAAAATAAACTGATATTTTTTATTGCATTAAGGGAGCTGTTACTGGCTCCTTTTTTGTTTTCTGAGGTAAAAACAATCGAATAGTTTTGTATCTTGGTCGAATATTTTTTACTTACCTGAAGCATTTAAATCTTTACAATGATCGTTCTGTATATAGTTGTTGCTCTAGTACTTATCTTTGATTTTCTTAACGGGTTTCACGATTCTGCAAACTCGATAGCAACAGTAGTATCAACAAAAGTACTATCTCCTGTAGCTGCTGTCATACTTGCAGCTTTTTTTAATTTTATCGCTTTCACTGTTTTCCCTCTGAAAGTTGCCCATACAATTGGCAAAGGAGTCGTGAATCCTGATGTTCTAAATTTAACAGTAATATCTTCGGCACTTGTAGCTGCAATAATCTGGAATCTGCTCACCTGGTGGTGGGGCCTTCCTTCCAGCTCATCCCATACACTTGTGGGCGGTCTTGTGGGTGCAGCTTTTGTACATGCAGGTGCAGGATCAATAGTTTACTCCGGTCTGCTTAAGATAATTGCCTTTATTTTCGTTGCTCCTGTGCTTGGAATGGTAATATCCTACATAATATCCACAATAGTCGTTTACATCGTAAGGAACTTCACTCCTTCGGGTGTCGACAAGGTCTTCCGGCGGCTTCAGCTTATTTCGTCCTCAACCCTGTCGTTGGGACACGGAGGAAATGATGCACAGAAATCGATGGGAATAATCTGGGCTGCCCTTATAGTATCCGGCCTGGCAACAAAAGATGATCCTATTGCCCTGTGGATAATACTCTCATGTCAGAGTGCAATTGCAATGGGAACACTCTTTGGCGGCTGGAGAATAGTGAAAACAATGGGACAAAAAATCACAAAGGTCAAACCCTATGAAGGATTCTGCTCGGAAACTGCAGGAGCACTCACTCTGTTCGGTTCAACTCATTTCGGAATACCTGTAAGCACAACTCATACAATTACAGGCGCAATAATAGGTGTGGGAGCCAGAAAAGGCGTCTCTGCAGTAAAATGGGGAGTCACGACAAAAATATTCTGGGCATGGATACTTACAATTCCTGTTAGTGCAAGTATCGGTGCAGTGATGTATTGCTTCTTTAATATGATTTTCTGAGCTACGAGCTCCTGATCATAGTAAGCACCATCTTGAATTTTTCAACAGCCTTTACTGAATGACTGATATTTGCAGGCATAATAATGGTCTCGCCACTTTCGAGTATATATGGTTTCCCGCCTATTGTAATCTCTCCCCTGCCGTCAACAACCTGTATCATGGCATCAAAGGGAGCAGTGTGTTCACTTAGAGCTTCTCCCTTATCGAATGAAAACAGGGAGATATTTCCGGTTTGCTTTTTAAGTACACTCTTGCTTACTATTCCCCCGTCTGAATACTCAATTGAATCGGAGAAATTAAAAATCTTTGCCTTTTCGAATTCAACAGCCATTTTCTTTGATTTTTATTTTTATGAAAGGTATTTAAAAAACCTGAGTCATAACATCCCGGATATGGATAGTTATGACTCAGAATATTATATCAGGCAAATTATCTGCCTGGAAAGGGCTTTACTTTTTTGAAGCGCAGCAAGGCTTAGCTTCTTCACATTTTTTTGCTTCAGCTGAAGGACAACCGGCACATGATTTCGCTGCTGTTGCTTCTCCTGCTTTTGCATGTTCGCATGTTTTTGCTTCAGTTGCACCAGCACATTTTGCAGCAGACGGACATTTACCACAATCCTTTGATACTTCTGTCTGAGCCTTCTTTGAATCCTTGGGATCACCAACTGATGCGTTTGTAAAAAGCACTACAACAAGCGCCACAAGTACAATACCTGATAAACCAATAATTATCTTCTTCATATCTGTTTCAATTTTAAGTTACTTACAGCAAAAATATTAAAAATAATTAAAGACGCAAATATCTTTAATTTTTTATATTGGGTAATTCAAGTCCATATCCCTTAAGCTTGTCTTCACGTTTCAGCAGTAGTCCGAAGATGAGGGCGAGAACACCAAAACCAGTGAAAATAAGCATAGGAATAGTATAATTATAACTCGGAACCTCTGCCCCGTCCATCATCCTTGTACCGACGATGCAGAATTTATCAAGTACCCAGCCAATAAGCAAAGGGACAAGTGACAGACCAATATTCTGTACAAGAAAAATCATACCGTAAGCAGTGCCAAGTTGTTTCTCAGGAATAATCTTAGGCACGGAGGGCCACATTGCTGACGGAACGAGTGAAAATCCTACTCCGAGGATCATTATCATTACTATTGCAAGCGGAGTTGCAGTGAGAAATGGAATTGAATATACAGCGTGAACAAGTATAAGCAGAAGAGCTCCGACTATCATTATTGAAGCACCTTTTCCTTTCCTGTCGTACAGATTACCGAAGAAAGGAGTAAGAATTATTGCACCGATTGGCAGAAGAGCAGGGATGTTACCTGCAAGATCCTCCTTGACATGGAATTTATTTACCATCAGATCAGTAGCAAATTTAATGAAGGGAAAAACTGCAGAATAAAACAGTACGCACAGTATTGCAATATACCACCAGCCCTTATTCTTCACAATATAAAGTATATCGGCAACCCTGAATGATTCCTCTTCTTCGGTATTGCCGGTCCTGGCTGCTTCATCTGCCAGTGATTTGTCGAGTTTCTTGTCCATAGTGGCATATATAAAGAAGGCTATCATGCCGATACACAACATTATCAGGCAGACAAGAACCGGTTTTGACACACCGTGAAGCGCATTGGCAAGTGGTACAGAAGTTGCCATTGCAAGAGTTGTCCCGATGCGTGCAGTAGCCATTTCAAGTCCCATGGCAAGAGCCATCTCCTTTCCCTTGAACCACTTAACTATAATCTTTGACACTGTGATCCCGGCAATCTCCACTCCAACTCCAAAGACTGCAAAGCCTACACCTGCAATAACAACCTGCATCTTGAAACCGAACAACTCATGTCCATCCATTGAATGGGTTGATATAGCCCAGAATTTAATCGCCGTTCCTATAACCATAATAATTGTTGCCATCTTACCGGTAAACCTGACTCCCATTTTGTCGAGAATTATGCCACCGAAGATCAGCATCCCCAGAAAGACGTTAAACCAGCCGTAAGCGCTTGTGAAAAATCCATATTCAGTACTGTTCCACATCAGTTCCTTTTCAAGCATAGGCTTTAAAGGGGCCATCACATCAGTAAGGTAATAGCCGCAAAGCATTGTGAATGATACTATTGCCAAAGCTGTCCACCTGGCAGTCTTTGAATCACGCAGAGTTCTTGCAATTGTTTCCATTTAATAAATTTAAAATGACCGGTAAATGTAGAAAATATATTCAATGCACGCTACAGGCTGACAGGTATTGAAGAACAAAACCCTGGCCCGATTGTTGTTATTTAGTGATAATTAAAACTTTTTACCCGGAGGACATTTTTTTAACATAAATTTGTAGTGAAAAGATTAAACAGGATGAAAATGAGAATCAAGGCTTTTTTTGCAATACTTGCAATATATTCAATATCAGCATTTACAATCACTGTAAATGCCCAGAATGAAGGAGTAAAGTGGTATACAATTCAGGAAGCAGAGCAATTGTACAAAAAGTCTCCGCGTCCTTTTTTTATAGATACTTATACTGACTGGTGCGGATGGTGCAAAAAAATGGATAAGGATACTTTTACAAATCCGGTAATTGCTGAACTCCTGAACAGTAAATTCTATCCTGTCAAATTCAATGCAGAAGGCAGTGAAAAGGTTGAGTTTATGGGACAGACTTTCATTAATGACGGAAAAGCAGGCAGGGCGCATCAGCTGGCAGTGGCTTTGTTACAGGGCCAGCTTTCATATCCTACTGTTGTTTTTCTGTTTCCGCAGGATAACGGTCAGCTTGCTTCAGCTCCGGTTCCCGGTTACAAACCGCCTAAAGACATGGAAACCCTCCTGAGCTTTTTTACAGACAAAAATTATGAAAAGCAGAAATGGGAAGATTTTCAGAAAAACTTCAAGGGTAAAATCCAATAATACTTCGGTAATTAGCGCTTCGCGCGTAATTTGCATCGCTGTAATTTGTTGTAATTTGCGCTTCGCGCGTAATTCATAGTAAATCCATGAATTACAATGATTTCGTTACTTACCGATGATGAAATTTGCAGGAAGCTGTATTGTCTCACCGAACTGATAAACCATCTTACGTGAACTGAATAGTACATCGCCTCCTATTGATATCTTCAGATTTATAATATCCGGAACCCTGTAAAATAACTTATCCAGTTCAGTTGTTGCGGCAACTGACTGATTCCTGTTGATTATTGTAAGCGCCCTGGTTTTCTTTTCCGGGATGAGTTCTGCATTCACGGCAAGTCCGCTCTTTGAGGAAGCTGAAACCGGACCTGTAAGCTCTGAAAACTGGAAAAGTGTCACAGGCTTTTTCTCCATACCCGGTTCAGGTATTAAATTTACTGTATAGCTTCTGTTCTCCTTAATTGTCTTGCCTGCAAACAGTTCCAGATATTCCTTTTCAATCCTGTTAATCTCATTTATCGGAGCCTCATTCTGTGGAAACACATTTGCTTCTCCGGTAAGTATCAGATGTTTTCCATCCCTGATCTCCATAATCCTTTTTGCAGCTTTTTCAGCAAGCTGATCTGTGGAAATTCTTTTCTTCTTCTCAACAATATAGGGTATCCGTATAAAAGTTGAATCGATGCTGACTCTCTTAAATGCTGTATCGCTCTGCAGGCTGAAATACTCGTCTGATCCCAGGTCAGAAAACCTTAGCTGTTCAAATTCATCACCATCACTTACCGACTGGCCCTCGCTTACAAGGAACTGCCGGGGATTAACGTCCAGAATCAGTCCCTCCTTTCTAAGAGACAGTGCATTGCTCTTCAGGAAGCCAGAGCTTTTAATAATATAATATTCCGAAGGGTCCAGTTCCTCATGTGTTTTCACAGTAACGCCTGTAATCATCCAGTTTTCATTTTCCTTCAGTATTGCATCTGTTATTCCAAGCAGGTCATCAGCATAGCGTGCATAAGGTCCGGGTATTTCCACAGTCCGCTCAAGATCAAACTTAACTGTAAAAACTGTTCGCGGCAGTCCGTAAACAATACTCCCTTCAGTTACACTGACAGTATCAGACAGAGGCACAACAGAAACCTGTGATTCCGTAACCTTTCTGCCTGTTCCGCATGAACTGACAAGTATTGCTAAAGCGCTGAATATAAATAGTTTTAATAAGTGTTTCATGTTTTAATTCATTATATAATTGTAAAATTCAATCAGTTCATTCTTTACCTTCCCTCAGTCTTATATACGCAGGACCGATGTTATTTATTATATCGGAAGCTATAAGAGCTTCATATCCTCCGGCTTCAGCAGCAATATCGCCTGCAAGTCCGTGCAGGTATACCCCTAGAACTGCAGCTTCTTCAGAGGAATAACCCTGTGCCAGCAAAGATAGGATTATTCCTGTCAATACATCCCCGCTTCCGGCTGTTGCCATACCAGGATTGCCTGTACTGTTGAAATACACTTTCCCTTCCGGAGTTGAAACAGAGGTATATGCCCCTTTCAGGACAACAAAACAATTATTTTTTTCAGAAAACTCAATCTGGCTTATAAGTCTTTCATACCCTGTACTAAATTTTCCCGTAAGACGCTCGAACTCCTTCGGATGAGGAGTCAGAATAATACTCTTATGAAGCAGGGAGTACATTTGTCTGTTTTCCGAGAGTAAATTCAGTGCATCAGCATCAATAATAAGAGGAAACCTGAAATCTTTAAGGAAGCTGAACAAGGCTTTCTGTGTTAACTTGTCTGTGCCAATACCCGGCCCAATTGCAGCGACAGTATATTTTGAAGTCAGATCAACCCCGCTTATCAGCTCTTCATTTTTATCGGCTGATACCATAGCCTCGGGAACAGAAGTATTCATTACCCCTCTCCCTGATCCGGGCAAATGACATGTAAGCAAACCAATGCCTGCACGCAAAGCTGCTTTGGCACTCAGTATTGCCGCTCCTGTTTTCCCGGCTGAGCCGGCAACAAGCAGACCATGACCGAACATTCCCTTATGATCAAATGTTTTTCGCGTCTTCAGCAAAGGCCTTACATCATCAGCCGTTAAATAATTGAATTGCGTTTCTGTGTCTTCAATAACACTTTCATGCAAACCAATTGGCAGAACATCCCAGTCACCCGTAAATTTTGCATTTTCAGCAAACATAAATGCCAGTTTGGGAAATTCGAAACTGAGTGTATAGTCTGCCTGAATTATTGAGGCAGGATCATTTTTCCCATTGTCTTCACAAAAAAGACCGGATGGAATATCAATTGATACCCTTGTAGCCACGCTTTCGTTAATGAGTCGTATTACTACGGCAATAAATCCATCTGCAGGCCGGTTGAGGCCTGAACCAAAGATTGCATCAATAATTACATCATCTTTTGAAATAAAAGGGAAAGCAGATTCATCCTTAAGAACCTTTATTACATCGGGATATTCCTTTTTAAGCCGCTTGAAATTCTGTTTCCAGTCAACTGAAGTTTTTGCATTGAAATCGGGATACCACAATTCAACCTTATACCGTTCACCTGCCAGCATCCTTGCAAGTGCCAGGCCGTCGCCCCCGTTATTTCCCGGTCCTGCAAAAATAAAAATCCTGTGGCGCCGGTCAAAAAGATGTATATACCAGTCAAATATCTCCCCGGCAGCTCTTTCCATGAGATTGACCGAATTTACCGGTTCATGAATGATTGTATATGAGTCAATCTCTTTTATCTGGGCAGAGCTGAATATTTTCATAATTCCTGTTTGAATTTTTCAATGGTTTAAACACAAATTTACATTCTTCATGCGTATTTTAAAATTATCCTGCTCTGAAATGGCAAAATGCAAGTAATGATTTACCCGGTTTTTTTAGTTTAAAAAGATTAATATATTTGTTCAGGACTGATGCTAATGATTTATTGATAATGTCCTTTGTAAGATGATACGGATCATGCACTTGCATGTAAGACAATAATTTAACAATTTAATAATTTAAAACCATACTCATGCTCAAAAACCATCCTAAGGGACTACTGGTAGCCTTTTTTTCCAATATGGGAGAAAGATTTGGCTTTTATACAATGATGGCAATTCTGGTGCTCTTTCTGCAGGCCAAGTACGGACTCTCGGCTGAGAAGGCAGGTACAATATACAGCTGGTTCTATTTCAGCATATATGCACTTGCCCTGTTTGGTGGGATCCTTGCCGACTCTACAAAAAAATACAAGCTTGTCATCCTTGCCGGTATAATAATAATGTTCGCGGGCTATATTATAATGGCAGTTCCCGGAATGACACTTACACTTACAATAATCGGCTTATTTACAATTGCCCTGGGCAATGGCCTTTTCAAGGGAAACCTGCAGGCTGTTGTCGGACAGATGTATGATGATCCGAAGTATACCAAGCTAAGGGATTCTGCCTTTATGATTTTTTACATGGGTATAAACGTTGGCGCCTTTTTCGCTCCTTTTGCCGCAACAGGAATGAGAAACTGGTGGCTTAAGGTAAACGGATTCCTTCACGACGGGAGTCTGCCATCATTATGCCACCAGTATATTAACGGAAGCATGACTGATACAGGCACCTTTCAGCAGCTTGCAAATAATGTAAGCCTTAACGGGCCTGTTACAGATCTTGCAGCATTTGCAAACAGTTATCTTGAAGTTTTCTCAAAAGGATACAACTATGCATTTGGAATTGCCGCGATAGCAATGGTAATTTCGCTTCTCGTTTACATATTCTTCGGAAAGCTGCTTCCAAATAAGGAAACAAAGAAAAGTGAAACTACCGAAAAGGTTGATTTCAAGCCATGGGTACTTGTCGCAGCAATTGGCGCAACAATAATCACTGCTTTTGCTCTTTCATTCATTGAAGCTGTTGGCTGGACTTCAGGTTTTGCATTCGGATTGTTTGCTGGTTTCATTACATGGATAGTACTTACATCAAAGCCTGAAGAAAAGGCAAGGATTGTTGCGCTCGTACTCGTATTCATTGTTGTTATCTTCTTCTGGATGTCCTTCCATCAGAATGGTCTGACATTAACTCTATATGCAAGGGATTATACAGCCAAGCAGGTTGGCGCCTTTACAAACCTCTTCTTTACCCTGCCATCAATGCTGTCGGTTGTGGGTGTAATAGCAGGCTTTGTATTGCTCCTGAAAGGCGACATGACAAAAAATTCAAAAATTTCCGGAGGAGTAATCCTTTTTCTGGCACTTATGCTTGCAACTTTCTACCTGGCAGGTTCTGATCCAACAGGCCTTCTGTCAAAAATCTCCTCTCCTTTCGGTGAGAAAAATTCAATATCACCCGAAGTTTTCCAGTCGTTTAATCCTCTGTTCATTGTAGCTCTTACATTTCCTGTGATGGGCGCTTTTGCATGGCTGTCAAAGAAAGGCATTGAGCCTTCGACTCCGAAAAAAATCGGGATAGGTATGATAATTGCAGCAATAGGCTTTGTTATTGTACTCATTTCATCTCTTGGCCTCAAGTCACCTGCAGAACTTAATGGTGTCCCTGTAAATGATGTTGACCGCGTTTCACCATACTGGCTGATAAGCAGTTATCTTATACTTACTGTTGCAGAACTATTCCTTAGCCCTATGGGTCTGTCTTTCGTA
>JAKLDT010000349.1 GCA_022703405.1 Bacteroidota bacterium | reverse complement strand
TCACATAATACTTTCTCAGTAAGGTCAATTGCCGATTTCAGATGCAGTATACTTGAACAGGGCTTTACTGGCATGGGTCTTAAGATGCAGGGCGAAGAGGTCTGGACCAGGTTCATCGGAGATTTCAATGCTTCAAACCTGCTTGCCGTTTTTGCTGCTTCTTCACTTCTGGGTGCAGATAAAAGGGAGATACTTACAATACTCAGCGACCTTACACCTGTCTCAGGCAGGCTGGAGGTAATAAAATCGGCTGACGGAATTTCAGGGATAGTCGACTATGCGCATACTCCTGATGCCCTTCTGAATGTGATTGATACAATAAACAAAATAAGGCAGGGTGGCGTACAGCTAATTACCGTTGTAGGCGCCGGCGGCGACCGCGACAGGACAAAAAGGCCAAAGATGGCCGCAATATCAGCGGAAGGCAGCAGCAAGGTGATACTTACTTCTGACAATCCGAGGAGTGAGGAACCGGATTCTATTATAAATGAGATGGATGCGGGAATCACTGCCGACCTCAGACGTAAGGTCCTCAGGATTTCAGACAGGCGTGAAGCCATTAAAACCGCTGTGATGCTTGCATCACCGGGTGATGTGATACTTATTGCCGGCAAAGGACATGAAAACTACCAGGAGATCAAAGGCGTGAAGCACCATTTTGACGACAGGGAAGAGTTGAGGAAGGCTTTTGACTTAAAACAGTAACAGATGTTTGTATACTTATTCAGATATCTTGATACACTTGACATCCCCGGGGCGGGAATGTTCCAGTATATTTCATTCCGTTCGGCGATGGCCGTTATCACTTCATTGATAATCTCTCTTCTTATCGGAAAAAGAATAATCCTTTTTCTTCAGAAAAAACAGGTAGGGGAGGTTGTCAGGGATCTTGGGCTGGAAGGGCAATATCAGAAAAAGGGAACACCATCGATGGGTGGCATAATAATCCTTGCTTCCATACTTATACCAACCCTGCTCTTTGCAAAGCTCGATAATGTATATGTCCTGCTGATGATCCTCACAACAGTCTGGCTTGGTCTCATAGGTTTTCTCGATGATTATATCAAAATCTTCAAAAAGAACAAGGAAGGACTTGCCGGAAGGTTCAAGATAATAGGACAGGTCAGCCTTGGCCTTATTGTTGGTCTGACTCTTTTCTTTAGCAATGATGTTATTATTCAGGAAAAAGTAAAGGTAAATACTCTGAGCACAAGGGAAAGAGTGGAGCTTCTCGGCAATTCGGGGCCTGTAAATACCCAGGGAGAAATTGAACTTGAACGGAAGTCGACAAAAACAACAATTCCTTTTGTAAAGAATAATGAGTTTGATTATGCCTGGCTTGTAGCCTTTATACCTGAGAATTTGAGACAAGCATTCAAGTGGCTTGTTTTTGTGCTTGTAGTGATCTTTATTCTGACAGCCGTTTCAAACGGGGCAAATCTTACTGACGGGCTCGATGGCTTAGCCACTGGTACCTCGGCAATCACAGGCACTGCCCTTGGAATACTGGCCTACCTGTCGAGTAACGTAATCTATGCAAGCTATCTGAATATCATGTATATACCCGGCTCAGAGGAGCTTGTGATCTTTGCAAGCGCCTTCATAGGAGCCACAATAGGCTTCCTCTGGTATAATTCATTTCCTGCACAGGTATTCATGGGCGATACGGGCAGTCTGGCACTTGGAGGCATTATAGCTGTCTTCGCAATAATTATAAGAAAGGAATTACTGATTCCGATACTGTGCGGGATCTTCCTTGTTGAGAACCTGTCAGTTGTAATGCAGGTGGCCTGGTTTAAAAGGACAAAGAAAAAATACGGAGAAGGCAGGAGGATCTTTCTGATGGCCCCTCTCCATCATCATTATCAGAAAAAAGGTTATCCGGAACCAAAAATTGTCACGAGGTTCTGGATTGTGGCAATAATACTTGCAGTAATTACCATTGTGACATTGAAGATCAGATGATATGAAGAAGATTGTAATTCTCGGAGCAGGAGAGAGCGGAGCAGGATCGGCAGTACTTGCATTAAAGCAGGGCTTTGATGTTTTTGTTTCGGATAAAGGAGAGATAAAGGAGAAGTACCGTGAAATACTTAACAGTAACAACATAAGGTGGGAAGAAGGCAGACACACTGAAACTGAGATTCTTGAAGCTGC
>JAKLDT010000348.1 GCA_022703405.1 Bacteroidota bacterium | reverse complement strand
TATGAAAATGGTGCAAAGGAAGCTGATAAACAGGAATCTGGAAGCTATGCTGATGAATACATCAGGAATTTCCTTGACAGGGAATCAATTCCCGGATATCAGAAGGAGTATGAACTTGTCAGGGATCTATTGCCCGGAATTACACTTGAAGAAGTAAATTCACTTGCCGGAAAATGGACAAGTGACAAGAATATTATAGCCCTTGTTACAGCACAGGAAAAGGAAGGAATAAACGTACCTTCAGACCAGCAGGTCAGGGAACTGATAAAGTCGGCCACCAAAAAGAAGGTGGAAGCTTATGTCGATGCTGTTACGGATGCTCCTCTGCTGGCTGACCAACCCAAAGGAACAGGCATTAAAAAGAGAATTGATAACAAGGAATTCGGATATACCGAACTTATATTCGGAAATGGGGTGAAGCTTGTTCTTAAGCCCACTGATTACAAGAATGACGAAATTCTTTTCTCAGCCTTCAGTCCGGGTGGAATTTCCCTTTATCCCGATCAGGATGTAATGTCAGCATCGCTTGCTTCAACAATAATTTCCCAGAGTGGCCTGGGTTCATACGATTTTACAGGCTTGCAGAAAAAACTTTCCGGAAATACCGCAAAGCTGAGTCCTTATATCAGCGAAATAAGGGAAGGAGTGAGCGGAAGTTGCACTCCCAAAGACCTCGAAACGCTGCTTCAGCTCAATTATCTGTATTTCACCGGGATAAGAAGGGATGAGAATGCTTTCAATTCATACGTCTCGAGGATGAACAACATGATAAAGCCAATGCGGGCTGTGCCCAGGGTTATCTTCCAGGACACTCTGTCGAAGATTATTTCAATGAACTCACCCAGGGTAATCGCAGTGCCTTCAGAAGAGCAGATGAAGCAGCTTAGCCTCGACAGGATGGTTGCCATCTTCAAAGACAGGTTTGCCGATGCAGGTGACTTCACATATATTATGGTCGGGAATTTCAGTATCGATGAGGTGATACCAATGCTCGATAAGTACATTGGCGGACTTCCATCGAAAGGAAGAAAGGAGACCTGGCGCGATCTTACCCCGGATTTTCCGTCAGGAAAAGTTGTAGTAAATGTTCCGAAAAATTCTGAGCCGCAGAGCCAGGTGGCAATGGTGTGGAAAGGTGATTTAAAATGGAAGCCGGAGATCCGTCAGTCTTATGCTATCCTGAATGATATTCTTGAGATCAAGCTCAGGGAGTCGATGCGTGAAGACCAGAGTGGTGTTTACGGAGTAAATTTTGAAGGTACAGTAAGCAAGCTACCCCGTCCCCAATATACTATTTACTCACAATTCGGATGCAAGCCCGAAAACATTGAGAAACTGACACAGACTATACTTGTTGAAATGTCAAAGATAAAGACTGAAGGTCCTCTTGCCGCTGATCTTGACAAGGTTAAGGAGACACTAATCAGGGAGAGGGAGACACAGGTAAAGGAAAACGGCTTCTGGCTGAGCTATCTTCAGAATCATTATATTTCAGGAAACACGATGCTTTCACTAGAGGAATTCAGATCCTTCGTAAATTCAATTACGGCCAAAATGGTTAAAGATGTTGCCAACAGGTATTACGACACAGATAACTATGTGGAAGTTAGTTTAACACCTAAGGAAGCAGCTGAAGTAAAATAGATATTTCAGAACAGTCCGTGCAGTTCGGCATTTATCTTGTCGATAACTTCACTCAGATGGTCCTTGTTGTTTGGAAAATTGTAATGATCGGCTTCAACAATAAGGACCTTTCCCAGGTTATATGTTTCCATCCAGGCTTCATATCGCTCGTTCAGCCTTTTCAGGTAGTCAATCCTGATAGAACTTTCATAATCCCTTCCTCTTTTCTGGATCTGGTTGACAAGTGTAGGTACCGATGCCCTTAAGTAGAGAAGAAGGTCGGGTGGCTGTATGAATGAACTCATCATTTTAAAAAGGGTGGAATAATTGTCAAAGTCACGTGTTGACATAAGCCCCATTGAATGGAGGTTGGGAGCAAAAATATATGCATCCTCATATATAGTTCTGTCCTGGACAATAGTTTTGTCAGATTTTCTGATATCAAGGATCTGGCTGAACCTAGAGTTAAGGAAATAAATCTGCAGGTTGAATGACCATCGCTGCATATCCTCATAAAAATCATTGAGATAAGGATT
>JAKLDT010000347.1 GCA_022703405.1 Bacteroidota bacterium | reverse complement strand
ATATTGAAGAAGTTGAAACCTGGGAAGGTGTTATAACCACTATTGACAAGGGCCTTGCTCCTTTCAAGAAAAGGCTGCTGAGAACCGTAACCCGTGAAGATATAATCCAGCTTACCGAGATCAAGATAAAGAGAATCTCAAAATATGATGTTAAGAAGGCTGACGAACATATTAAGGGACTGGAAGTTGAACTTGAGGAGATAAACAATCATCTGAAGAATATTATTCCTTATGCCATTAATTACTTCAGGCAGATTAAGAAGAAATACGGAAAGGGCAGGGAAAGGAAGACAGAAATAAGGAATTTTGACACTATTGAAGCAGCAAAAGTTGTTGCAAACAATGCCAAACTTTATGTGAACTACAAGGAAGGCTTCATTGGTACAGGCCTGAAAAAGGATGAGTTCATCTGCGACTGTTCCGATATTGATGATGTTATTACAATACGGAAGGACGGAGTTTATCTTGTCACAAAAGTGGCCGAAAAGGTCTTTGTAGGTAACGATATACTCTATGCAGGCATATTCCTGAAAAATGACGAACGGACCATATATAATATTGTTTATCAGGATGGTAAAGATGGTCCTCTGCTTGCCAAGCGCTGCTCCATTTCCGGACTTGCCCGTGATAAGGAATATAACCTCACAAGGGGTACTCAGGGGTCAAAGATCGTTTATATGAGTGTCAATCCGAACGGGGAGGCCGAGGTGATTAATGTACATCATAAACCTAAGGCACGACTGAAAAAACTTTCGTTCGAATTTGATTTCGGGCAGCTAGGTATTAAGGGCAAATCATCAATGGGTAATATCCTCACACGGAATGCTGTACATAAGGTAGCTCTCAAGGAAAAAGGATTGTCAACACTCGGCGGAAGGAAAATATGGTTCGATGATGCTGTATTCAGGCTTAATGTTGACGGCAGAGGAACTTACCTTGGAGAGTTCAGCGCTGAAGATAAGATACTTGTCATAACGAAAAACGGATTCTTCAGGATCTCAGGATTTGACCTGTCCAATCATTTTGAAGAAAATTTACTTGTTATTGAAAAATTCAGGCCGGGTAAAGTTTATTCGGCAGTTTACTGGGATGCCGAACAGAAATTCTACTACGTAAAGCGCTTTGTTATTGAGGAATCTGAAAAGCCACAATGCTTCATAAATGAAGATGCCGAGTCGAGGCTTGTAAGCCTTACCGAGGTTGAGTATCCTAGGTTAGAGATCCAGTTCGGAGGAAAGCATAAAACCCGTGATAATGAGATAATTGAGGTGGCTGAATTCATTGGCGTTAAGAGCTTCAAGGCCAAGGGTAAACGTCTTACGAGCTTTGTTGTTGACAATATCCAGGAAATAGAACCTGTTGTTAAAAAAGAAACCCAGGCACCTGCTGTTGAAAAGGAAGAAGATGTTCCGCCTCATCCCGGTGCGCATGAAGATCCCGCACAGATGAAGCTGGAACTCTGATGTTTCGCAGGAAGATTGTATATATGATCGGCTTCATGGGCAGCGGAAAGACAACTGCCGGGAAAAAGCTTGCCTCATCACTTGGGTGGTCATTTATCGATCTCGACAGAAAAATAGAGGAATCCCTTGAAATGTCAATTCCCGAGATTTTTGAAAAGCTGGGAGAGGAGCATTTCAGAGAGACAGAGGCTGAACTGCTGAGATTTTATTCTAAAAAGGAGAATACAGTGCTGTCAACGGGAGGAGGAGTTCCCTGTTTCGGTGACAATATGCAGTTCATGCTCGACACCGGCCTTACAATATACCTGAAACTTACACCGGATCAGCTTGTCAGCAGACTTGCCGGTTCTTCTGATGCAAGGCCTTTACTCAAAGGACTGAAAGGAGAAGGGCTTCTTGCTTATGTACAGGATAAGCTCCGGGAAAGAGAACCATTTTATGAAAAATCAGAAATAAAAACTGACGGATTCAGCGCTGATATTCCTTCGATTGTAAAAGCAGTGAAAAACAGTTTTGTCTGATAATTGATATTTACTTCTTCTGTAATCCACAAAATACGCGTATTGGTCAAAAAAAAGGAAGTTCCCTAAACAATTCTTAATTAATTTATTAATTTAGTATTATTAATATCTAACGGGGGAACTAATGAGAGAAAAGCTTCTTTCTGCGCTTGGCATAGAATCAGGCGAGGAATCTATGGTTGGAATGCTTTTAACCCAG
>JAKLDT010000346.1 GCA_022703405.1 Bacteroidota bacterium | reverse complement strand
ATTTCCATACTGAAAAGTAAGCATTTAAGAACATTTTGATACCAAAGATTCATCAAAAACACTTTAAAAATTGGCCGGTAGCTCCCGTAACATATTGAACACCAACACTCATAATATTCACCTATACGATTACGGGGCAAGATTCTATGATCCGCAAATCGGGAGATGGAATGTGATTGATCTTGCTGCTGACTTAGGTGCAAATACCTGACAGTCTGCCCACATTTAGCCAGTCGGAAGCTTCTAAGTGTAAAATGATAAAAATCAAATTATTATGTAAGAATAGCAATGTTCAGTCCACTCCGGCCAGAAATTGTCAATGACACCGGCATTTGCATCTTATACAATTTTCAGAGCAAAATCACTCATATATCATCCAAAATTCCCTATTTTCATACATAAAAGAAACACTAAGGCTTATTTTGACAACAAAATTTTATAAAGAAACATTGACAAATTGGATCAAAACAATTGTAACATATTAAAAATCAGTTCATGTAATTCTATGTAATATGATTATGAGAAAAGTATTTCTTGCAGCTTTGTTTATCTCATTAACAGTTAATTTAACAGCACAGGATACTCTTTTTGTCAGGAACGGGCAGAAGATACCCGCTGTGATTGTTGAAAAAAATGATACCGAGATCCGTTACAGGAAGTATGGCCCGCCTGCATCTGAAGCTGTTTATTCAGTTTTTGTCAGCGATGTCCTGAGCATTCACTACAGTGACGGCATAATAGCCGATTACTCCCAGGCCGGGCAGAATACTGCCGGAAATGTACCGGAAAAGCCAATTGACAATGCCTTTACAATGAAATCAATACGGTGGAGCTTCGGTGCAGGAATGGATCATTTTAACAGGAAAATGGAAGATGACCTTTTATTGTTCTGGCGAAATGTAACTGCTAATCCAAAGGCAGTTATTGAAGGTAATCCTGTTTCGATTCCGATTTTCCTCAGGATGAATATGGTAATCGGGAATTCAGGCAGAAACCGCATAGGTGACGAACTGCAGCTTATGTTTACACCTGTTGATGCTATTAATGCCTCTGCCCTGAATGGCAGTTATGAGCTTCGACTTAAAAACTTCTATTATAATATAATTATATACTATGGTCATACTCTCAATCATAAGCAGAATCTTATAGCAATTTTCGAACCCGGAGTTGATCTGGCAATGATGAGCGGTTATATTAAGCTTAATAATGTAAAGTATGATCTTTCAGCAAACCTGGGCGTTGGTTTCCACCAGGCTGCAGGTATTGACTGGCTGTTGTCAAAAAGGATTATGCTCAGCGGCAGGGCCGGCTATCGCTTTCTTAAGACCAAGGAATCACATGAAGACAGCAGGAGTTCAACAGGATTTTCGTCCTTCCGCGTCGGGCCTGGTGCTACAGGCGATCTTCTGAAGGTCAGGTGGAACGGAGCCTTTTACAGTATAGGATTGAGTTATTCTTTCTATACCAAAATGATGAAGTGATTAAATTAATTTTCAGAAAGTTATTTCAATACCAAGCCCATTTTCCTGCAATCCGATGTTGAAGTTGTATGAAACAGGCTTGCCTGATGATGAGTTATAAAGTTCAACAGCCTTCCTGATATTTTTCTTTCCCGATGAGGACAGAATAATTGCAGTGATGATGAAGGCTCCGTCGATTGATAAAGCTATTGTACCTGTCTTGATCCTGTCATCATGGTTTTCCATTTTATTCATTTTTGACGAGGCTGCAAAGCTTGTAGCCAGGACACCAATCGCGCATGCATTGCTCAGATCAGCCATTGTTTTTCCCGATTCATATAACCTTATTGCTTCAGGATTATCCTCCATGAGAGTTTTTATGCTCCTTGAATTCTGCTTTATGTCATTCAGGTA
This sequence comes from Bacteroidota bacterium, assembly GCA_022703405.1. Lineage (GTDB taxonomy): Bacteria > Bacteroidota > Bacteroidia > Bacteroidales > VadinHA17 > LD21. The sequence goes on along the minus strand of JAKLDT010000346.1, from coordinate 326 downwards.
AACATATCTTTTCTTTACAACAAGCTGGTCGCTGGCATTCAGTACCTGTTCTTCCTGCTGCTGTTCTTTAACAGCAGGTTTTTCAATGTCGTTTTTCTGTACCGGTTTTGATCCTTTCCTGTAAGTTAACGATTCAACCTTGTCCTTTGCAATTGTATACACCGGTCCGGACTGGTTCTCAAATTCCCGGTATTTAACTAGATCATCATTTTCTTCAACAACAGAAATCCTGATTTCCCTGCCGCTTTTCAGCCGGAGAATGTCCTGTGCATTTATTTGCTGGAAAATGCCGGTTAAAATTATTGTTAAAGCAAAAGGCAGAATGA
>JAKLDT010000345.1 GCA_022703405.1 Bacteroidota bacterium | reverse complement strand
CTCTTGTCTCCGCTTTTCCTGAGATCAGCACTCCGTCCCTCGATCCGTCACGATAAACTGTGGCGCCCTTGCAGCCCGACTTCCATGCAGTAAGGTAGAGTTCACTTACAAGTTCCTCCTTAACATCAGAAGGAAGATTTATTGTTACACTTATTGAATGGTCTACCCATTTTTGTATTGCACCCTGCATTCTGACCTTTGCAATCCAGTCGACATCATTTGCAGTCGATTTGTAATATGGTGATTTTGCAATAATCTCATTTATGGCTTTATCATCCATACGTGACACTTCTTCAGGATCATATCCATTAAGTCTGAGCCAGTCGACAAATTTATGATGGAAAACTGGGAATTCTTCCCATGAATCTCCTACCTCATCCCTGAAAGTAACCTTCACATTCTTGTCGTTTGGATTCACCTTTCTTCTGCGTTTGTAGAAAGTTGAGAATATAGGCTCAATACCTGATGTAGTCTGCGTCATGAGGCTTGTTGTCCCGGTTGGGGCGATTGTCAGAAGGGCTATGTTCCTTCTCCCAAATTTCACCATATTATTATACAGAACCGGATCAGCCTCCTTAAGCCGTAGTATGAAAGGATTATTTGCCTCTCTTTCAGCATCGTAGATAGTGAACGGGCCTCTTTCCTTTGCAAGGTAGGTTGATGATTTGTAAGCCTCGAGCGCCAGGGTTTTATGGACCTCAACGGAAAATTCGGTAGCTTCATCGCTTCCGTACCTGAGACCAAGGGCGGCAAGCATATCGCCTTCAGCGGTTATGCCTATACCTGTTCTTCTTCCCTGAATACATTTCTCCTTTATATTTACCCAAAGGTTTCTTTCAACGTGCTTAAGCTCTTCATTTTCAGGGTCAGCATCTATTTTGGCGAGGATGGCATCGATCTTCTCCATTTCGAGGTCGATTATGTCATCCATTATTCTCTGTGCAAGGCCCACGTGTTCCTTATAAAGTCCAAAATCGAATTCTGCCTGCTTTGTGAAAGGATCTTTCACGTAGCTGAACAGGTTAATTGCAAGCAGACGGCAGCTGTCATAAGGACAGAGCGGAATTTCACCACAGGGATTTGTTGATACAGTTGCAAAACCAAGGTCGGAGTAGCAATCAGGAACACTCTCCCTGATTATTGTATCCCAGAACAATACACCGGGTTCTGCTGATTTCCAGGCATTGTGAATTATTTTGTTCCAGAGCTGTACGGCATCAGCATCAACTGAATATTTCGGGTTTGATGATTTTATAGGATACTGCTGCCTGAATTTTGTTTTACCCTGGACAGCGTTCATGAAATCGTCGGTAAGCTTCACTGACACATTGGCTCCTGTTACCTTGCCGCTTTCCATTTTTGCATCAATAAATTTCCCTGAGTCGGGATGCTTTATTGATATTGAAAGCATGAGGGCTCCTCTTCTTCCGTCCTGGGCTACTTCCCTTGTGGAGTTTGAATAACGCTCCATAAATGGAACAACTCCTGTTGATGTGAGAGCGCTGTTGAGCACCGGTGTGCCCTTTGGCCTTATATGAGACAGGTCATGACCAACTCCGCCCCTTCTTTTCATAAGCTGAACCTGTTCCTGGTCAATTTTCATTATTCCCCCGTATGAATCGGAAGAACCATCATTACCTATCACGAAACAGTTCGAAAGAGAGGCAATCTGATATTCGTTGCCAATTCCAGTCATAGGACCACCCTGGGGGACAATGTATTTAAAGTCCCTGAGTACATTATATATAAGTTCTTCCGCGAGAGGGTTTTTGTATTTCTTTTCAATACGGTGAATTTCACTGGCAAGCCTGCGATGCATGTCATCCGGAGTCTTCTCATAAAGATTTCCGAATGAATCCTTAAGGGCATATTTATTGGCCCAGACCCGTGCAGCAAGCTCATCTCCCTTGAAATAAGCTACGCTTGCCTCAACTGCTTCATCATGTGAATATGTTGGTCGTGCACTAACATCATTTTTCTTTTCCACTTCGGGGCTTGTTTTTTCTCTTTTCACTTTTTCAGCAGCGACAGCCGGTTCCTGGACAAATAAATCTTCCATATTAAAATTGTTCTTCTCTGATTTTTATCTGATTACAAGGCCACCGTTTTTCAAAACGGGTAATTGCTAAATTAAACAAGTCAGATACCTGATGCAAGAGTAAAAATTTAAGTTTATTAACATTAAGGCATGGAGTTATTAACTAAAGT
>JAKLDT010000344.1 GCA_022703405.1 Bacteroidota bacterium | reverse complement strand
ATCGGAAAATATGTTCTGTCAAAAATAGGGATGTCATCTAATACAAACAATGCTGTTCTTGGTAGACTAATATCATTCCTTGGTTTCGGTAATAATCCCTCACCACGCAGAATTACTCTTTTATTTCTTTTGTTTACATAATATGCGCCTAACCTATACAGAATATCCTCAAAAGTCTGTGCAAACTTGAAATCCTTGCTATATAAAGTAAAGGCTCCGGTATACTTGTAAGCATCAGCAGTTTTAGCCACATACTCTTTTTGTTCTGTTCGCTTACCTTTTATAGTCACTGGTTCAATCATAACGGCACTGTCGGGATTGAAGAGTATACCTTCAAAAGCAGGTACGAAAGTAGAGGGTGCTTCAAATATTGAATCAGCCTTAATTGCCTTTGCTTTTTCAGAATATGCCACATCAGAAGGAAAATCAATGTTTACAGGATTCCTGTTTCTGGAGATCTTCTCATCAGGCATTATCATTATCTGTCTTGCAAAAGCGTCAAGTGAGTCAAAGGGTACAAGAGCCTCCCGGTTTTTATCAAGCTCAACTGTAAGCGCATTCCCTCCTTCGGGTGAAAGAAGTGTGACAGAGGTCCTGCCATTCTTTTCATTGCCGGGATTTGTTAGCCTTAGATGATCGTAATCGTTTATTACAGGTACCTTTTCCTCGAAAACAAGTTCCTTCAGCTTGTACTTTCTCCAACCATAAGTCATAAGCAGAAGGTCAAGCGACCTGCTGTCAATATTACCTAATCCTGTGCATTTTATTTCATGAGGAAGGTTATTGTAAAATTCCCTGTCATACAAAAAAGTTGTTTCAATATCAGGGTATGGAGTGCCATTGTAAAACCCTGATATTGAGTCAAAAACAGATATGGATACTATTGAACTGAGATTCTCTCCTGAATAATCTGTTGTGCTGACAGTAAGTTCAGTTTCAGCACCGGACCTGGCACTTTCAGGTTTTACCTCAATCTGAACCTTCATCTTCTTATGCTGGTTCAGGAAGACAAGCCTTTCGGCAACAGGAGTAAGGGCCTCGTCATAGAGTGTAACAAAGGCAGTCCCGGCAGGAAGCTCATCAGTTCTGATCCTGGCAGTGAAAAGTGTATCCGGATTTATTGTCTTTGAGAAGATAAGTATGTTGTTCATCGTCACAGCAAGCAGGTATTCCTTCCCGGCAAGGTTCCTTCCGCGCACTATCATATCAAGCGTTCCTGCTTTATTATTCTCAACTCTGAGAGCCACGCCATTATTGTCAGCAGTGGGGAGGGGCCAGCTGAGGTTCCCGAACTCTTTTTCAAGAGGTTTTGCAAAGTACGATTCCCCGGGCAGGGGTGTGAACTCAATCATGCCTGGTCCATGCGGACCGGATTTGAACTCAGTAATCTTTTCTCCTTTGAGGTTTATTATCTGTCCTGAGACATTCAGTCTTTTTCCCCTTGCATCCACTGCATTAAAAGCAAGTTTTTGTTTAATACCTGCAATTAAGTTTCCGCCTTCAGGCAGAAATCTGAGATCTACTTCAGTTCTGTTATCTTCTGTTTCAGCTGATACTTCGCTGCTCCCTGGTCTGAGTCTGTCTACTTTTATTGTCATCCTGAAAGCATACTGAGGATCATAGTTCATCTGACTGCTGGTGTAAGCCAGTATTGTATAGTAGCCCAGATGAACATCATCAGGTATCTTCAGCCATCCTGATGCTGTTGAATAGCTTATTCTGAAACGGGCGCTGTCGATGGTATGATAAACAGAATCAAGCAACAGGACATTCATTGAAGCGCTTTTTGTTTCGAAGAAGCCGCTCCGGTAATCTCTAACATAAGCCTGGAACCTTATAGTGTCACCAGTCTGGTACCTGTTACGGTCGGTGTGAAGGTACAACTGGTCGGGGGAAATGTTTCTGTCTGTATTTCTCAGGATAGCTTTTAAGTCCTCAGAGGGGGACTGGGAAAAGCCGGAAAGTGAGATCAGGAACAGAAAGACAATGTTTATAAAGACTTTCATGTCAGACAAATATCCTATAAGTTACTAAGAATTTAGAATAACTGACACAAAAAGTCAGAAAATGAACTGAGTGAAACTAAATTTAACCACAAAGGGCACAAAGTCCCGTCCCGATAGCTATGTAACACTTCAGAATTCATGTAACACTTTTTTAGTTATAACCCCCCTTTCAATTTCCCCCCACGGGGGGAAACGCCTTTTTATAC
>JAKLDT010000343.1 GCA_022703405.1 Bacteroidota bacterium | reverse complement strand
ATGAGGCCTGTTCTACCCCGGTCAAGGTTTGCTCCAAAGTTTTAAGTGTTGAGTTTCAAAAATGAATGAAGAAACAATGCGGGCAATTTCTTACTTTGTATTTTAAAGAACGCTGGTTACTCTTTTTCTTCAAGAACCAAATCAATCTTCTGAATCAGTTCTTTTAATGCATCCGGCAGATAATCCTTGTCAAGTTTCTCTTCTTCCTCCGTCAGCTTGATCACATACTGCAAAGCAGCCATCGCCAGAAAATCCTGCACATCCTTGTCTGAATACCTTTGCTTGTATTGCAGGACCTTCTCATTAATCATTCTCGCTGCTTTCCTGATCTTTTCTTCATCATCCCTTTCCACCTTTAACGGATAATATCTGTCGGCCACATTAACCCTGATCGAAAGTTTATCATCCATTACTATATCTTTAACCGTTTAAAAGAGCAACACATCTGTCAATTTCCCGCACTAAGTCATTTATTTTCCTTTTCGCCTCGGCGCCATTACCGCCCTCACCCAACAATGCTCCTGTTATTTTTATCCTTTCGTATTTTACTTCCAGTTCCTTAATCTTTTCATCCTTTTCTTCCAGCATCCGCAACATTCCCTCATTGTGCCTCCTGAGTTCTTCTGCTTCCGCTTTCAGGGTACTGTACTTATTCAACAATTCATCTAGTTTTCTGTTCAATACTATCAGCTCTTCGTACCCCTGACCGGACATATTTTCATATTTAATACAAAGTTAATATTGTAAAAGGAATTTACAAAAATTTAACCTAAATAGTTTGGTGATGTAAACCGGAAGTCTAGCTTTGCAAAAATGTAACTTACAGCTTTTCAATACAATGCTACATTTTCGAATATTTTTTATTATTAGTCTAATTATCAGCAGCTTATCTGACACTCCCGTCGACAGGAAGCTTTTCATTTCGCCTGTAAGAATACCACTGCTTCTTTCCGCTAATTTCGGTGAACTGAGAATAGACCACTATCATTCCGGCATCGATGTCAAAACACAGGGTGCTACAGGCCATGAGGTGCAGGCGGCTTCAGACGGATATGTCTACAGAATTACAGTTTCGCCCTCAGGCTTTGGCCGTGCTCTTTACCTGAGGCACTCTTCTGGTTATTCAACAGTCTATGGTCACCTGGAGAGTTTTTCTCCTGAAATTGAAAAGTATGTAAAGGAAAAGCAATATGAGAAGAAAAGTTTCGCGGTCAGCCTTTTCCTTTCAAAGGAGACCTTTCCTGTTAAACAGGGAGATCTTATTGCATTTTCAGGAAATTCAGGAAGTTCAGGCGGTCCTCACCTGCATTATGAAATCAGGAAGGCAGACAGCGAAAAGCCTGTTAATCCACTGTTGTTTGAATTCGGTGCTGGCGATGACATTGCTCCTGTAATCGAAAAGCTGTTCATCTATCCATTATCAGAAGCCACCACGATAAACGGAAAGAATGAGCAGAAAAGACTTGATGTGGTGGGCGGTCATGGAACATATTACATTCCTTCAGAAAAAGAAATATCGATAAGCGGCCCTGCAGGTTTCGGAATAAAATCATTTGACCTATTAAATGACAGTTATAATAAATGTTCTGCCTATTCAATAGAGCTTATTATTGACAGCCTTACAGTATTTAAATATGTGATGGACAGTTTTTCATTCAGTGAATCACGTTTCATTAACTCCCACATAGATTATGAAACCTTCATGAAAGAAAAGTTCTTTGTTGAAAGGACCTACTGCCTCCCAAATGACAGGCTTTCAGCGTATAGCAATCTGATAAACAAGGGAATTTTTAATTTCAATGAAGACAGGACCTATACCGCCAAAATTATTGTCACTGATGTAAATAAAAACACATCTGATCTCACCTTTCATATCAAGTCAAAAGCAACTGACAATAAGCATATTGAGAAACATAATAAGTCAGATATCCTGATAATGCCATATAACAGATCAAACAGTTTCATTGCTGAAAACATCAGGACAGAAATACCTGCTGGGTCACTTTATGACACCCTTGAATTCGTTTACAGTTATGTTCCGAGAAAGGGCAACGCTTTATCAGGCATTCACCGGGTACATAATAAATATACTCCTGTTCATAAAGCTTTCATGCTTAAAATAAAACCCGACAGTATTATTTCAGGTAAAGAATCCAAGATGCTTATAGTCCAGACAGGTGATGATGACAGAAGATCAGCATATAACAGTTCCTGGAA
>JAKLDT010000342.1 GCA_022703405.1 Bacteroidota bacterium | reverse complement strand
CACTTATTTGTTCTGAGAGGATATTTCTCCATCCAGTTCAGGAAGGTGTCAAAACACTTTTTGTAAAGGTCTCTGTTCTCCGTATCAAGTGCCTGCATCTCCTCAAAAAGCAACATGGTACCGGTCCAGTTTGAGGTATAAAGTGCAGGTCTCACTTTTTTCCCTGAACCCATATTGTCAAATAGTGAACCGGTTTCTCCGGTCCTGGCATTTACCCTGAAGGGAAGAGGAGACTTAACACTGTCACCCGCTTCTGTTTTTAAAGCAAGAGTGTTTGCGATTCTTATTGCGGCCTCAAGATATTTCTTTTCACCTGTCATTTTATACAGACTGACTAGCTCATAGCCGAAAGAACCAGCTTTGTCGGGCTGGGTTATACCTTTTCCGTTTCTCATATCGCCATCATAGCGGCCTGAATGTATATCAGTATTATAGGGATATGGGATGAATGGCCATTTATCATCTGCGGCAGAGAGGGATCGATCGAGGTAAGTATCAGCCATATATCTCATATTATCAATTACTTCCGGATATCCGGCATAAGCATAAAGCAGTCGCCATGATGATAGCGCCATGTTTATCTGATCTCCTCCCAGTCCCCTCATATCATGTCCGGGTTTCCAGACCTGGTGGTTCATAAAATATTTCAGACCATTTGAATCAGTTTCCATTTTATCCCAGAAATCCCATACAAGCATAAGAACCGTGTCATAGGATTCACCCTTATCAGCAGAAAACCATGGTAATATTGAACCGTCTTCCTTACTGATTCTGACAGGATGATACTGAATTGTATCGGAAAAAAGTATTGTGTCATTCATTCTCCTGATATCCTGATGATTGTTTTTGCAGGAGTTTAGTGCAATAATTAAAACCGCAGTTAACAATGCAATTGCTTTTTTCATTATATATTTATGGTTAATATGCATTAAAGTTAAGACACTTACCTGATATACGTATATTCAAAACAAAAAATAAAACAGAACATGGATCGCAGAAAATTCATTGCCACAACTGCACTGACTACTGCCGGAGCAGGATTAGCAGGCTTTACGGATGCTTCAAAAATTTACTCCTCCCCTTCCGACAGCATAAATATCGGTCTTATCGGTTGCAGAAACATGGGCTATGGAGACCTTCAGCAGCATCTGGCCAATCCGGGTGTGAACTGTGTTGCACTTTGTGATGTTGATGAAAATGTCCTCAATGAGAAAGCTGCAGACCTTCAGAAAAAATTCAATCAGAAGCCGAAGCTATACAAGGACTTCAGAAAGCTGCTGGAACAGAAGGATATAGATGCAGTAATTATTGGCACACCCGACCACTGGCATTGTCTTATGGCAGTATATGCACTTCAGGCCGGCAAGGATGTTTATGTTGAAAAGCCTATGGCTAATTCAATAGCTGAATGCAATATTATTGTAAAAGCCTCAGATTATTACGGGGAAAGAGTTGTACAGGTGGGACAGCAGCAAAGAAGCAGTTTCATTTTCCCTAAAACAATTGAGCTTATTAATTCCGGAAAAACGGGCAGGCTCAGAAGGGTTAATATCTGGGCCAATTTCACTTATGGAGTTGGTCTTCCTGTGATACCTGATGAACCTGTTCCTGCAGGTGTTGATTTTGACATGTGGCTCGGACCAGCTCCTATGAGGCCTTTCAACAAAAACAGGTTCCATGGGATCTGGAGGATGTTCTGGGACTACGGCGGCGGACTGATGTCGGACTGGGGTGTTCACCTTCTCGACATTGCACTGTGGGCAGGCAATATTACAAAAGGTCCCGAAAAAGTACTCGTGTACGGGGCAAACACATCCGAAGAACCCAGAATGCGTGAAACATTCGATTCAATGAATATAATCTATCCCAACAATGATTTTGTAATCAACTGGGATATGACGGCAGGGATACAGAGCGGACCCTACGATTCACCTTACGGCCTTGCATTCGTTTGCGACAATGGGACAATTACAGTTGACCGGAACAAGCTAATTCTCAGGCCTGAATGGGATAGCCAGGCAAAGAAAGGAAAGACAGATGAATATAAATTTACAGAAGGAAAGGAATCACATGCTGAACATGCAAAAAACTTTATAGATTGCATAAGATCGAGGCAGAAGCCCGTTTGCACACCAGCAATAGGAAGAGCAGCAGCCCTGCATGTACATATTCCCAACATAGCAGCAAGATGCGGAGAATCGATGCTGCTATGGGATGATGCAAACAACAGGTTTACAAACAGTGAAAAGGCAAACCAGCTTATTACTC
>JAKLDT010000341.1 GCA_022703405.1 Bacteroidota bacterium | reverse complement strand
TCCGGGGCCATGGTGTGGTGAACTTGCCTGCCATGCCGAGAAAAGAAGATCCTTCTTGCCGAGAAGAAGTCCTGCACACTGTGGACCCCTTATTGCCTTGCCACCACTGTATGCAACTATAGTCGCACCCCGGTTAAGGTGTATATTTGGTATCGTCAGTACTTCGGCTGCTGCATCAACAAGAATAGGAATATTATTTTCTTTTGCAACAGCAGCAACATTATCAATCGACATTGGTCCCTTATCATATTCCTGCGGTGCAGAGAAGAGATAAATCATTGCAGTCCTGGAGCTTATTGCTTTTTTAAGCTCATCCATAGTATCAACTGTTATGAGTTTCACACCTGCATTTCGTATTGCATGGTCATACTGGTTTCTTGAATAACGCGGAGCAATGACTTCTGTCTTTGTAAAGCCCGTAAGATCCGGTACCCTGACAAGTTTTTCAGGATCACCGTCAGTAATGCAGGCTACAGCAACATGCTTCATTCCGGCTGCACAACCTGAAGAAACCATTCCCCACTCAGCGCCGGTTATCTCACCAAGCCTCTTGCCAACAGCCATGGCCAGTTCATCAATAACAACATAGTTCTGCGATGCAAAATCGACTGCATTACGCACCTCGGGCAGCTCGAGGGAACCGCCTATTGCAGTGAATGTTCCCCTGCAGTTGATTACAGGCTCCACTCCTATCGACTGATATATCTGCGGTCCTAAAGCCAGCGCACCGGGAGCGGGATTAGCTAATCTTCCTGCATTTGCAGCCGGCTTTTTCTGGTCAGCTGATCCTACAAGCGGCTCAATAGACATTATACCTCCTGCAACAGGAATGGCTGACAATGTTTTTATTATTTCTCTGCGTTTCATGGTTGGTTAAAGTTAAAAGGTTGGTAAACAAAAGTAGTAAAAGGAGACTTTATGCAGCCTCCTACTTATGTTAAAACAACTTAATTTTTTGATTATAACACTGAGCTTTCAGAGAAGTAGTGTTGAATCCTTAATAATCTTCCCCTCACTGTTCATACCGTGAGTCTTGAATGCAATATTGAATTTTGTACCACGGATCTTACCTGCAAGAACGTCAATAAGGTCTTTCAGCTCCTCTGAAATACCTTCTTCAAAATCCTGGATCTCGAAGTAAAAATGGACATAAAGAACAGCTCCTTTCATGTCAATCTTGCTCAGAGACATAATGATTTTAACAATCCAGATAAGTGATGATGAATTAAAATACTCAAGCTTAATATGAAGATTTGTTGTGATGCATGGAGCTTTTATATATTCATTGATCCATGAAATAAGCGGTTCATATACCTTGATAACATTTTCAGGTATTGATCTGCCTTCAAGAACAAGCTCCCCGGTCAGGTTGGTAAACTCAACCCTGGGAGTTTTTTTGGTCCCTTCAATATACAAACCTTTCAAATCACTCATAAAAACACAAAACAATTGAACAAAATATGCCTTAAAATTAATTTTTCACGGGCGAATATGTAAAATGAGTAATTAACATCTTCTGAAAATTTGTAAACAATCGACGTATTGCCTTTAGAACAGACAACAATTATGTTTAAAGGTTGTTTGTTTTTTATCAGCGACTGATTTGAAAACTTATCCGCTCTGAGTAAATTTGAAAAATTAAACTGCTGTAAAGTGAAAAAACAGGAACTCTCCCGTCGCAATTTCGTCAGGTGCGGAACCTTATCAGGTATTGGTGCGATTGCAATGACCGGAAATTATGACTTCATATCTGAAGAAAAAACAATAAAGAACAAGGGCAAAATGCTTACAAGCCTTGCAGGAATGAGCCCGGAAAAGCTGCGCGATAAGTACAAAACTGAACTTTTTGATTATTTCCTGCCAAACATGTCCCGGTATGCAATTGACCACGAGCATGGAGGAGTTATCTGCTATCTCGATGTCAGGACAGGGCAGGCCGAGAACTATAACAAGACATCATGGTTTGTAGGAGGTGGTTTATGGTTGTATTCCTTCATGTACAACAATATCGAAAAGAATCCTGAATATTTCAGGATCGCAGAAAAGTCAAAGGATCTTCTTCTCACACTCCAGCCTTCAGATAAAAGCTTCTGGCCACAGAAATTTTCCAGGGAAGGCAATCCGCTTACCGGCCCTGGTGATATTTACGGAAGCCTGTTTGTTGCTGAAGGCCTGGCTGAATTTTCTAAAGCATCCGGTGATAAAAAATACAGGGAACTGGCAAAAAAAATAATGTTCGATTGCCTGGAAAGATACGAAGCGCATGATT
>JAKLDT010000340.1 GCA_022703405.1 Bacteroidota bacterium | reverse complement strand
GCTCTGTCGAGGATATCAGCCCTGTTTGTAGCTGCAAGAATTATCACACCGAGGTTTGTACCGAAACCGTCCATCTCCGTAAGAAGCTGGTTAAGAGTATTTTCCCTCTCATCATTTGATCCGAAATTTGCATTTTTTCCCCTGGCACGACCTACAGCATCAATCTCATCTATGAAAACAATGCAAGGCGCCTTTTCCTTTGCCTGCTTGAAGAGGTCCCTCACCCTGGAGGCTCCGACACCAACAAACATCTCGACAAAGTCGGATCCGGAAATTGAAAAGAAAGGTACATTCGCTTCGCCGGCAACCGCTTTTGCAAGCATTGTCTTGCCTGTTCCGGGAGGACCAATCAGAAGGGCTCCCTTGGGTATTTTTCCTCCAAGCTGGGTATATTTCTTTGGATTTTTCAGGAAGTCGACAATCTCCATAACTTCAGTCTTAGCCTCTTCAAGACCAGCCACGTCGGAGAAATTAAGCTTCACATTGTTATCCTTGTCGAAGATCTGGGCACGCGATTTCCCTACGTTGAATATGCCGCCTGCCCCTCCTGCTCCGCCTCCTGACATTCTGCGCATCATAAAGAGCCAGAAGCCGATAAGGATTGCAGGAAGAAGCAGCCATGACAATGCATCAGCAAACCAGTTATGTCTCGTCTGATAATCGGGATATATCAGCTCCTTGTCGGTATATCCGGCATTCTTCTGAGCCTCAAGGATAAAAGGTTCAAAACTGCTGATATCGCCTATTGTATATGAGAAATGAGCCTTGGGGGTTGAAATTGTAGCAAAACCTGTACCTGGCTTGGGCACCTTTGGATACCTGCCCGATTCAATCGCTTCCTTTTTAAGGTAGATCTCAGCCTCCTCCTTGTTAATCACTATAATCTTTTCAATATCGCGGCTGGCGATCATTTCCTTTATGCCGCTTGTAGTGGTTTTCTGAACTGTTTTTCCTACATACAGAAAATTGACCGCTATAAAAGCCAGGGCCACAATCAGGAAGATCCAGTTTGAATTGAACCTTGGTTTTAGGTTCTTGTCCGCTTTGTTACCTGTATTTTTATTATCGTCGTTATTCTCCATTATTTCTCCTTACTTTTTTTATCCTCAACTGCTTCAATTACTGCATCAGCCCACAGTGACTCAAGGCTGTAAAAATTCCTGTATTCTTCAACAAACACATGCACAACAACATCGCCATAATCAATCAATACCCACAGGCAATTGTCAAGTCCTTCAATATGAACAGGTTTCTGGCCTGCTTCCTTTCTTACAACATCGTCTATTGAATCGCTCAGGGCACTGACCTGGGTTGTTGATGAGGCATGACAGATAACAAAATAATCAGCTATTCTGTTCTCAAGCTTCCTGAGATCGATTTTAAGTACATTCTGACCTTTCTTTTCATGAATTCCATTTATAATAGCCTTAAGAAGCAAATCTGTTCCGTCTGTCTTTTTTCTCATCTGATAAACACATTGATACCAAGCCGCAAAAGTACCACAATTATCTGTACTTTTGACACAAACTATTGTTCAATTTCAATGCCAATGTTCAATTGAAAGTCCAATTACAAAGATAAAAACACAACTTTGAATGTAAATACTTATTTATCATGCTTTTAGGCTCAAATATCCTGTACTTCGAAAATCTGCCATCGACTAATAATCATGCCCTGACAATGCTGAAAACCGGGGATGTCAGTGAAGGTACTGTTGTAAGGGCTGCCTTCCAGTCGTCAGGCCGTGGCCAGGCAGGGAACAAATGGGAATCAGAGAAAGGTAAAAACCTGTTATTCAGCATAATACTAAAACCAACCTTTATTCAGCCGGCCGATCAGTTCCTTGTTTCAATGTCAGTTTCACTCGGTATTACCGACTTTCTCGACAAGTATATAACTGATGTTAAAATCAAATGGCCGAATGATATTTATGTAAAAAGTGACAAAATAGCAGGCATTCTCATTGAAAACTCAATAATTGACAATTCAATCACATCATCTGTTGTCGGGATCGGACTTAATATTAATCAGAAAATCTTCCCGGAAAAGTCCTTCAACGCAGTATCACTCACAGCTGTCACAGGCAGGGAACATGACTGTGACAAGAGCCTTTCTGAGTTGCTTGAAGCAGTTGAGAAAAGATATCTCAGCCTAAGGAACAGGGAAGCAGATATGATCAGAAGCAATTACCTGTCAAGGCTTTACAGACTGAATGACTGGAGTTTGTTTACTGATGCAAAAGGTGAATTCCACGGAAGGATAACTGATGTGAA
>JAKLDT010000034.1 GCA_022703405.1 Bacteroidota bacterium | reverse complement strand
GAAATGAAAAACAAAATAGCCATAATAGGATGCGGCAATATCGGAATCTCACTGTTTAAAGGCTTTGTTAAAGAGCAGAAATTCAGTGCTTCGGCAATAACACTTACGCGGAGAAATACTGAAGAGCTCTCTTTCCTTAAAGAAACAGGAGTTAAAATTACTTCGGATAACAAGAAAGCCGTCAGCGATGCTGAAATAATAATAATCGCAGTTAAACCATATAATATCCTGTCAGTTCTGGATGAAATTAAACCAGTCCTGATTTCCGGTAAACACATAATTGTCTCAGTTACAGCAGGTATTACGCTGAAAGAGATACAGGACCATCTGAAAGTAAAGGTTCCTGTTTTCAGGGCTATGCCAAATATTTCTGCAAGCGTTGCTCATTCTGTATCATTAATCTCATCCGGAAGTGTACGAAAGACTGATACTGAAAAAGTTATTCAGATTTTCAATATGCTAGGCACCACAATGATTATTGATGAAGAGCTTATGCAGTCGGCAACTATACTAGGCGCCTGTGGGGTAGCTTATGTTCTCAGGTTTATCAGGGCAATGATCCAGGGCGGCATTCAGATCGGCTTTGATGCCAGGACTGCAAGCGAAATTGTAACACGAACAGTTAAGGGAGCGGCAGAGCTGCTTATAGAATCCCAGACACATCCGGAGGCTGAGATAGATAAGGTTACAACACCAAAGGGTTGTACTATTGTCGGTCTGAACGAGATGGAACACAATGGATTCAGTTCTTCACTAATTAAAGGGATTGTAGCTTCCTATGAAAAAATTGAAAAGTGATATAATAATAGTCTTCCTCGCAAGAACTGTCCTGAGGATTCTGTGCCTCATGATATTATTATCTCCCGGAATTCTTTTAAATGCCCAGAAAATAAAGGAAGAGACGCCTCCCCTTAGTGAAAGGATTTTTTTTGGAGGATCTTTTGGTTTGCAGTTTGGAACACTGACAAATATTCAGGTTGCTCCGGTGGTGGGACTTTGGGTTTTGCCAAGACTGGCTGTGGCTGCCGGACCCGATTTCAACTATTATAAATTCTATGACGATAAAACTACAATGTATGGAGGGAAAGCCTACGCCCAGTTTTTAATTCTGCAGGATCTTGACAACATTGTGCCTCTTGGCGTCCACATGGGAATTTTTCTTCACCTTGAGGATGAATTAATGAACCTGGAATCTGCATACTGGAAAAATCCGCCATATTCATCTGAACGTTTTAATATTAACACTCTTCTTGCCGGTGGTGGAATAAGCCAGCAATTGGGACGAAGATCTTCTATGAATATTGTATTTTTGTGGGCTCTCAGTGATTCAGGTTATCAGTTATATGGTAATCCTGAAATAAGGCTGAGCTTCAATTTCTGATTTAGCTTCTATTAATTATATTTGAAAAATTACTTTATTATCTCATTAAATTATGAAGATTGAAAAAAACAAGATGGTTTCGCTGATATATGAACTCAGGGAAAGTGATAAAAATGGAAAAGTAATCGAAGTTCTGGATGAGAGCCGTCCCCTGAATTTTGTTTTTGGTACTGGAAGGTTGTTACCTGTATTTGAATCGAATATTGAATCTCTTGATGCTGGTGATAACTTTTCATTTAATCTGGTGCCTGAAATGGCTTATGGTGAAAGAAGAGAGGACATGATAGTCGATGTGCCTGTTTCTGTTTTTGAAACTGAGGGTAAATTAAATGAAGAAATCTGCTTTGTGGGCAACGAGGTGCCGATGATGGACAGCCAGGGTAATCCGATTAATGGTGTGATAAATGAAATAACTGATACTCATGTTAAAATGGATTTCAATCATCCGATGGCCGGGGTGGAGTTGTTTTTTACAGGTAAGATAATTGAAGTAAGGGAAGCAACAGAACAGGAAATAATTGGTACACAACATAATCATTCATGTTCAGGTTGCAGTGGTTCAGAGCATTCCTCATGTTCAGGTTCCTGTAGTTGATTTTTGTAGATAGCTGATAATGAGAAATATCTGGAAATTCTTTCCCTATGCTCTGATCGGTATAGTGAGCCTTACTGTAATATTGCTATTTGCAGCAGCCAATAAATGGTTAACTGTTTCTTCCTCTTTACTTCTCATATTCAGACTATTAAGTCTCTTTTTGCTTCTGGTGTACGCCATCAGGAAAAAAACGCTTACTACCTGGATACTTGTTTCCATGGTACTGGGAGCAGAATTTGGCTATGACCTTCCTGGCATAGGGAAAAACCTTAAAGTGCTGAGCGACATATTCCTTAGGATGGTTAAGACAATTATCGCCCCGCTCTTATTTGCAACTCTCGTTGTTGGTATTGCAGGACATGCTGATATCAAACAGATAGGCAGAATGGGTTGGAAATCACTGCTTTACTTTGAAGTAGTGTCAACACTAGCCTTGTTCATAGGCCTGTTTGCAATTAATGTCAGTAAAGCCGGGGTTGGAATTGTCCTGCCGCCAAATCCTGATGTGCCTCCTGTGGAAAGCATCAAAGCACAAAGCACAAGCGACTTTATCCTGCATATCTTTCCAGAGAACTTTGCCAAGGCAATTTATGAAGGACAGATACTCCAGATTGTTGTATTCAGTATAATCTTCGGGATTGCTGTCGCTATGCTTAAGGATAAGTACAGGCAGCCAATGATCCGTTTCTCTGAAAGTCTTGCCGAGACAATGTTCAAGTTTACAAACATAGTCATGTATTTTGCTCCGGTAGCTGTATTTGCTGCAATTGCATATACAATAGGGCACATGGGACTTGATATTCTGTTTAATCTTTTCAAACTTCTTGCTACTCTGTATGCTGCACTGATTATATTCCTTCTCTTTATATTATTGCCTGTTGCACTGATTTTCAGAATCCCGGTTAAGCAATTCATAAAAGCAGTATCAGAGCCTGCAACAATTGCATTCGCAACGTCAAATTCAGAGTCAGCCCTGCCATCTGCGATGGAATCAATGGAGAAATTCGGGATTCCACGGAAAATTGTGGCCTTTGTTATACCAACGGGTTACAGCTTCAACCTTGATGGAACCACTTTATACCTCTCACTGGCAACTATCTTTGTTTCGCAGGCTGCCGGAATTGACCTTCCTTTTGAAAAACAGCTTATTATCTGCCTGACTCTAATGCTTACAAGCAAGGGAGTGGCAGGAGTATCACGAGCTTCCCTTGTTATTTTACTGGGCACGGCGGTAAGCTTTGGGCTTCCTGTGGAACCAATATTTATTATTCTGGGCATTGACGTGCTTATGGATATGGCCAGGACTGCCGTAAATGTTATAGGTAATTGTCTGGCCACGGCTGTTATTGCCCGCTCTGAAAAAGAATTCGATGATTCTGTTGCTTCAGCCTATAAGCCGGAATAATAACAATTAACTTTCAGTATACTTTCTTTAAGACTGATCCCATGCCTTATAATAAAACAGGGCAGCAGGGCTATTCTATTTAACCCGTCCAGGATTAAATATTCCAGACAGGAATGTATAATATGCCAGAATAATCAATTCTGAGAAGTTCCCCTTATTCAGCTCCGGGAGATTATTTGTTGTACAGGAACAAAATTCTGTCTGATGGGGCAGGAGCAGACGCTTTACATCTGTAAACATGACCGGTGTAATCAAAGTTCACAACTCTCAAGGATTAAAATATCATTTCATTATTTACAACTGTAATTATTTCTCAATAATATTTATCTGTTATATAAAATACATAAGATCAGTGAATTATATAGAATTATTTGAATATGAAATCCCAATAAACAGGACATGTAGTGTTAATATAATGTATAATTGATTAGAATATATAGCTATTAAACAGTCAACCAGACTATTACGAGCCTAAAATCAAGTATTACTGCAGATAAGACGATATTATATAATACTATAAATGAGCTAAATACATAAATTATATGTTAACCGACTACTAAGCATTATATCGCACAATTACACATGTAATATTAAGGAATTACAAATGTAATTCAATTAATATTTACATTTGTGAAATATGATTTTTTTATGAAAGAAAGGATTCTGGAATTCTTAAAAGCAGAAAATAAATCCTCTGCCCAGTTTGCTGAAGAAATTGGTGTACAGCCTTCAGGAATTTCACATATTTTGTCAGGAAGAAATAATCCAAGCCTTGATTTTATTCTGAAAATGCTGGATAAATACAAATACCTTTCCACAGAATGGCTGTTATTTGGACGCGGCCAGATGTACAGTTCAAATCAAAACGCTGATCTGTTTAATGATACCAGCCGTAAAGATACCTCAGAAGTGAAAATGTTGATAAATGTTCCATCAAATACTGACTTAATTCCTGATAATGATACTGTTATCAAAAAATCTGATCAAACAAAGACTTCTGGCGTTGTAAAAATAGTCTGGTTTTATGCCAACAATACTTTCAGAGAATTCTTTCCTGAATAATAATCGCTTTGAATTGTTAAAAAGTATCTTAAATAAGGAAGATCTTTTTAAACAGATTCTCCTTAACTAGCAGTATATTTGTTTCAAAGAACCTGCTATGGGAAAGAGAGTTGAAAATCTTAAAGTTATTGATAATAAGCATTTAACTGAAGATTTTTGCGTTCTTGAGCTTAGGTCTGAGCTGGGTCTTCCGGCTTTACTGCCGGGCCAGTTTGTTCAGGTGAAAGTTGAAGGTTCTCCTGAGACTTTTTTAAGGCGGCCGGTTTCTGTTCATGATGTTGACTATTCTGAAAATAAGCTTAGTCTGCTGATTCAGGTACTTGGAAAGGGGACTGAAACACTTTATAAGTTGGATAAAGGTGACTGTCTTAATCTGCTTTATCCTCTTGGTAATTCTTTTTCAGATCCCTTGCAGGGAGAATCGGTGCTCCTTGTAGGAGGAGGTACAGGAATTGCCCCTTTATTATATCTTGGCAAATATCTGAAAAATAAAGGTTTAAGGCCAGTCTTTCTACTGGGATTCAGAAACCTTTCAAGAGTAATACTTACGGAAGAGTTCAATTCATTAGGCGATGTTTATATAACTACTGAGGATGGCTCTGTAGGAGAAAAAGGCTATGTTACAGATCATTCTGTACTTTCGAAGATAATTTTTAACAGGATTTATTGCTGTGGGCCTGATGCAATGATGCATGCCGTGGCTGGATTCTGTAAAAATAAGAATATTAATTGCGAAGTATCACTCGAGAATCTTATGGCCTGCGGTTTTGGAATTTGCCTGTGCTGCATAGCTGAAACTACGAGGGGTAATTTGTGTACATGCACCGATGGACCTGTATTTAATACCAAAGACCTCAAATGGTGAATCTTTCTGTTAATATAGGAGAGCTAAGGTTTAAAAATCCGGTACTTACTGCTTCAGGAACCTGTGGCTATGGTCCTGAGCTCGAAGATTTTTTCGATGTTTCATCTCTTGGTGGAATTGTCGTGAAAGGCACTACCCTGGAACCACGTGAGGGAAACCAGTATCCCCGAATGGCGGAAACTCCTTCAGGAATGCTTAATGCTGTTGGTCTGCAGAATAAGGGAATTGAGTATTTTGAAAAGCATATCTACCCTGTAATTGCAAAATATAATACGCATGTTATTATAAATGTTAACGGCAATACAATTGATGACTATGTAGCTCTTTCAGAAAGGATTAACAAGCTCGATAAAATACCGGCAATTGAACTGAATATTTCATGCCCAAATGTTAAACGGGGCGGAATGATCTTCGGAACAAATCCTGATTCCGCAAGGGATGTAATCCGTGCAGTAAGGGCAGTTTATAAGAAGAAACTTATAATAAAGCTTTCTCCCAACGTGACAAACATCGTTGATTTTGCACGTATTGCAGAGGAGGAAGGCGCTGATTCAGTATCACTTGTAAATACACTGCTTGGAATGGCAGTTGATATTAACAGAATGAAACCTTCTTTGTCTACTGTTACAGGAGGATTATCAGGTCCGGCTATTAAACCTGTTGCATTAAGGATGGTATGGCAGGTTTCAAGGGCTGTGAAAATCCCGGTAATAGGAATGGGAGGAATAATGACAGCATCGGATGCCATTGAGTTCTTTCTAGCAGGAGCCACTGCTGTCCAGATAGGAACAGCTACTTTCATCAACCCTATGGCGCCTGTCAGAATTCTTGAAGGAATTGAAAAGTATCTTGCTGATAAGCATTTCTCTGATATTTCTGAGATAATTGGTTTTCTGAACAGGAATTAATTAGAAGCTTTTTAAATATTGCAGAAAGAAACTTTAAAATTTCTTAATTGCTTGTTGTTTTTACAATTAATCCTTTAAATTTGTAAGCTTTTAATTAGTTATTATAAATATTATTAAAAATCACATTTATGTCTGAAGGTAATCAGGTCGATAATCTCGACAGGAAAATACTTGATATTATCACTAAAAATGCAAGGATTCCTTACCTGGAAGTTGCAAGGGAGTGCGGAGTTTCAGGTGCAGCAATACATCAAAGAGTACAACGTTTAATCAGGATCGGTGTTATTAAAGGTTCTGAGTTTAAGGTTGATCCGGTAATGGTAGGTTTTAAAACCTGTGCCTATATCGGCATTTTTCTTGATCATCCCGGTCATTTCAGGGAGGTTATAACCAAATTCAGGGACATCCCCGAAATAATTGAATGTCATTATACAACAGGTAACTATTCACTGTTTATTAAGGTATATACACGTGATAATGAGCATCTGAGGATGATTTTGACTGATACAATTCAGAATATCCCGGGTATTGTCAGGACTGAAACCCTTATATCGCTTGAAGAATCAATTAACAGACAGATACCAGTCCTATCTCATTAGAATTCAATATATTGAATAAAAAAGAGTCCGTCTCATAACATAATAGAGACGGCTTTTTTATTTGAGTTTTTCTGATGATTTATAAAACTGTATGTTTTTTTTGAGATTTTGATCAGATTCCAGATGAAAACAAGGAATTTTTGCTAATTCCTTGTCGCTATTTTACTTAGGTTGTGTGATAAAGCAAGAAGTCCAACCTCAATTTCTACTTTTTCAAGACCTCTGAGCAAAAATTTCCTATAATTTCCATTGCCCTTTATTATTCCAAAAACAGCTTCAACATAAACAGGCCGCTGACTTCGGTATTTTCTACCTCTCTCGCTTGTTAACCGTTCCCTTATAATTGATTTATAATGATTAAATCTTGGATTAATTTCTATTCTCCTGTTGCTCATATTTTCTAAGATTTTCAGGCCAGTTCTTGCGGGCATAGTTAAGCTTCTGTTTTACTTTTTTATCTACATGTTTTCCCTTGAGGGCTTTATCTATGCTTTCTATTGTTCTCAGGACTGATTTCTGATCGATCTTTTCAAAGCTATCTGGTTCATTATTCTCAAGTTCTTCCCTGGCTACAGATTCTGCATAGCTCCATAGTTCATCCAGCTGTTTCTTTATCCTCTCTTTACTCTTATTTATGCTTCGCCCCCATACAAAAGTGTAGCGGTTGGCACTGGCCTCGATCTTTGTACCATCCAGATATGCTTCCTTCAATGTTATTATTCCTTCGTCAATCAGTAACAAAACTACCTGACTGAAAATCTCTTTTAAAACACCATTCAACCTGTCACTGCGAAAACGATTTATAGTGTTGTGATCAGGATAGCTCATTGCGCTAAGCCACATAAAATATATATTCTGCTTTGCTGCCTGTTCTATTTTCCTGCTGGAGTATTGGTTAGAAAGGTCGCCGTATATCAGAAGTTTAAGCAGTAGCCGGGGATGGTAACTCGAACATCCTCCTCCCTTAAATTTTTTTATCAGTAAATCTATATCAAGACTATCAATGACTTGATTTACAGCTCTAACCGGGATGGTTTGGATCTATCATCTCTTCCAGCGAAGGCGGAAGAAGTAAAATTTGGTTGGGACTGTAATCTTTAAAGACTACCTTTGTTCTAACGTTTTGCATACCTCAAGTTACATAACCTGAGGTTCTTGGAAGGGGGAGTCATCTCCCTTCTTTTCATAAGTTATCAACAGCCTTATAGTCAAATAAATACATGTCAAAATAGTAGGATGCGGATTATACCGGTGCGAGGGCAACCCGGAAAAGGTGCGAACCGTTTCCTGTTTTTTGGAGCGGGAAATGGCAAAGCGCAACTGGCGAAAAACAGGAACGGTTGTCTTTTCCGGACTCTTTTTCTTTGGTTACTTTCTTTTGGAGGAGCAAAAGAAAGTGACATAATAAACCAAAAAAATAAACTGTTTTGAGAAAAGAAGAAGGGTGCCCTTTTGAGGCACCTTCTCTTTATTTTTGTGATCCAGCTGGGGCTCGAACCCAGGACCCCATCCTTAAAAGGGATGTGCTCTACCAGCTGAGCTACTGAATCCTCCTTTATTTTTGCGAGTGCAAATGTAAATTAAATTTCAATTACATCAAAATTCCACGTCAAAATTATTTCATAAAAAGTTGTTTCTATTTCTGCTTATTCACTTATTGATTATTTTTATGCTTTAATAACTGTTTTTAAGTTAAGTTTTTAACATGATGAAAGACAGATTTAAAGACAAGGTTGTTATAGTCACCGGAGCCTCATCGGGTATAGGAGAAGCTATCGCCAGGAAATTTGCAAAATTAAACTGCAGGGTTGTACTGGCAGCCCGCTCAGTCGAAAGAATGAGCAAAATTGCCGGCGAAATTAATCTCTCAGGTGGAACAGCAATTTTTATCAGAACAGATGTAAGCATAGAGGAAGACTGCAGGAATCTAATTGAAAAGACTATATCCAGCTTTGGGAGAATTGATATTCTGGTTAATAATGCCGGCATATCAATGAGGGCCGGATTTCCTGCTGTGGAACTGAGCGTTCTGAAGAGACTTATGGATGTTAATTTCTGGGGAACAGTGTATTGCACAAAATATGCCTTACCCTGGTTGCTTGACGCAAAAGGCTCTCTGATAGGAATTACTTCTGTTGCTGGTTTTCACGGACTGCCCGGCAGGACGGGTTATTCAGCCTCAAAATTTGCTGTTCACGGTTTTCTTGAGACAATACGTATTGAAAATCTTAAAAAGGGATTGCACGTAATGATAATAGCTCCCGGATTTACAAGGAGCGAGATCAGAAAGCATGCCCTGCTTGCTGATGGTTCCGAACAGGGTGAATCACCCAGGAATGAGGCGGGTATGAATACTCCTGAATATGTTGCAAAATGGGTCGTTAAGGGCATTATACTGAAAAAACGGAACAAGCTATTAACATGGGAAGCCAGGTTTACTGCGCTTTTTCAGAGAATCCTGCCTACTGTTGTCGACTGGGCTTACTATAAGGAAATGTCGAGAGAACCTGATTCTCCTGTTAAATAATTGCCTTATTTTTTTCTTTTCCGGTATTTTCTGCTGATTTTCTGTAATGAAATTCGTATATAATCGTCATGCAGTAAAACAACACTAATAACTACTGCTATGAAAAGAACTTTGCTTGTTTCACTTATGATCTTTACCTGCCTTTATGCCAGGTCTCAAAAAAGCATTGAGAAAATATTTGACAAATATGCTTCCATGGATGGCTTTGTTTCTGTATCCATGAGTGGGAATCTTCTCAAATTGTCATCCTGCGAAGATGATAATGGATCTATGCCATCTGATATCTCAGCAATAAGAATCATTGCCAGAGAAAACAAATCTTATAATGACAGGGACTTCATTGAGACAGTAATTGAATCAGTAAAATATAATGATTATGAGGAGTTTGTGAAAATAAAAAACAGTAAGAATGATGTAAGGATTTTTGTTATGACCAGTGGGAAATCAATTACTGAATTGTTGCTTGTTGCCGCAGGAGAGGACAATGCCCTGATACAGCTTAAGGGAAATATAACTTTCAAGGAAGCCAGGAGATTGTCAGAAGATATAAAGTCGGAAAAACTGCACATGACAGGCTATAGTTCAGGGGAGTAAAATTTCCGCTTATCTTTAACAGATCATACATCTTCCGATACTTATGGACCAGGAAAAGTTTACAAGCCTAGTACAGCGAGCCAGTGGCAGGATGTATGGTTATGCATACAGGATACTCAGAAATCAGCAGGAAGCCGAAGATATTGTACAGGAAGTATTTCTAAAGCTGTGGAAAATGAAGACAAAACTGGATGAATATTCAAGTGTTGAAGCTCTGGCAATAACAATGATCAGGAATCAATGCATCGATCTTCTGAGGAAACCAAAAATGGAGCATGATACAGATATTTCAAAAATGCTTTTTAATGTAAGCTGGGAGTTGTCACCTTATGATACAATGGTCAACAGAGAGAATGGAAGAATGTTGAAAGAAATAATTGACAGGCTTCCTGAACAACTCCGCACACTTGTTAGAATGCATGATATGGATGGAGTTCCGTATGAAGAAATTGCTGAAAAAGAGGGTATGAATATCAATACAATAAGAGTTAGCATTTCCAGAGCACGTAAATTAATCAGGGACGAATTCACAAGTAACAAATATGGAAACAGAAGAGATTAAACGGCTTACAGAGAAATTTTATGAAGGTGAGACAACTGAGCAGGAAGAAAAACTGTTAAGGGCGCTATTCAGTGGCAATAATTGCCCTGAAGGTTTTGAAGCCGAACAGGAATATATCCGTTACTGCCTGGAAAACACTCAGATAAAGAGTCCTTCAGATGGATTTAACAATAAAATTGTAGATGCAGTTTTTGCAGCAGATAAAGGCAGTGAGTCCAGAATGCATCCGGGTAAATTGATTTACTTTATTTCAGCTGTGGCTGCATCGGTAATACTCTTCTTCTCCGTCTACTTCCTGGCCGGCAGTAACCGGACATATCCTGATACGTATGCTGATCCTGAAATTGCGTATGCTGAAACCTTAAAGATTCTTCATAATGTATCGGCAAGTTTGAATAAGGGTGCCGGAAAAATTGCACCGCTGGGCAAACTATCTGATGTATCAAGGCAGAGCATGCTTATTGTAAATGAGTCCACAACACTCATAAATAACTCATTTTCAAAACTTGAGGCCATAGATCAGTTCAGCAGCCTCAACTATAACAGAAAAATTAATAAATAAGATAATTTCATGTAGCTATGAAAACAAATACAAAAATTCTGATGCTTTGTGCAATGCTGATGTGGACAACAGTGCTGACTGCACAAAGAACCCCAGTTGATGATCTGTTCGATAAATACAGTGAAAGGGAAGGTTTTACAGTTGTTTCTATCTCCGGTAAAATGTTCAGCATGTTTTCCGACAGGGAGAAGCCGGCTGACAATGAAGGGAAGGTTATCAGCAATCTTAAATCTATACTGATACTTTCTGTCGAAGATTCCACTCTTAATGAGCGTATTAACTTTTATAAGGAGCTTGAAAACAAGATGGATTTCAATATTTATGAAGAGCTCATGGTAGTGAAGGAGGGCAGGAATACTACAAAGTTCCTTACTATCCAGAAGGGTGAAATTATTAAAGAATTACTTGTAATCTCAGGTGGACCATCAGGCAATTCGATTATTTCGATAAAAGGTGACTTTAATCTGAAAGCACTTTCTGAACTCTCAGAAACTACAGGTATCCAGGAACTTGAAAAGCTTGATAACGTAGACAAGAAGCAATAGAATTATTATTCCATCTTTCAATTGTTATGCAACCCTGCTTCGAATAATTATGTCATGATATATAACTGCCGGATGTTTATTATTTGATACATAGGATTATCTTTGCATATATTACAGGGTTACGAACAAATATTTAATAAAAAGATGGATAAAATTCAGCTTAAGAAAACAATGGCCCTGATGGGCATCTTTCTGGCTATAAATATAGCCCTGAAAGCGCAGTTCGACAATGTCGATTTTCTGAGAAGCGCTCCTGCTGACGGGGCAAAATTTCTTCAGGCTTACATCTCACCATGGACTAATGCATTTGGTGCAGGATTGAGCAGTGGCTGGTATAATACTGCAAAACCTCATAAATTAGGAGGTTTCGATATTACAACAAGTATTAATGTAGGCATGGTGCCTTCTTCTGAAGATCAGTTCGACATTTCGAAAATCGGCCTGTCTTCAGCAATAACTGCCACTGGAATGACATCAACTATTTCAGGGCCTGATAAAGCCGGACCTGCAATGTCATATAAATCAGGTTCTTATACGCTTGCCTCTTTTAACGCACCTCCCGGAACAGGTTGGAAAATGATACCGGTACCTGTTGCACAGGTTGGGATAGGATTGCCTTTGGGTACTGAACTAAAAGGACGCTTTATCCCGAAAATAACAATTAAGGATGGTGATGTTTCATTATGGGGAGTAGGTCTGCTACATAGCATTACTCAGTATTTTCCGGGAGACAAGCTTCTGCCTTTCGATATATCATTATTCGGAGGATATACAAAACTTGAAGGCAATGTGCCTTTAAACCTGAAGCCGGATCTGAGTGTTACCCAGAACTTCACTTCTCCCATAAATCCTTCAACCTCATTTGAGGATCAGAATCTTAATATGGAAGTTACAGGATTAAACCTAAGTGCCATTGCATCGCTTAATCTCCCTGTTGTTACATTTTATGGTGGTCTTGGTTACAGCAAAACAAAAACTGCTATGGTATTCGAGGGAAATTATCCTACTCCTGTGCTTGTTACACCTGCCTTACCTGCAGTTCCTTATGCTGAATACAATAATTCAGGGGTAAAAACAGGAAAGGATTTCCCGAAAATGGATATTGAAAATTTCTCCGGCCTCAGAGCCAATATCGGAATAAGGTTAAAGCTTGCAGTAATAACAATACATGCTGATTATACAAGGGCTCAGTATAATATTGTTTCAGCAGGTCTGGGCTTATCCTTCAGATAAACTGAATGCCTTCAGGAATATGGGATCCCCGGACTGAAAGGTACCGGGGATTTTTGTTCAGGAATTATTAACTTGGTCTCAATTTGTGTTGAACTATGGCAGCCGGAAAGCAAAAAATATATTCAGCCTACAGGGCTCTCTTACTTGCAGCCAGGAACAATGTTGCTCCGGAAGATACCGCAAAGATCAGAAAAGCGCTTGATCTGGCTGTTTCTGCCTATGGAGAAAAAATTACCCTTACAGGTGAACCTCTTATTATCCATGCACTCTCGGTCGCCAGGATAGTTGCAGGGGAGATGGGCCTGGGGCTCACCTCAATTATCAGTGCCCTGCTGCATGATTCCTTCGATTCACTTCCATGTACACAAAAAGAACTTGAAAGAGATTTTGGAGGCAAGGTTGTTGAAATACTCGGAGGATTTTCGAGAGTATCAGGCATTGAATCGATGCAATCGTCCTATCAGTCAGAAAATTTCAGGAAACTGCTTCTGAGCCTGGCAGATGACGTAAGGGTGATCCTGATTAAGCTTGTTGAGAGAATGGAGTATATGAGGAACCTTGATAATGCTCCTGAAAAAGACAGAATTCCGCTGGCCTCTGAAACATATTTTCTTTATGCTCCGCTTGCTCACAGGCTGGGATTTTATAATATCAAATCCGAACTGGAAGATCTTGCAGTTAAATATCTTGAACCAGAGCTATACACCGGCATTGAGTGTAAGCTGAAACAAACAACAGCATCCCGTAACAAACTTATCCGTGATTTTTCGGCGCCACTAAAGTCGAAGCTTGAGAAACTTGGATTGAAGTTTACGATCAAAAGCCGTACAAAATCTATCCATTCCATAATGCTGAAGATGAAAAAGCAGGGCGTGGAATTTGAAGAAGTCTATGATCTTTTTGCTGTAAGAATTATTATTGACAGCGAGCCACATAATGAAAAATCAGACTGCTGGAGGGCATATTCCCTGGTTACAGACCTTTACCAGCCAAATCCAAGCCGTTTGCGTGACTGGATATCTGTCCCAAAATCAAATGGTTATGAGTCACTTCATACGACAGTTGTCGGGCCACGTGGTAAATGGGTCGAGGTTCAGATCCGTTCGTCGAGAATGGATGAAATTGCTGAGAAAGGCCTGGCTGCCCACTTTAAATATAAGGGAATTAAAGGAGAAGGAGGGCTTGACACCTGGCTTGCCAGAATGAGGGATATCCTCGAATCGCCTGAAAAAGAAGAAAATGCCTTTATTGACCAGGTAAAATCGGGTTTATACACTGACGAAGTCTTTGTTTTCACTCCAAAGGGCGATCTGCGGCAACTACCAGCAGGAGCAACTGTGCTTGATTTTGCATTCGATATACATACTGCCGTGGGATCATCATGTGTGGGAGGAAAGGTAAATGGCAGGAATGTGACGATCAGGTACGTTCTTCAGAACGGAGATCATGTAGCGATTATAAGGTCGAAGAACCAGAAACCAAAGCAGGACTGGCTTTCATTTGTCGTAACAAATAAGGCCAAGACAAAGATTAAACAGGTTCTGAATGAAGAGAGAACAAAAGCAGCTGCAGAAGGCAAGGAGATACTGATGCGCAGAATGAAAAACTGGAAAATAACATATAATGACACCGTTATCCAGACCCTGCTTAATCATTACGATCTTAAATATGCAATGGATCTTTACTTTCTTATAGCTAATGAAAAAATTGAGCTGCTTGAGATTAAGGAACTCCTGCTGAAAGGTAGCCGGGATGAAGAGGCAGTGCTGCCAGTAAATACTTCTGAAGCAAAGGAAATAAAGGAGTTACAGCCTTCACAATTTTCTGATTACCTAATAATTCAGGACAAGGTTGAAGGTCTCGATTACAGGATGTCAAAGTGTTGCAATCCTGTCTTCGGTGATTCAATATTTGGTTTTGTGACGATCTCTGAAGGTATTAAGATTCACAGAACAAGCTGTCCCAATGCCCAGAACATGATGGCCCGGTATCCTTACCGCCTTATAGCAGCCCGCTGGTCACGATCATCAAATATGCCTTCCTTTATTGCAACTGTAAAAATATCAGGTGTCGAAGATATTGGCATAGTAAACAAGATTGCAGACGTGATATCAGAAGAGAAGGCTGTGATGCGCAGTTTCAACTATAATATGAATGAAGGATTATTTGAAGGGACACTTTATATTATGGTGCCTAACAATAATATATTACAGCTGATTATAAGAAGGATTAAATCAATAAAAGGTATACTTAAAGCCAGCAGGGCCGACAGCTGATTACTGATTGTTCAGTATCTGCTGTCAGCCTTAACAGGAAGTTTTGCCATCTTTTCAACCTCAAGAGAGGGAAATCCGAATTCTTCAACAATCTTTCCGAGCATCAGGTAAGTTCCGCTTCCCCTGAAGGGCCACTTTTTAAGAGAATCAGAGAAATGTACGGTATCGAAGAAACTTCCGGCGGAATCGATGAAACAGCCAAAATTCATCCAGTCGTTTTTTACAGTCTTTATGTGCTTTACAGTTACCAGGTGACCAACCATTCTTACTTTCCGGCCTACATTATTAATCATATCCTCCGCCATTATTTCACCGCGGAATGAGGTCTCAAGCATGTCGAACCAGCTTACTGTAACAGGGAAACCAAACAGTTCTATTTCATCATAGACATCCTCAATCCGGTTCTGCACAAGTTCAGGCAGGGAGAAGTTCCTGACGGGAGGGGAGAATAATGGGCGCGTACCTTCACTTTTGCTTTTATTTATCATCATGTGGGCTTCCCATAGCAGAACCGATTTTTTCTTGCCTGTAAATCTGAGTGCTCCGGCCTTAATCAGAAGAATGACCTGTTCAAGACCGGGAGCTGTCCTTGCAACAAAATCGTTAAGGTCAGCATACGGACCTCCCTCATTGCGGATAGTTTCAATCGACTGGGCAAGATTGTATTCAAGATTCATTATATGGATGAAGCCTATGTAAATATCAGTTTTACAGATAGTTGTTTTGTAGTTGCTGTGGTTTATACATGGCAGCTCTATATTCGCTCCAAACCTTCTTGCTTCATGAACATATACCCAGGTACGGTAGAAACCTCCGAAATTATTGATAACAGCTACCATGAATTCGAGAGGAAAATGAGCCTTGAGATACAGGCTCTGAAAGCTCTCCACGGCGTAGGATGCAGAATGCGCCTTTGAAAAAGAATAGCCGGCAAAGGATTCAATCTGGCGCCAGACCTCTTTTGTTACTTCCTCACTGTAGCCTCTGCTGCGGCAGTTGGCAAAAAATCTTTCGACAATACGCTGCATTTCCTGCTTTGACCTGTATTTGCCACTCATTGCGCGACGCAAGGTATCGGCATCTGCCAGGTCGAGACCTGCAAAATGGTGGCAGACCTTCAGAACATCTTCCTGGTACACCATTACTCCGTATGTTTCTGCCAGTTGTTCTTTCATTACGGGGTGTATATACTCAAACTTGTCGGGATTATGAAAGCGATAAATGTATTGTTTCATCATTCCAGAACGGGCAACTCCGGGCCTGATCACCGAGCTGGCTGCCACAAGCGATGTATAGTTGTCGCATTTAAGTTTCTTCAGCAGTCCTCTCATCGCAGGACTTTCGACATAGAAGCAACCCTTTGTCTCACCATTCCTGAGGTAAGATTTCACTTTTTCATCATTCTTGAATTTCTGTATGGCATGCACGTCAACATCAATACCCCTGTTCCGTAGAATTATTTCAGCGCTTTCGCGTATGTGACCTATTCCCCTCTGGCTCAGTATGTCCAGCTTCTCAAAGCCTATCTCTTCGGCAGTATACATATCCCACTGGGTTGTGGGGAAGCCTTTGGGAGGCATGTCGAGGGCTGTATAGCAAGTGATTGGTTCTTCAGAAATAAGAATGCCGCCGGCATGAATACTCCTCATGTTGGGGAAGTCTGCGATCTTCAGACCTGTTGAAAAGATTGTTTCTGTAATCGCATTTCTGTTATCACCCGATGAAGGGTTATCAATAATATGGTCGATCTCTTCCTTTGGCAGCCCGTGCACCTTGCCCAGTTCCCTTACAATTGACTTGCCCCTGAAGGTATTTATTGTACCAAGAAGCGCCGTATGTCCGTACCCGTACCTTTTAAAGATATAGTCGATCACCTCATCACGTTCCTTCCATGAGTAATCAATGTCAAAGTCGGGGGGGCTGCTTCGTTTTGGATTGATGAAACGCTCAAAGTAAAGGTTCAGGTCAATAGGGTCAACATTGGTGATTTTCAGGCAATAAGCAACAACGGAATTTGCACCGCTGCCCCGGCCCACATGGTAGAAGCCCCTGGCCATGGAATACCTTATAATATCCCATGTAATAAGAAAATAGGCAGAAAAACCAAGCTTGCTAATAATCTCAAGCTCATGGGCAATTCTCTCTTTTGCTGTCTTATTGTTTTTTCCATACCTGTATATCATTCCGTCCCATGCAAGCTTTTCAAGCAAAAGCCTGTCATCATACCTGCTGGCCGAGAACAGCTTTTTATTTTTTGGGCTTTCCTTGTCGAAATATAAACTACAGTCATTCAGTAAGTTAGTAGTGTTTTCATAAAGCCATGCCTGCTCATTGTGCAGAAGGGAGAAAAATTCCGGATCCCTGAAAAATTCGTCCTCTGCGGCGCATTGAGACGGTTTCAGGTGACTGAGCAGTATGTTGTTGTCAACTGCCCTCAGGCTTTTATGAATGAAAATATCATCATGACAGGCAAATGTGACAGGA
Organism: Bacteroidota bacterium; assembly: GCA_022703405.1. Classification (GTDB taxonomy): domain Bacteria; phylum Bacteroidota; class Bacteroidia; order Bacteroidales; family VadinHA17; genus LD21. The sequence goes on along the minus strand of JAKLDT010000034.1, from coordinate 2,408 downwards.
TGCAGCAGTACCATCCTGCTCTTTTTGAAGGGATCATTCATGGATACAAGCCTGTTTCTTTCCCTGTTGCGTATTCCTATGCGTTCATTGTCAAATAATTGTCTTTCAGGAATTTTATTCATGGCATATACAGTATATGCTTCGGAGAACCGGGGCGCCGGAAACGGGAGAGGAGTGTTGCTGATATTGTGAGAAGACAGAAACTCATTAAGTTCATGTAAGCCCTTGTTGTTGCGGGCAATACAGATGTAAAGCAGTTCATTTTCTTTCCTGAACTCTATGCCGGCAATTGGTTTTATCCCGTTTTTTATGCATTCTGAGGAAAAATCGGGTATGCCTGTAGAATTGTTTATGTCGGTCAGTACAAGGCTGTCTGCTGCTGCAGTAACAGCCTTCTGAACAAGCTGTTCTACCGACATTGTTCCGTAGCGCAGGCTGTAATATGAGTGGCAGTTGATGTACATAATTATTGTCGTTGATCTTGCAGGTCTTTAGTCTTGCAGGTCTTTAGTCGTGTTTGACTTGCATGACATTTACTAATGGTGAAACATGATATACTTTTTAAGCCGTTCCTCCATCATATTCTGTTCCCTGAGGGCATTTTCGATCTGTCGCATGGCCTTTTCCTCCCTTTCGTCAGCCGTCATTACCCCTGAGGCTCTTCTTACCGCATCACGGCCGTATCGTTTCCGCATTCGGTCCATTGCAAGGTAGAGGCTTACCTTTTCGGGAGTGTCGTCGAACATATCCAGCTGCTGAACTCCCCTTACAAGATGACTGAAGCGTATACCTATGAGCCTTATAAGCATGCGACGCTGATACAGGCGGGCAAACAGTTCTTTAGCCACATCAGCCAGAACATGGTCGAATGACGTGTATTGTATTCGTTTCTGGAGAGTATGGGTATCAAAGTTTGAGTATCGTATTTTGACAGTGACGCATGAAGTGAGCTTTTCCTGTTTTCTAAGCTCGAAGGCTATCTTCTCGACCATGCTCACTATCAGCTGGTTAAGCCTGACAAGGTCGGTTGTGTCCTTGTCAAAAGTATTTTCAGTGCTTATAGATTTCTGTTCTGAATAGCTGAAAACGGGAGTTGAGTCTATTCCATTGGCTTTTTTCCATATTTCAAGACCGTTTTTGCCCATCAGTTTCTCAAGCATCTCGGACGGAATGTTTCTCAGGGTGTATATTGTGGCTATTCCCATAGATCGCAGCAGGTGGTAGGTCTTCTGGCCTATCATAGGTATCTTATTGATCGACAGTGGATCAAGGAAGGGGTGTACTGCTTCCCTCTGAACCTCTATTTCCCCGTTTGGCTTTGCTTCTCCGGTAGCAATTTTCGATACAGTCTTGTTTACTGATAAACCAGCTGATATCGGCAGACCGGTTTCCTTAATTATATACTGCCTGAGTTCATGCGACCATTTATGGCACCCGTAAAAGCGATCCATGCCCGTCAGGTCGATGTAATGTTCATCTACAGATGTCTTTTCATAAAGCGGTGATCTCTCGGCAATTATGTCGGTAACGATATTTGAGTAGTTGCTGTAAAGTTCCATGTCGCCCCGTATTATTACAGCATCGGGACACATATTCCTGGCAAGTTTCATTGGCATGGCTGAACTGACCCCGTATTTCCTGGCTTCGTAGCTGCAACTCGATACAACGCCACGATCAGACATGCCGCCAATTATAACAGGCTTTCCCATGAGAGCACTGTTCCTGAGCCTTTCAACTGACACAAAGAAGGTGTCAAGGTCGAGGTGAAGGATTGTCCGTTCTATGTTGCCTGTGTTGAACATCGGGTAAAAGTTTGGAGTGCCTAGAGTGCCTAGAGTGAACTAGAGTTATCAGACTCCAGACTTGCTCATTTTTAATAGTTTAGGTTTTTTCCTATTGAGGTAAAAATTGATAATAACTCATTTGTCTCAACAAGAACCGGTTCCAGTTCTTTGAATTCAATCCATTTTACCTCCCTGATGATTTCCATCCAGTAAGAAGTTTCGCTTGCTTCACTTTCACAGATCTTTATCCTGCTTTTGAAGTCAGCTTTGCTTCTTGCCCTGTTTGCTTCGCGATAATTAGCACCAATACTGGTTCCTGACTTAGTCAGCTGATTTCTGATTATCTTTCCTTCAACGGTACCCGGCAGAAGTATTGATAATCTGATTGTTCTGATTGCAAATACTCTCGTCCTTTCTTCAAGCCTTTTGCTAAACTCCTTATTGTCCATATCTTATAACTTTAATTACTCCAACTCTAGTTCACTCCAAACTCTAGCTCACTCCAAACTCTAGCTCACTCCAAACTCTAGCTCACTCCAAACTCTAGCTCACTCCAAACTCTAGCTCACTCCAAACTCTAGCTCACTCCAAACTCTAGCTCACTCCAAACTCTAGCTCACTCCA
>JAKLDT010000339.1 GCA_022703405.1 Bacteroidota bacterium | reverse complement strand
CTCTGGCATATCATCCGCGCATTCCTCAAAAAGTAAGGGATGTCGTTTCCCAATGGGGAATGTGTAAAGATGAATTCACAGACAACAACGGATGGACCGACCAGCTTTATGTTCGTGAGGCGAGGCGCATGATAAGCGATTACGTTATGACTCAAAGACACTGTGAGAGACTGGATGTTGCTGAAGACCCGGTCGGGCTTGGAGCATATGGAATGGATTCCCATAATATTCAACGTTACATTGACAGTAACGGATTTGTACAGAACGAAGGTAATGTTGAAGCTCCTGTCGCTGGTCCTTATCCTGTAAGCTACAGATCAATAATTCCTAAGAAAGAGGAGTGTACCAATCTCTTTGTCCCTGTTTGCCTGAGCGCAACCCATATTGCCTACGGCTCGATAAGAATGGAACCTGTATTTATGATCCTTGGTCAGTCGGCTGCAACTGCAGCTTGTATGGCCATAGATGAGAGAAAATCCATTCAGGACATAGAATACCAGAGACTTAAAGTTAAGTTGCTGGAAGACGGGCAGATCTTATCAGCGACGACCAAATAATCCAATGTCACATTATAAATAAGAGCTACAGATGATTTTTGGAAAGAAGATATGTATTTTAACATTGGTTGCCTTTATTGCGAGTCTGCTTACCATGGGCAATAATATTTTTGCTCAGGACGATAAACTTTATATCGGCTGGGCTGTGGCCGATATAACACCTGAGAAACCTGTTGCACTGGTGGGACAGTTACATAAAAGGATATCTGAAGCTGTTCAGGATCCCCTGAACGCAACTGTCCTTGCAATTGAAACAAGGGGTGAAAACGGAAGTAAGGAACAGGCAATAATGGTTTCCTGTGATGTTCTTTTCATAAGAGGACAAACACAAAAGAAGATACAGAATAATATTTCCGCCAGTCTTGGTGACTTCGATGCTTCAAAATTATTTCTGAATGCAACTCACTCTCATACTGCTCCGGGCTTTATTGACAATGAGTTTTTCGGATTATACGATATAAGCCGGGATTCAGGTGTAATGAAACCCTCGGAATATGAAGCATTTTTTATTGAGCAGATAAGCAAAGCAGTTATAAGAGCATGGGAAGGAAGAGAGCCGGGAGGTTTCAGTTGGGGACTCGGTAATGCTGAACTGGGTCATAACAGAAGAACTGTTAAATTCAACGGAACATCAAAAATGTATGGAGTTGGTGATCCGGATTTTTCTCATTACGAAGGAACAGATGACGATAAAATAGGTATGCTGTTCTTCTGGGACAGGAACCGTAAGTTGACTGGTATTCTTATCAATTCTGTGGCAACCGCACAGGTCACTGATGGTACCAATTTTGTCTCGGCAGATTTTTATCACGAAACCCGCCAGGCCATTAAAGAAAAATATGGCAGGGAAACATATGTTTTCTTCCAGGTAGGATCAGCAGGAGATATTACCCCGGCAAACCATGAATATATTTACAGGAGGGCGGAGAACATTATGCTTAAAAGAAAAGGAATTACTGCCAGGCAGGAACTTGCCGGCAGATTACTGAATGCAATAGCCGATGTTATGCCCTGGGTTAAAGATGACATATCATACAATGCCATTTTCAGGCATAAAATACTTAAGGTAAATTTGCCTGTAAAGGATCCGCCTTCTCCTCCTTTTTATCTTACAGACGATGTTAATCCCGCTGAAATACATGTAATCCGCCTTGGTGATATTGCAATAGCAACAAATCCTTTTGAGCTTTTTGTTGATTATGGCCTGCGTATTAAAGCAGGAAGCAAGGCAGTGCTGACATTCCTTGTACAGCTTTCATGCCATGACAGCGGCTATCTTCCGACTGAAAAGGCGGTAAAAGGAGGCGGTTACAGTGCAGATAGTTATCTTGTCGGACCCGAAGGAGGGAACAAACTGGTTGAAGAGACAGTGAGGTGCATAAATGAATTGTGGCAGGAATAAGACCTTTCAGAGGCAGAAAATAAGGATTTAAAAACATCAATTTAAAAAGAAAAAACAAACAATGACCAGCAGAAGAACATTCATCAAACAGGCTGCTGCTGCAGGAATGGCAGGCGCTATGCCGCAGATATTCCTGCAACCACAGCAGGAATCCCAGGAAAAACTCATCTGGGCATATCTTATCCATCTGAGTTACAACATGTGGGAAGACAGTATCCCTCTGAAATACAGGGATGAAAATTATAACTGCACAACCTGTCAGGAAGCAAGGGAATGGGCTCATGGATTAAGACCAGACCTGACATTTGATGACCAGGTATGGGATA
>JAKLDT010000338.1 GCA_022703405.1 Bacteroidota bacterium | reverse complement strand
TACAATACCTGATCCTCAGCAAATTGCGGCAGATTCTTTGGCTCAGATCAAAGCATCGATGCCGGCAAATCTTATTATCAGTTTTGAATTCAATGAACATAAATTCAATCCTGATCAGCAACTTGAAACCAGCCTTGCACCCTTCAGAGCCTGGCTGGATAAGTATCCGGGATCGCAGATTGTTGTAACCGGCCATTCCGACCTTGTGGGTACAATTGAGTATAATGCAGACCTTGGCCTGAAAAGGGCGAATGTTGTTGCAAAGTACCTCGAGTCAGCCAGAATACCGTCTCCCAGAATGATAATAGAATCAAAAGGTGAGACGGAGCCTGCCGCAGATTACCTGACTTCTGAAGGAAGGGCCAGGAACAGGAGAACAGAAATATCAATTAAAATGTAAGAAAATGACACAGTTATATATTTTTTCAGTACAGTCTGTGACAGGAGCAGTTATGACAATAATAGGCTTACTGCTTGTCGCAGCCATTATCGGTTACGTCACGGCATGGTTCTATGCAAAATCGGTTTATACACCTGTAATTAAGAGGCTTGAAGGTGAAAAGGCAGAACTTCAGAAGCAGGTTGCAGACCTGAAGGAAAACGTGAGAAAACTGAATGACATAACAGAGAATCTTAACAGGAAAATTGCCGGACTTGAAAAGGACCTTTCTGAAAAGGATAAACTAATAGCGGCAAAGGATAAACTTCTTGAAGAAAAGGATCAGCAGATAAATAAGCTTTCAAAATAAATTAATTGCTACCTTGGTCTTCCTGTAAATTTCGTCATAGCTATGAAACCGTACATACTGGCAGAGACAACATGGAAGACCGTGAAGGACATGAACGTTGAGCTTGCAGTACTGCCCTGGGGGGCAACTGAAGCGCACAACTATCATCTTCCTTATTCCACCGATACAATAATGGCTGAGAGCGTTGCCAGAGACGCTGCAGAGGCTGCCTGGAACAAGGGAGCAAAACTTGTTATCCTTCCGGCCATACCTTTTGGTGTTAATACAGGACAACTGGATATCAGGCTTAATATAAATATGAATCCGGGTACCCAGATGGCCATCCTCAATGATGTGGCTGACGTCCTGAACAGACATGGAATTCTGAAATTCATGATCCTAAACGGACATGGTGGCAATGATTTCAGACAGATTGTAAGGGAGCTTGGTTTCAGGTTCCCGAAAATGTTCATCTGTTTATGCAACTGGTATGCCTCTTTTGACAATTCGGAATTTTTCGAAAACGGAGGCGATCATGCCAATGAGATGGAAACAAGCATGATGCAGTATATTGCACCTGAACTTGTGCTGCCTCTTTCCGAAGCCGGCAAGGGAGAAAGCAAAAAGTTCAGGATAAAGGCATTTGGTGAAAAATGGGCCTGGGCTGAAAGAAAATGGACTAAGATTTCAAAAGATACCGGTATCGGGGATCCCTCAAAGGCAACTCCTGAAAAGGGAGAGAAATGCTACTCCAGAGTTATTGAAAAGGTCTCGGAACTCATGATTGACCTTTCTCAGGCAGATATCAATGACATGTATGAATGAACCAAACAGACAAAATAAAATTCATGAAATGATGAAAACATCGAGAAGAACATTTATCAGAACAGGAGCCCTTGCAGCTGCAGGAGCAGCCTTATTGAGACACCAGGCTTTCGGAGCCGCGCCTAAAAAAAGTATAGTCGGCCTGCAGCTCTACTCAATACGTGACGAGATGAAGGCAGATCCTCTTGCTTCGCTGAAAGAAGTGGCAAAAATGGGATATGTGTACGTTGAACATGCCAATTATGTGAATGGCAAGTTTTATGGATATGAACCCAAAGAATTCAGGAAGGTGCTTGATGACCTGGGACTCAATATGGTGAGCGGCCATACTGTTTTCGGTAAAACACACTGGGATGAGGCAAAAAAGGATTTTTCAGATTCATGGAAAAAACTTGTTGATGATGCTGCAATACTCGGTCAGAAATATGTTGTAAGCCCTTCAATGGACAATACAATGAGAACAAAGTATGATGATTTTAAGAAATACATGGATATCTTTAATAAATGCGGCCAGCTGTGCAACAAAAGGGGGATGAAATTCGGGTATCATAATCATGATTTTGAGTTCAGCGAAAAACTTAACGGTCAGAAGCTTTTCGATATAATGATGACGAGCATGGATCCTAAACTTGTTGTGGTACAGCTTGATATGGGTAATCTTTATAATGGAGGTGCTATTGCTCTTGATGTTGTGAAACAGTATCCCGGCCGCTTTGAGAACCTTCATGTAAAAGATGAGATCAAGGCTGAAGGAGGCAATGAAAAATATGAAAGCACAATAAT
>JAKLDT010000337.1 GCA_022703405.1 Bacteroidota bacterium | reverse complement strand
CGACAGGCTGATTCCCTTTGCAATCATAAATCCAATCTACGGAGGCTGGAAGGATGACTTTGAAATATCAACCGGAAAATTCGGCATGAAAGGCATCAGGGTTTTTCCACAGTATCATGACTATGAAATCACTGATCCTGCATTCATAGAACTTGTCAGCATGGCAAGGGACAAGAATATCCCTGTTGCAATTGATATCCGCATGGTCGACAGCAGACAGCGCTCATGGATGGATATCCCCGTATATACACCTGGTGAAAAGAAGGACATAATATATAAGGAGTGGCAGCTGAAGAATATTGTACCAATAATCCGGGCAGTCCCAAATGCAAAATTTATTATTGTCAATGTGGCTAACGGACTTAACCTGAGCGATGAGGAAACAGAGCTCTTCAGGAAAACTGATCTGTTGTTTGATACTTCAGGCAGATCAATGTCTGATCTGCCTGCCCTGATAAGCAGATTCGGCAAGGAAAAATTTGCCTTTGGTTCACATTCTCCGATACTGGATTACCTTTCAGGGAGGATAAGGATTGAGTATATGAATGATTCTGAAGCTGATGAAGCCACAAAGGAAATGATCAGATCGGGTAATGCAAGGAGAATTATCGGCATCTGATAAAACAGTTTGCCACCAGGACACAAAGGCACAAAGTTTCACAAAGTAGGCATTGCTGGCTTACATATTTATGGTGAACCCTGGTGTCCTGGTGCCTTGGTGGCATAAAAAGTAATTCAAAACCGGCTCATAATCTTACTGGTATGAAAAAGAAGCATTTTTTAATTCTTATTCTGCTTGTCCCGGCTTTTGGTATATTATACGGACAGAAAAAGGATTCAGTTCTTAACAAGATCGCCTCTCTTAAACCCGATGCAGAAAATCTTGATGTATTCCAGCAATGGGTGAAATGGAATAATCCGGGAAATATGCTTCTCAGCATGCTTACAAGGGAAGCAGCGATGCTTTACGACAGGCGGTCAGCTGAAGTAGCCCTGATAAAAACCGCTCAGGAATGGAAGGAACGGCAGAAACTGGCTGAAGGCAAGCTCAGTGAGATTATAGGGCCCTTCCCCGAAAAAACACCACTTAATGCAAAAATAATAAGTGTAATTCAGAAAGATGGATACAGGATTGAGAAGATCGTTTATGAATCTTTCCCGGGCAGCTATGTTACCGGAATACTTTACGTTCCGGAAAAGGTAAAGGGGAAAGTGCCTGCAATACTTAATGTGATCGGCCATAACCAGGAGTCATTCAGGAACGAATTGTACCAGGTTATTAACTACAACCTTGTCATGAAAGGCATCATGGTCTTTGCAATCGACCCGCCCGGCCAGGGTGAGCATGTCCAGAACTTTGATACGAAAGTCAATTTCTCATCAGTGGGATATTCTGTTGTGGAACATAATTATTTCGGGAATTATGCCTTCCTCTCGGGATATTCATGTGCGAAATACTTCATCTGGGATGGCATAAGGGCTATTGACTACCTGGTTTCAAGGAAAGATGTTGATCCTGAGCGTATAGGTATGACGGGCTGGTCGGGGGGAGGTACAGTAACAAATTTTGTTGCAGCCCTTGACAACAGGGTAAAAGTTGCAATTCCCTGCAGCTGGGCTAATACAAATAAGCGCCTGCTTGAAACGAAGGCAGCATCAGATGCCGAACCTACTCTGTACCACAGTTTTAAAATGGGAATAGGAGTGGAGGACCTTATAGAACTGAGGGCCCCAAAACCAACTATGCTTGTCTTTGTCTCACGCGATGAATACCTCTCACTCCAGGGTGCAAGGGAAACATACTCGGAAGCAAAAAAAGCTTTCACGGCCCTTGGGGCAGCAGATAATCTTATCCTTCTTGAAGATGACTCAAAGCACTGGCTCACGCCAAAGATAAGGCTGGCCATGTATACATTTTTTATGAAAAACTTCAATCTGAAGGGTGATCCCTCAGAAATCGAAGCAGAAGTTTTACCGCGTGAACAGCTGAATGTCACTCCTACAGGACAGATTGCCACTTACCTCGGAGGTGATATGATTTTTGATGTGAACAGAAAGCTTGCTGAACAACAGCTTAACAGGCTTGGGAGAGCAAGGATGGAAGATCATGATCATTTAATTAATGTTAAGGCAAAAGCCTTGCAGTTGTCAGGATATGAGGATTTTACCGGAGAGAATAATAAGTTTTTTATAAACGGAAGATACCAACGCAATGGTTATACAATGGGCAAGTATGCTATTGAGGTTAATGATGATTATGCAATTCCGGTGCTGCTGTTCATTCCTGATGACGGGAAGGAAAAGCATCCTGCCCTGATATGGCTGAATCCTGAAGGGAAATC
>JAKLDT010000336.1 GCA_022703405.1 Bacteroidota bacterium | reverse complement strand
AAGGCATTTTTCAATATTGAACTTTTCCCTGCTATACTTTTTGGCAAAAGCTGGAACATGGACGGAAAGACCGGATTATTTCCAACTGACTCATACTCACCTTTCAATGGTGATGAACTTCAGCCTTATGCAGTAGGCAAGGTACTTACTGTTGCTCCGGAGACTGATGCACAAAGGTTAAGAATTACGGCAGTAAAAGGAGAGCTTCAGCTTATCGACGGCCGCAACGACCGCAAAGCAAGCTGGTATGTTGTCCGGACAGCAATCCCTGCCGGTCAGACAAACAATGTAGTTGAATGGGAGATTGAAGCTAATGCGCTGAAGAATTATGTTTATCAGCCGGTTATTCATATCAGCCAGATAGGTTATCTGCCTGAAGAGCCCAAGAAGGCTGTAATTGAATATGACAAGAAACTTTCAGTAACAGGAAATGCTGAAATAGTAAAAATAAATGCCGACGGTTCAACGACATCAGTAAGCTCTGTAACTCCTGCATCCTGGGGGAAATTTTTAAAATTCTCCTATGCCGTATGTGATTTCACAGGCCTGAAGGATCCGGGTATGTACTATATTAAATATGGAAATGTTATTTCAAACATTTTCAGGATCGACAATGATGTTTATGACAGGTATGTATGGCAACCCACTCTTGAGTATTTCCTGCCTGTTCAGATGTGCCATGTACGGGTGGAACAGGGTTCAAGGGTGTGGCACGACTTCTGCCACCTCGATGATGCAATTATGGCTCCTGTGAATCTTACTCATATTGACGGCTATTCACAGGGACCGGAGACTTTTACTCAATATAAAAATCCTGACCATGTTCCATTCCTCGATAAGGGAGGCTGGCATGATGCAGGCGATTTCGACCTGAGGATTGAATCCCAGGCAGTGACAACATGGCGGCTTGCGATGATGCATGAGCTTTTTGGATATGATCTTGATGCAACAACAGTCAACCAGGATACACGTATTGTGTCAATCCATAAACCTGACGGTGTATCAGATTTCTTACAGCAGATTGAACATGGCGTTCTTACAATACTGGGTAGTTATAAGGGCCTTGGAAGACTATATGACGGGATGATAAGCCCGACCCGTAAACAGTATGGCTTACAGGGTGATGCAAGCGCGCAGACTGATAACCTGATATACAGCCGGGACCTACCGGAAGGTGCAAAAACAGCATACCAGTCTTCAGTAATGGATGACAACTGGGTATTCACAGAGGACCATCCCGGTCATGAAATGATTGGAGCTGCCACTCTTGCATCAGCTTCACGTGCTCTTAAGAGTTACAGGCCTGTGATGTCGGCAGAGTGCCTTGCAGCAGCAAAGGATGTTTATGCTGCAGCTGCAAAGAAAAAAATGACAGGTGAGAGGATTGGAGCTGCTGCTGAATTGTTCCGCACAACAGGAGATGAAAAATACCTTGCAGATATTGTTGCCCAGAAGGATTTCATTCTCGCCAACATGACCCGCACAGCCTGGGCGGTGGGCATGGTTTATGACAAAATCACCGACCAGGAATTCAGGAAGGCAATGGACAAGGCAGTAAGGGACCTGGCACTTATTCTTGACAAGGAGTCTGCTTCAACTCCCTTTGGTGTTCCTTTTAAGCCTGATGTATGGGGTGACGGCTGGAATATCCAGTCTGCAGGAGTAAGGTATTATTTCCTTATGACAGGTTTCCCTGGTGTGTTCAAACCCGACAGGATATTCAGTACAGTTCAGTATGTTCTGGGCTGTCATCCGGGTGAGAATACAGCTTCTTTCTCATCAGGTGTCGGTGTGAAATCACTGCTTCAGGCTTATGGTACAAGCCGTGCCGATCTTTCATATATTCCCGGAGGTGTTGCTTCAGGAACAGCAATAATCCGCCCTGATTTCCCTGAACTTAAGGATAACTGGCCTTTCCTCTGGCAGCAGACTGAATATGTTATGGGAGGTGGTGAGACTGATTTCATGTTCCTTGTTATGGCTGCCAATAAGCTCCTGGGTAAATAACACTCACTTTCACTGAAATAAATGAAAATCAACAGACGGAAATTCATAAAAAGCACTTCTGTTTCAGCAGGAGCCATTGTTCTGGGAAGCAGGCTGTCAGCTTGCGCAACAGACAGTGAGCAGGCCATGGCAGAATATGATCTGATGAAAGATGTGCTGAAATACAGGAAGTTTGATTCCCATGTACATCCTTTTGACAAAACTGAAAAACAACTTGAAATTGCTGACAGGCTTGGTGTTCTGAAGCTTCAGTTATCAAATCCGGTAACAAATTTTTCAGGGAGTGAGCCTGAAGGACCTGATGTGGTGAGGAAGAATAATGATGTTGTTATTGAGC
>JAKLDT010000335.1 GCA_022703405.1 Bacteroidota bacterium | reverse complement strand
GAAGCTGTTCATTACCGTCAACAACAGGAACAGCAAGAAGGTTATACTTTGACACAAGCTCTGCGATATCCTGAACTTTCTGATTGTCAAACAGAAAAACAGGTTCCTTTTTCATAATATCTGCAAGGACTGTTTTAGGATCAGCAATAACAAGGTCGCGGAGGTTGAAAGTTCCAATAAGCTCTTCATTTTTCTCAGTTACAAACAGATTGTAAAGCTCTGACGGTTCAGGCTTTTTGATCCGAAGTTCCTCAATCACCTTCTCTACTGTTGTATCCTGATTGAAAGAAATAAAATCGGTTGACATCAGGCTGCCTACAGTGTTATCGGGATATTCAAGCAATTCCCTTACTTCCTGAGAAGATTCCGTATCCATCTCTTTAAGAAGCATTTCCGCCTTTTCGTCTTCGAGCTCATCAAGAATGTCTGCTACTTCATCTGCCGGCATTTTTTCAAGCACATCTGCAGCCTTGTCAACAGGCAGGTTCTCAAGGATATGTATCTGAGCATGGGTTTCAAGTTCCTCAAGCACATCGGCAGCTTTTTCCTCATCGAGGGCAGAGAATACTGACATACTTGATTTTTTCCCGAGATCCTCAAGAATGTCGGCTATGTCTGAGGGGTGAAGCGTATGAAGCTTTGCATAGCTCTTCGACAACCTTATATTCAGATTTGAATAGTCGATTGCCTGAACATCATCCCAGAGTATAAATTTAGCCGGGATGCTGATATGAAGGAGGTTCAGGTATCTTTTTATGTATCCCGCTATTCCTATTCTTCTCAGTATGCCTTCAATGCCTATATCGACAGCTATTGCAAAGGTACCTGCCGGCAGGGTTGCAAGCCTGACATCATTCACCCTCACAAGTTTCCTTCCGTTAAGGTCAACTATCTGTTTGTCAAGTATGCTTTCAACAAGCAGCATTCCGTTGGCAACCTCTTCTTCCGTGAGCTTTATCAGCTCTGAACAAGAGACATTCAATACTTCTCTTGTTTTTACTATGCGGAAAGTGTTGAAAGAGTATATTCCATACTCCTTCTTCATCTTCAGCTTCACCCCTGTAACCATCTGGTTTCCCGGATCATTGTGACCCGAGGGGACAGAACTGACAAGCAGGTCTCTGATGATGCCAATAGCATCTCCATCGGCATCAAACACTTCCTTGCCGATTATTCCGCTCAAATAAAATGTTGTAAGTGATGTCATGGTCACCTCCTTTGCTTTTTATACAGAAGAAGATGGCCAGATACCCGGTCATTCCCCTGTATAAGGATTTATACTGTATCTATCCGCCGGGTCGTCGTCCATTAGATTTTCTGATTTGATTTCGCACACAAAAGTAATTTTCCTATTTATATTCACCAAAATAAATTCACATAAAATCTGTATTGAATTCCTTTATTTTTTCCTTATTGAATTTCTTTTTCTGTTGCCTCTATATTTCTTATTTTCAATTATTTGATTTAAATATCTGTTTTTAAAATTGTCTGAAGATATATTCCGGATTTCTTATAAATAATCATGATCCGGCCATTTATTTCTTAAAATAACTATTTTTGACCATTAAAAATAATTAAAATCTGACCCGTGAGATTTTTAAAAGAGCGACTTTCAGGCTACGATGCCCCTCAGAAAGCAATGGCGGCAGGGATCTATCCGTATTTCAGGGAAATTGAATCAGACCAGGATACTGTGGTTATGATGAATGGCCAGAAGATACTTATGTTTGGTTCTAACAGTTACCTTGGGCTTACATGTCACCCTAAGGTTAAGAAGGCAGCAAAAGATGCCATAGACAAATATGGTACAGGATGTGCCGGATCAAGGTTCCTGAACGGAACACTTGACATTCATATTAAGCTTGAAAGAAAACTGGCTGAACTTGTTGGCAAGGACGGCGCTCTTTGCTACAGTACTGGTTTCCAGGTCAACCTGGGTGTTGTCTCCCTTCTTGCCGGGCGCCATGACTATCTTCTCCTCGACGAACTCGATCATGCTTCAATAATAGAAGGCAGCAGGCTTTCATTCTCCAAAGTGCTCAAATTTGCCCATAACGACATGGAAGCGCTTGAAGCTAAACTAAAGGTCTGCGAAGCTGACAAGATCAAGCTGATTGTTGTTGATGGAATATTTTCAATGGAAGGCGATATCATAAAACTTCCTGAAGTAGTAAAACTAGCAGAAAAATACAACGCCTCAATAATGGTGGATGATGCTCATTCTCTGGGCGTTATCGGAAAGAACGGTTCTGGCACAGCTTCTCATTTTGGCCTTACCGACAAGGTTGACCTCATAATGGGTACATTCTCAAAATCATTCGCCTCCTTAGGTGGTTTCATTGCTGCCGATAAGGAA
>JAKLDT010000334.1 GCA_022703405.1 Bacteroidota bacterium | reverse complement strand
CCTACTTTCAGGAGAGCGGAAGGGCAGGACGTGACGGGAAACCTGCATTTGCCGTACTGTTGTTTTCTCCATCCGACACATCTAGGCTTAAGGATTCGTCTGAAAAGAAATTCCCTCCTGTTGAAAAGATCAAGGATGTTTATGAAGCGCTCTGCAATTATTTAAGGGTACCCGAGGGATCCGGAAAAAACAATGTCTATGATTTCAACCTTTATGAGTTTGTTTCAAAATACAGGCTGCCTGCAATAGAGACCTATAATAGTCTGCAATTTCTTCAGCGTGAGGGTTATATGGAGTTTACTGAAGAGATCAACAATCCTTCAAGAGTTCATTTTATTGTAAGTCGCGATGACTTGTACAGGTTCCAGGTTGCAAATGAATCATTCGATTCATTTATTAAGCTGCTGCTGCGGTCCTATACCGGAATGTTCTCTGAATTTGTTCCGGTGAACGAAGAAATGCTAAGCAGGAAATCAGGCGCATCCCGGGATGTTATTTATAACTACCTTCTTAAGCTTTCAACTTATAACATAATAAAATATATTCCGGGAAAGAAAAGCGCACTTGTTATATTCACCGAGGAAAGGCTTGTAAGAAAGGCTTTGTTTATATCACCCGAGAATTATCTCCTTGTTAAGAAGAAGTATGAAGATCGCGTTAAGCGAATGATTGATTATGCCGAATCAGAAAACAAATGCCGTTCGGCTATCCTGCTTGAATATTTCGGAGAGGAAGCTGACAGATGTGGTGTATGTGATGTTTGCAGGAAGCGGAATGAGCTCGAACTCAGCAAATATGAATTTGATCTTATACTTGAAGATATAAAGAAGGTACTGTCACAACAGCAGCTTGACGCCAGTGAACTTGTAAAGCATATCAGTTATCCCGAAGACAAGACAGTAAAGGTAATCCGCTGGCTGCTCGATCACGGTAAGCTTAATACCGGTGAGGACAGAAAGCTTTCGTGGAAAAGCTGATCAGAATCATATAATTCTACTCTTGTTTTGCAGGCATCCCTTTTTCCATCAGGAATTTAAGCTGGTCGAGGTAGCTCAGATAAACATCCCGGGGGAGGGCATTGTTTTTTGTGCAGATCGATGCAGCCATTCCAACTACTTCTCCCATCATGGCAGTAGTTCGCTGTACCCTTATTGTTCCAAGTACCACATGAGTAACGCTGATATCCCTTCCGGCCATGAACATATTTTCAATGTTGCGTGAATACAGGCATCGGTATGGCACAGGGTAGGGCAGGATCTCCTTCTGGCTGGCGGTTGACCGGAAAGCTTCTCCGCTGAATTCCTCATGTTTTACCGGGTAATGAAGATCAATGCTCCATGTGGTTGTGAATGAGGCATCAGGGTAGATTATTCCCTTATCAATATCCTGCTCTCTGAGTACAAAATCTCCTGTCAGTCTGCGTGATTCCCTTTTCCCTCCGATATAGGCCACCCATGCAAGTCTGTAATTGTTGTATGCTTCCTTTTGCAGGCTTTTGTTTTTTAAATAGTCCCAGTTGCCGAATGTCACTCTCAGTGCATAATCTCTTATGAATTCTGCTTCATTTATCTGATTTCTGCTCAGGCCGGTTTCCCAGTCCCAATCGCCCCTGATTCCCCTGTGAACTGTTTTTTCATTGAACTGAACAGCCCATGGGCAGGCAGGAAACTCTGACTCTTTTCCTGTATCATCAGCATACCATTGAACAGAAGTGCCCATGACCAGATAGTCTGCCTTTTCAGGAGCGCTTGGTTCTCCTGTTTCATTCCTGCTTTCCCTTCCGTCCCTGTAATCTGCACCCGCCATAAATCCCAGGTTAGCATCTCCCGTACAGTCTGCAAATAGCTTAGCGCTGAATTTTGTCACTTTTCCTGTCCGGATATTTTTCCCAAAGACAGCAACTATCCTGTTCCCCTTCTTTTCTGCCCTGAAAACATGTGTATTAAGAAAGAGTTTGATTCCAGGTTCATTTTCTATAACCTGTTGTTTCCTGTCGTCACCGTAATTGCTGGAAGGGCCCGCATTATGTATCTTTTTTTCAGGATGATCTGCAATTGTCTGAAGGATTTTCCTGCTTCTTGGAGACCCGGTATCCAGCCTGGCCTCATAAAGAGTCCAGTGTCCAACCGATCCAAGTTCGTCAACACTTTTTCCAAGGTTTGTATAGGGTTTCTGGTAAATGAGACCCGAAAGCCCGACACGTACCTCAGAACTGTTGTTACCTCCAAGGACAGGCCTGTCCTGTATAAGAGCAACCCTGCATCCAAGCCGTGCAGCAGTCAGGGCTGCCGAGCAGCCGGCCATTCCTCCGCCTGCAACAACAAGGTCGAATTCTCCTGCATCATCAGTGTTATTTTCTG
>JAKLDT010000333.1 GCA_022703405.1 Bacteroidota bacterium | reverse complement strand
GACATACAGGTTTATACCGGTAAGGTCACAGAACAAAAGCTGGATTGAATACGGGGGAATAGATTCAGATATTCTGTATGAGAACATGATGAATAAGTTCGTTTGGGGAGGAGCCAATGTTCCCGGAGTTAATATTGATTACAACCACAAGCGTACAATTATTGTTGTTAAGGCCCGCATGAACTATGCAAGGCTTGCCAGGGCGCTTGCCTCAGAAGGAAAGAATGAAAAGGCCCTCACAGTTCTTGACAGGTGCATGGAACAGCTTCCGCTCGAAAAAGTACCTTACGATCCTTATATGGCTGATATTGTAGATGCATATTTTGCGGCCGGGAATACTGAAAAAGCTGTAAGCATGAGCATGGCCTTCAGGGATTATTACTTTGAGAGGCTTGAATATTACATGAAGCAGAAACCTTTTGTGATCAGTTCTGCCGAGTATGAAATACAGACCGCTATACAATATACATCAAGAGTATCAGGCTCATGTGAAAAATACGGCAAGACTGAGCTTGCAAAGGAAATAAATGACAAACTGGAGACTTACTATGCTGAGTATATGTCGAAGGCACAGCCCTATACAAGGCTGCAGTAATAAGCTTTAACTTACAAGGATTTCCTTATTCTGCAGGAGATATTTCTCAAGCAGGAAGACAAGCTTTTCGCAATAAACAGGTTTTAGTACATATTCATTGCATCCGGCTATATATGAATCTGTTTTGGTTTGTTCTGACATATAGGCTGTAAGCATTACAACAGGTGTTGTCTTATTTGTTTTTCTGAAGATCCTTACACAGTCAATGCCATTGATGAAGGGTATAAGGTAATCCATGAAGATGAAATCTATCTCCTGTTTTCCCTGTTTGATATATTCTACAAACTCAAGTCCGGACCTCAGCACAAGCACATTTGCGCCGGTGTTTCTCAGCAGGGTTTCGTAGTATCTTATTGTGTGTACATCATCCTCGACAATTACAATATTTTTATTTTCAAGAGTCAAATTACTGATTGTCAGTCCCATTACATCTTATGTTTAATCGTCAGTTAAAATTACGATAAGAAAAACCGGCAGAAATGGTGCAAACTGCCACTTATTAACATTTTATAAACAACCGCCCGCCTGATTGATGTCAGCTTATTTGCTTAACTGGATAAAAATTTGCAAATTCGTGTCAATAAACCATCTTATTATGTCAATCTATATCCGTACTTTCAAAACTTTAGTGCTTGCAGCCTGTTTATTCTTTGTTTTTAACAGCTCATTCAGTCAGGTAGGATTTGATAATCCGACACGCGCACTCTATATTTTTGACCTTGCCAAATATGTTGATTACGGACCCGGATTTGCTGATTCAGCAAATTTTAAAATAGGTGTGCTTCTAGGGGATTATGACTTAATAAATGAAATGGGTAACCTGTCAAAGACAAGGAACAGGATACAGGACAAACCGGTTTCTGTTGCCGGCTTTAAGAACCTTGAGAGTGTTACTCACTGCCAGGTTCTATATGTTAACAAGAATGCCGGATTCAATCTTGACAAGATCAAAAGGATGATCGAAGGACAGCAGACAATGCTGATTACAGAAGGTTATGAATTCAGGGAATCAATGATGAACTTCATTGTTGTTGAAGGCAAACCGCGCTTTGATATCAATGATGAATATATCAGAAAGGAAAAGATGAGTGTGCCTGAGACTCTTCTTTTCACTGCAATAAAGACAAAGGAAGACTGGCAGAATCTTTTCGATATTGCCAGCAAGGAGATTGAGGTTCAGAAGGAAACTATAAGGCAGCAGCTTGAAACGATCGATGTTCAGAAGAAGGAAATAATGGTACAGAGGGCCCTGCTCGACAGTCTTGATAAACAGATTGTGATAAAGGAAAAGACCCTTAACGAAAAGCAGAAGGTCCTTGATAAGCAATTTGTTCAGATAAACAGGCAGCAGGGTGAGATATCCTCACAGAAAAAAATGATCCTGCAGCAGCAGGCGGAAGTTAAGGTCCAGCAGGATACTCTTGCAAGCCAGAAGGAAAAAATCGGCATTCAGATGGCGCGCATTGATGAACAGCTTAACAAGATCGGGGAGCAGGAGGAAAAGATCAAACTTCAGCTTGCAACACTTGAAAAGCAAAAGCTTGTTCTCTATTTTGTTGTATTCGCGCTTATACTTGTAAGCTTCCTTGGCTATTATATCTACCGTGGCTATAAGATCAAGAAGGAGGCCAACATTAAGCTTGAGGAAAAGAACAGGACGATTTCCGCGCAGAAGGATGAGATAGAAAAACAGAGGGATCTTGCAGCAGCCCAGCGTGATCAGATTGCCTACCAGAAAAAGCATATTACCGATAGTATCATGTATGCAA
>JAKLDT010000332.1 GCA_022703405.1 Bacteroidota bacterium | reverse complement strand
CTCTGGTAATAAACAGAAATTCCTTCATCACGGGCCAGGGACAGGCATCTGTACAACCTTCTTTCAATATAGGGCCTTATGAATTGTTCAATTTTCTCCCTGCTAATTTTAACAAGGAAATCCTTTACTGATTTGTCCTTGGAGAACAGGTTGAAAAGCTGCCTGTCGCTGTACTCATTTATAATATTAATTGCTTCTCTTTCCTCGGCTTCAAGTGTATTTAGGGTGTCATTGCCCGGAAATGGTGACAGGCATTCAGTAAGCCGGTAGTACTTTTTGTTTGGTTCAGGTTCAATAATATATGGTAAGAGAATAGTACCCCAGAGCCTGTGACTGCACAGTACAAGTGAAAATGTTTTTTTGTCAGCCTGCATATTAATTTTTTCTTCCCTTCATTTATAAAACCTCACCGCTAACTCAAACCGGTAAAGATAACATGATTTTCTTTGTAGTTTTGCATGAGAAGTGCCTAAAGTGCCTGTAGTGTAATGAGAAAAATTATCCACATCGACATGGATGCATTTTTTGCATCGGTGGAGCAGCTCGATAATCCTGAACTGCGAGGTAAGCCTGTTGCAGTAGGTGGGAGCGGCGACAGGTCGGTAGTTGCTGCAGCAAGCTATGAGGCCCGGAAATACGGCGTCAGGTCTGCCATGTCGTCGGTTATTGCAAAGAGACTTTGTCCAAATCTGATCTTTGTGAAGCATCACTTTGAACGCTATAACGAAATATCATCAACTGTTCTTGAAATTTTCAGGGATTATACTGATCTGATTGAGCCTTTGTCAATTGATGAAGCCTTTATGGATGTAACAAATGACCGGAAGGGCCTTGGATCAGGGACAATAATTGCAGAGCGGATAAGAAAGGACATCAGGAAGAAAACGCAACTGACAGCATCAGCAGGTGTTTCATACAACAAATTCCTGGCTAAAATGGCATCGGATATTAATAAGCCAGATGGTTTGTTTGTGATTAAACCATCTGAAGCACAGGGATTTATTGATAAGCTTGCTGTTGAACGATTTTATGGCATCGGGAAAGTGACTGCTCTTAAAATGCACAAACTCGGAATCCATAACGGTTACGATCTCCGGCAATGGGATATTGAATCACTTGTCCGGAATTTTGGAAAAGCCGGGGAGTTTTTCTTCGACATTGCAAGGGGGATTGATGACCGGCCTGTTGAACCTGAACAGGAAAGAAAGTCTGTGGGAACAGAACTTACTTATGATAAGGATCTTACAACACGATTTGAAATTATAGCCGAGCTTTACAAACTTGAAAAAGAGCTTTTTGAAAGGCTTGAACATGCTGAAACTACTGGCAGGACAATTACCCTGAAGATAAAATTTTCTGATTTCAGGCAGATTACAAGAAGCAGAACACTGCATAATTATGTATCTGATTTTGATTGCCTTCACAGGGAAGTAACTGCAATCCGCCGGTCCCTTGATCTGGAAGGAGAGAGGATAAGGCTTATGGGTGTTACAGTTTCAAATCTTATTACGGAAGACAATGCTGATATGCAGCTTCATCTTTTTGAAGAGTAATTTATCAGTACAAACCTTCAACAGACAGGTACCTTTCGCCCGTATCGTAATTGAAAGTCAGTATTCTGGAGCCCTTTGGAATTTCCGGGAGCTTTATGTTTACTGCTGCAAGTGATGCTCCTGTTGAGATTCCTGCAAACAGACCTTCTTCCTTTGCTGCCCTTTGAGCAAAAGAAAATGCTTCATCCTTTGATACTTTAATGATACCGTCAAGTATTGTTGTATTCATTATCGCAGGAATGAACCCGGCACCTATTCCCTGCAGGGGATGAGGTCCCGGAGCGCCACCACTTAGTACCGGGGATAATTCAGGTTCCACTGCAAATACTTTCAATCCCTTAAATTGCTTTTTCAAAACCTCTGCAACTCCGGTAATATGACCTCCTGTTCCAACGCCTGTTATGAGATAATCAAGGCCCTGGGGAAAATCGTTAATGATTTCTGCAGCTGTTGTTTTCCTGTGTACTTCTGTATTGGCAGGATTGTCAAACTGCATTGGCATCCATGAATCCTTTATATCACTTACAAGTTCCCGTGCTTTTTCTATGGCTCCCTTCATGCCTTTCTCTCTTGGAGTAAGAACGAATTCAGCACCATAAGCGCTCATTATTTTTCTGCGTTCCACTGACATTGATTCCGGCATCACAAGGATAAGCCTGTAACCCTTTACAGCAGCAACCATGGCAAGTCCTATGCCGGTATTGCCTGATGTGGGTTCAATTATCACACTTCCCTGTTTAAGTATGCCTTTATTCTCGGCATCCTGCACCATGCCAAGTGCAATACGGTCTTTAATGCTTGATCCGGGATTTGCCTTTTCAAGCTTTATCCATACTTCATGATCCTTGCCGAAAAGC
>JAKLDT010000331.1 GCA_022703405.1 Bacteroidota bacterium | reverse complement strand
CCTGAAAGCCTCTTTAATGTCGTTTCTATGAAGATATTCTTCTTCGACAGCTGTATCTGCAGATAAATTATATATGAAAGCAGAATCAGGATTATAAGGCCTGTTAATAAGAAGGGCAGGGTCATAATACTACAGCTTGTTGATTATTATAAAATTATAACAGTTTTATCGAAGTTAAAAGATTTTCAGGTGAAAAAGATGGAATTACTTAGTTGAGTATCAGGAATGTTTCATAAAGAATCAAAAGATGCTTGAAAATCAATTGTTTTACCCCATCCCCAGGGGGAGCCAATTGATTTTCTTCGCTCCCCATGGGGCCGGGGTAAACGAAGAAAATCAATGAGTTTATATGCATGATTCCTGATAAGCATATAACTTAGTTGCCGGCAAAACAGCTTGTATATCAATGTAATATAAAAAAATATCCGGCCCCTGAAGCTGGATGCCGGATATCATGGAAGATATTTGGAATGAAAAACGAAACTGCTGCCGATCTCTGTTATCTCATCTCACTGGACTCAGCCCTTCTTCAGTAACGATCCATGTACTAAGACCGTCTCTTTTTTCAAGGGGGAACCAGTTGTTGTCATCGTCGCAGTGCCTGTTAATGTCAAGCAGCCGTTCAGTACCCGGATCAATTTTGACAAAGGTCCCGGTTTTAAGGTTCAATGTCAGCCTGACATTATCAGCGGCCCATTTCCTTCCTGCCGGAATTTTGAAATAATCGTCGAGCACTACTGAATCACCCTGAATTTTGTAATTATATAATATCTCATCTGTCTTTTTGAATGCTGTTATTTCACTGCTTCCATACGATTCTTTTCTTACAGTCAGGGCAGGTGTCTCTCCGTCTGCGTCCCTGATATCCAGATGCGGAGTAATATACAGTTCTTTACTTTCATCATTTATCAGAACTGAATAGTCTTCAGTACAGAACGGAAGTGTTTTTTCATTTATCAGATCAGAAACCCTTTTGTCAGTCAGAACATAACAGGTATCTGTTTTGCTTTCAATGGGAATACTGACTGATGATCGGGAATTCTCGGCAAAACTAACACCTTCATTGAAGAACAGGATGGCAAGCGTTGTAAGCGACAGAACCCAGACAACAAGAAGAGTGAGGCTCAGGATGCCGTCATTGGCTTTAAACCAGAATATCATCTTTATTCCCCAGTAAATCATGGCCGCAACAGGAAGTATTACTGCTATCACCGCCAGTATCATAATCCAGGGATAAACCTGGGGAGAAACCATGTAATTAAGAAAATCGGGTAAATAGATTATGTTGAAATCCATTGCATCAGAGGAGAATGCTCCCGGCATCTTTGCAACAAAGATCAGAATAAAGGTAAGCAGTGTCATGAATCCTGTCAGGAGAAGCACAGCTCCGATGAATATGAGGAATACTCTCATTATTACGTAAAGTACTCTGCCAAGAGCCCGGAACACTTCGTTAATTGCATTCCCCAGCCTTGATGTCTGGTAATACCCATTGTTATATCTTGTTCTGTTTGATCCGCTTCCTGCTGTTTCTCTCTGCATTGCCATTATCCTGGCATATTCACTGCCATACATTTCCCTTTTGCGGCTGTCCCTGTCGGCAGGGGGTAGCGCTATCCACAATATTATGTACAGGAAGAATCCTGCAGCAAAAAATGCAGTAAAGAATACAAACAATATCCTGATGAGAACAGGATCAGTGTTGAGGTAAGCTCCTATGCCTCCGCATACACCGGCAATTATTGTGTCATCAGGGTTCCTGTAAAGTCTTTTCTTTGAACCCTGGTAAGAAGTTTCTTCATACTCTGTATTCTGATCGGAGCTGTCAAAGTCCTCTGGTTTGCCGATAACAGAGATCATCGATTCAACATTTTCCCTGCTGATTACTCCTGCATTGGCTTTCATTGACAGGAAGAGCTCTGCTATTCTCGATTCTATGTCCTCAATGGTCTCGGCCCCGCCTTTCACGTTGCGGAATCTGAGATCGAGAGCCTGAAGGTAATCCCTGAGTATTTTGTATGCCTCTTCATCAATTGAGAACATTGATCCGGCAATGTTTATATTTATGGTTTTGTCCATTTCGGTCGGTTTTATTTTATTGATTATCGGGTTCTTATCCTGTTCACTGAATCGACTAGTTCCTGCCATGATTTGTCAAGGTCGGCAAGGTATTCTCTTCCTGCTGCTGTCAGTTCATAATATTTCCGGGGAGGCCCCTGCTGCGACTCTTCCCACCGGTAACTCAGGAGGCCGGCATTTTTCTGCCTTGTCAGAAGAGGATAAAGCGTACCTTCAACTATAATTACTTCAGCATCTTTAAGTTCTCTTATTATATCGCTGGCATAACAGGAGTTTCTTGACAGTACTGAAAGTATGCAGTACTCCAGGATCCCTTTACGCATCTGTGCTTTTGTGTTTTCAAGGTCC
>JAKLDT010000330.1 GCA_022703405.1 Bacteroidota bacterium | reverse complement strand
AGGGGAAGAATTGGCAGAACAGATATCGAATTCTCAGAGGTCACTGCCAAACACAGGAACATTAACGGTACAGGCAAAAACCGGAGTGAAGACTATACAATAATTTTGAAGGGCCTGTTTATCATCGCCGACTTCAACAAGAATTTCAAAACCCACACTGTTGTGCTGCCTGACACCGCGGAGAAACTCTTCGGCAAGTTTGGACAGACATTGCAGTCTGTCTCCTTCGGCCGGGGTGAGCTCATCAGACTCGAGGACCCGCGCTTCGAGAAGGAGTTCTGCGTCTACGGCGAAGACCAGGTGGAGGCCAGATATATACTTACACCTTCGCTGATGGAACGGATCCTGGCCTACAGGAAAAAATGGAACTCAAGAGTGTACCTATCATTCCTTGACTCCAAAGTCTATATAGCCATATACATGTACAGGAACCTCTTCGAGCTTCGCCCCTTCAAGCCTGCAGCAGATTACAGCTTCCTCGAAGAAAACCTGAGGTTCCTTACCCTGCTTACCGGAATTGTTGAAGATCTCAACCTCAATACCCGGATCTGGACCAAGGAATAGTCCCATGTAATCTGCATATCGTCCGGTCTCAAAATTTTTTGTACAATTTGTTGTTAATTTATTTATACATTTAACATATTTTAACATATACATCTTAACACTCTGTATATCAATCTTATTGTAGTCATTATTGATTGGTTTTAATACATATAAATAGTTTTTTGTATATATTTTCTTTCCTTTTTTTGAACATTACTGTTTTCATGATGTTTTATCTTCAAAATTCAATAACCAATAAACATTAAGCATCATGAAAAAACAGAAACTTATTTTAGGAATGATTGCCCTGATGGGAATCTTTATAATGACAGGCTGTGAAAAGGAAAAAGAAGAAGATATGAAGCCTGTGGCAGATATGACAATAGCAGAATATGCTCTCTCCGACAACAATTTCTCCATTCTTGTACAGGCCCTCACAAAGGCTGAACTGGTGAATGTACTTAACGGAACAGGTAATTTCACTGTATTCGCTCCCACGAACGCAGCTTTCACAGCTCTGTTCAGTGAACTTGGAATTAGCGGAATTGACGCTCTCACCAAGGAAACTCTTACCCCGATACTTCTTTATCATGTTCTGGGTACCGAAGCAAAATCATCTATGATAACTACGGGTTACTACAACACGGTGAGTCCCTCACAGGGTTCATTCCTCAGTCTTAAAGTGGATGTGGCATCCGGAGTAAAGCTTAACAAGACAGCCAATGTTACAACTGCAGACGTAGATGTGAAGAATGGTGTTATACATGTAATTGACAAGGTTCTTCTTCCTCCTTCAGTAGTTGATATTGCCCTCGCCAACGACGCATTCAGCATCCTTGTTCAGGCAGTTGTCAAGGCTAACCTTGTAAACGCCCTCAGTGCAGCAGGTCCTTTTACGATCTTTGCTCCGACAAACGACGCGTTTCAGGCTCTCTTTACAGCACTCGGTGTATCAGGAATCGCTGATCTCACAGCTGCTCAGCTAACCCCGATCCTCACTTACCACGTTGTAAGCGGAAACGTACGGTCAACCCAGCTTCAGGCAGGCAATGTGCCAACCCTTAACGGAGGCTCACTGAGTATTGCAATAAGCCCGTCACCGACAATCAACGGAAGCACCGGAATAATTGCAACTGACGTTCAGGGTTCAAATGGTGTAGTACACGTGATTAACAAGGTTCTCCTGCCGTAAGGCATCAATATATATCCCGATTTGAATTGCAGCGATGTGCGAAAAGTGCACCGCTGCTTTTCTTTATTGCAACTTTGTACATAATATTTGGGCAAATTCAATACAAAACATTAATTTTAACCCTGGAAGAAACCGTAACATGAGCCGCTATACAATTGCCGAACTTGAGAAACTGACCGGTATCAAAGCGGGTACCATCCGGATATGGGAACGCAGGTACCGTGTAATCAAGCCACACCGCACAGATACAAACCGCCGCTGGTATGATGATGAGGACCTGGTACGGATTATCAACATCGCCATCCTGCACCGCCACGATGTAAAAATCTCAAAAATTGCCACAATGACCGGCGATGAGATTGCTGCCCAGGTTGCACTCCTTACTTCTGAGACAACTGATGCAGATACCTATCTGGACACACTGGTGGTGGCAATGACCGCATTAAATGAAAAAGCAATAAATGATATCCTTTTCAGGTCAATTATCATAAGGGGATTTGAAGGGACCTTCGAATACATTGTCTTCCCGTTCCTGAGAAGGGTGGGTGTAATGTGGCAGACAGGATCGGTTGACATAGGTTCGGAACATTTTATCTCGAACATCTTCCGTAAAAGACTGATAGTTGCCGCAGACTCTCTGCCACAGTCCGAAGATCAGGCCAGAAAAAGAGTCCTTCTGTTCCTGCCGGAACGGGAGTGGCATGAACTGGGACT
>JAKLDT010000033.1 GCA_022703405.1 Bacteroidota bacterium | reverse complement strand
TGTTATAACTGTATTTCTACTGTTTTTTATGCCAGGCAATGCAGCCATGTTTTCAGGTACAGAAACCAGGAAAATCTCGATAGTATGGACCGGACAGAAGCCTTCAGGCACAATAGAGATCACTAACGGCTCTCTTAAGGAAATAAGAATACAGGAGGGAAAAGGAAGAATTCGCGATAAGCAGTTCACATTCAGCACAACAGGTGAAAACAGGCTTGAAATAGAGATACTTAATGCTGTGCTTAAATATGGAAGCGGAGCAACAGTTGTAAAAGTCAACACTCAGCAAAATCCCTTTTCATTCTTTCTGAGGGATATAAATTCAGAATTCCCTGTACTTATCCCAAACTACAAGGTGGCAGTAACAGATACTGATGACAGGCGAACATACAGTCAGATCAAAGATGATAATAATTCAAAGAAACTTTCGAAATCTCTCCAGCTTATTGAAAATGAGCAGGAAGAATCATTTGAAAATGCCTCTGACTTTACAAGAAACATGGAATGTCCGACCTGGCTTGGCATCAGCCGCGACATGAGAATTTTTGAGATTGCAACGCCTCAGGACCTTGAACTTATTGTTCCCATGAATGCATCATCCCCTGTAAACCTGAAGGAGGAGAATTTTTCAAATATTAAATACGGTTTCCTTACCGGCAGGGGTGTCAGCGTTGAGGATAACTTACAAAGGAAGCTTGAGGATGGAGTACTCCCCATTCTGAATACTGTAAAGAAGGACAGAGGAATTGAATACAGGACAACTACTTTCGTCAGCCTTGAAAGCAGACAACTAAATGAAGCTCAAAGCTATGGCACTCACTACCTTATTGCCGACAGCAGCAGCTACGGGCACATGTTCACAGCACAACAGAAGAAAGAGCTTATAAGGGCAGCAGGGAACAGTATAAGTAAAAAGGAAGAAACAGTTCTTTTCTTCAGGGCTGTTGCCACAAACACATCAGGATCACCTGAATATGCATGGTTCAGAACTGTAAGACCAGGCGGAGGATGGTGGCAGAAAATGAGCTATAGCTACGACAAAACAAGGGGATACTCTGCTTACCCTACAGGACGTGTATTCGGCATCTCGAAACTTAACGGGAATCCACTTCCTGATGAAGAAATAGCTGTATTACTCAAACCGGGAGAAACAGCAATATTTGAGTTTTTCCTGCCCCATGAACCAATTTCTGAATCAAGAGCTGCTGAACTGAGCAGACAGTCATTCGATGACAGGCTTGATGATTGCAAAAAATTCTGGAGGTCGAAACTTAGCAAGGCCTCATCGATACGCCTTCCTGAAAAAAGGATTGAAGAGATGATAAATGCAGGCCTACTGCATCTCGATCTGATTACATACGGGCTTGAGCCGGACAGTACACTGGCCCCGTCTGTCGGAGTCTATTCACCAATAGGAACAGAAAGTTCACCTATAATACAGTTCTATGCATCAATGGGTCTGAGTGATCAGGCAAGAAGATCACTTGCCTATTTCCTCGACAAGCAACATGAGGATGGGATGATCCAGAATTTCGGAGGCTATATGGTGGAAACAGGAGCTGCCCTGTGGAGCATGGGTGAATATTACAGGTATACAAACGACAAAGAATGGATAAGAAGGAACAAGGACCGCATTGAGAAGGCAGCAGATTTTCTTATTGCATGGAGGGAAAGAAATAAAATAGAAAGCCTGAGGGGAAAAGGGTACGGGATGATCGACGGGAAAGTTGCTGACCCTGAGGATCCCTACCATCAATACATGCTCAATGGATATGCTTACATCGGTGTGAGCAGGTGTTCAGAAATGCTTAAGGACATTGATCCTGCCAGGGCAGAATATTACCTGAAAGAGTCCGAATCATGGAAAAAGGACATCCGGGATTCATTCTTCATGTCAATGGCGAACTCACCTGTTGTGCCACTGGGTGACGGCACATGGTCGCCAACTGTTCCACCATGGACAGAAGCTGAAGCCCTCAGATTGCTTTACCAGAAACCTGAGACTTTTCTTTCACATGGTACCTTTACAGTATCAGACGCCATGCTTGGTCCGCTTTATCTTGTTTTCTGTGAAGTAATTGATCCTGAGGAAGAGGCAGGTAAATTCCTGCTTGATTATCATTCTGATATGTTTTACCAGAGAAATGCTGCTTTCAGTCAGCCCTATTACAGCAGGCATAACTGGGTGCAGATAAAAAGAGGAATGGTAAAGCCCTTCCTCAAAACATATTATAATACTTTCTCAGCCCTGGCTGACCGCGAGACATATACATTCTGGGAACATCTCTATAAGGTAAGTGTCCACAAGACACATGAAGAAGCCTGGTTCCTGATGGAAACAAGGTGGATGCTCTACCTTGAAAACGGTAAGGATCTTAAAATTCTGCCTGGTATCCCGAGGAAATGGCTGGAAGGCAGAAATACAATTGACATTAAGAATGTTGCCTCATATTTCGGCCCTGTCTCATTCAGTGTAAATGCTGACTCTGAAAAAGGCATTATTGAAGCTGAAGTCAGCTGCAAGACGGAAAGAAAGCCTGACAGGGTAATATTCAGAATACCTCATCCGGACGGCAGGATACCTGTAAGTGTTACAGGCGGAGAGTATGACAAGTCAACAGAATCTGTTATTATCAGTAATTTTTCAGGCTCAGCCAGAATATTGCTAAAATACTGATTTTAAGATATTTATTCCTTCTGATCGGTGTATTTGACAAGCAGCCGTTTCAGCTCCATCCTGTCGACCGGTTTTGAAATATAGTCAGTGCAACCTGCATTGAGGGCACGTTCCCTGTCGCCGTAAAGTGAATAAGCTGTCTGGGCTATTATTGGGATTTTGGAATTGAATTCCCTGATCTTTCTTGTTGCATCAAGACCACTCATACCTGCAAGTTTTATGTCCATCAGGATTATTGATATTGCTGCATCCTCCTTTACACATTTCACAGTATCTTCTCCTGAAAGCGTTCTGATTATACTTACAGCACTGTCGGCCAGTGTTTTATGAAGATAAAGATAACTTGCATAATCATCTTCGGCAATAAGTATCTTCAGGCCTTTTGGCAATGGACTGTCTTCGCTTATTTTGACTGAAGCAGTTGCAGCAGCTGTCTCTGCAGGCAGATAAGGTATTGAAAAGGTAAATTTAGTGCCATGACCTGCTTTTGAATCAACCTGAATTGTCCCCTCAAGCAGATCGATATAGCCTTTCACAATTGCAAGACCAAGACCTGATCCCTCATGCTGCCTTGAGTTGGAGCTGTCAGCCTGAACAAAACGCTCAAAAATACGATCAGTCTTTTCAGCCGGTATTCCGATTCCGGTATCAGAAACATAGAAGATCAGTCTTTCATTCTCTTTATAACAACCCAGCTCCACGGATCCGGCCTGTGTGAACTTTATAGCATTCTTCATCAGGTTCGAAACAATGCTGTCGATCTTGTTCCTGTCGCTTCTGAAATATCTTATTTCTTCAGGAAATCTTTCACTGACTGACAGATACAATCCCTTCTTCTCTGCCTGCTGGGTGAAAAAACCCTTATGGTAACCAGTCAGTTCAGAGATATTGATATCTGAATAGTTGATAATCAGCTCTCCAGACTCAATTCTTGATATTTCGATAATGTCATTTATTGTATCGAGCAGTCTCTGACCACTCATTGTAACAATGTTGATGTAGGCAGCCTTGTTCTCCTCTGAAAGATCCGGTTCGCGCAGAAGATTAAGAAACCCAATTATACCATTCATCGGTGTACGGATTTCATGACTCATGTTTGCAAGAAACGCGGACTTCAGGCGATCGCTCTCCTCAGCCTTTTCCTTTGCCGAGATAAGCTTATTTTCCTTTTCAATGCGTTCCATCACGTTAACAAGAGTCTGGGCATAAACCTTCAGAAGCTGCTCTTCATCAAGATTATATGAATGTCTTTCACGCACTGAATCAAAACCCACAAAACCTATGCACTGCCCATTACTGAGAAGAGGAATTGTCAGAATACTGAGGATATCCTCATCCTCAAGAAGATTACGGAACATTGATTCAGGAAGATCCTCAACTTTCTCAACTATGTAAGGCTGACCGTTTTTATGGGCGCTTAGAAATTCAGGATAAACATCAAGTGACAATCCCTGGAGGTTCATTATTTCCGGCAGAATGCCCTCATTGCACCATTCGACAGTATTTGTAACTGTATTCCCGGCAAAATCATATTCAAAAATATAGGCTCGGTCTGCACCGACAAAAGATCCGACCCTTGCCAGTGATTTATTTATTGCAAGACCTATTTCAGTGACAGGCAGATTAATAAACTCCAGGGAAAGCTCTACGAGGATCTTCCGCAGATCTGACTGATACTGGAGAAGAATTTCCGAGTTTCTGTTTTCTGTGATATCTCTTCCAACTGTGAGCAGCATATCAGTACCCTGTATCTGGATTATTTCTGCAGACAACTGCAGTACGATTGCCTTTCTGTCTTTGGAATAGGCAATTGTCTCCTGATTGCGCACAGAACCTGTTTCGGAAACAAGGTTCTTTATTTTATTCCTGTATTCATCATCGAGAAAAAGGATTTCAGATGATTTCCTGCCAATAACCTCTGAAGGCGTATAACCAAGGAGATCATAAAAAGCCTGATTCACTTCAACATAGATCCCTTCATCAAGGGTACTTAAACCAATTATTGAAGAACTGGTATTAAAGGCTTTTGCGAATTTCTCTTCTGACAGCTTCAGGTCGGATATATCACGACTTTTACCAAATAATGCAGGTCTGCCGTCCCACTCTCCCATCCTTACATAAGTTTCCACAGGGATCTGTTTTCCCGATTTTGTTAACAAAGGAATAAAACAGGGCACCTGGCTTCCTGCAAGCATTGCCTCAATAATTTTCCGGGCTTCCTCCCTGAGGTTCTCAGGGTGAAGGTTTATGATTGGAGAACCCTTAAGTTCCTCTTCATTATACCCCAGTCGGGAAAGAACAGTATCATTATATGAGATTATATTGCCCTTCATATCAAGTATCCAGTTGAAATCGATACCTGTATTAAAGAATTTCTTCAGGTTATTTTCACTTTTTGCGATCCTCTCATCCATCCTCCTTCTGTCGAGAGCAATCCCTACAAGGTTTGCATAGGCCATTACTGTGGCCGGATTCTCGATTTCTGAATCACCAGTGAAAAAAAGCAAAAAATCACCCAATATCCTGCTATTCGAAGATATCTCCACTGCATATACCACTCCCAGGTTGAAGGCCTCAGAAATAGCTTTGCAAAGCAACTCTGACAGTGCCCCGCTTGCAAGAGCAATAAGGTTTTCGAACCTTACAGGAGTCCCGCAGGATATCTCCTTTACCCTGACTTCTGAAATATCCCACTCCTTGTTTATGATACTGTAGCCGAGATAGTGAGTCAGATTCAGCACCTTTTCAGATTCACCAGAAAGAGCTATGTTCCTGAACTTCGTGCCATCGTCGGAATAAATATTGAGAACTCCATAAGCTGATCCGGAAATACGGCAAAGAACAGCTGTAAGATGATCATAATTAATCTGTGTAGCCGCAGGGCCTGCAAGAAGACGGCTCAATTCCAGCAATTCATTACTGAAATCAATACAATTACCTATAACTGACGCACTTCTCAATTTCATACTTCTAAGAGATCCGGCTCAGCTCCAGATTAATAATCAATAAACTGGACAGACAGATGGTTTAAAAAAATTTCCGCAAGTATAAGCACTAAAACTTACAGTTGCAATTAAAAGGGCTAAACTAATAAGAATTTTCTAAAGAAAATTAAAAATTGAGATATTTTGACAAGACATCTATATATTATTAACCTGATTCATTATTTTAATTAATATTATACAACAAAAAAGCGATAATATATAATATTAGTAATATTGCGTTAACAGCGATTTTATTTAAAATCTAAATAATATCTGCATTTCACCTGAACACTATCTGAGCAGATATTTTCTGACAAGTGTCTGGAGATCTTTCTTGTTTATTGGTTTGGGAATATAATCATTGCAGCCTGCCTCAAGGGCCAGCTCTCTGTCACCTGCAAGAGAATAGGCTGTTTGGGCAATAATAGGTATTGAGGTATTGAATCCCCTGATTTTTTTCGTAGCTTCCAGTCCTGACATTCCCGGCATTTTAATATCCATCAGAACTAAAGAAAAGCCAGGGTCCTTACGCACTGCTGCAACTGTGTCATCTCCGTTTGTAGTTCTTGTAAAGCTGAATCCTTCTCCTTCAAGTGCTTTCTGAATATAAAGATAACTTGCATAATCATCTTCTGCAACCAGGATTTTTGCACCTATGGCAGCCACTTTCTTTTTTCCTGGAACAGGAATATTCTTTACCGGGCCTTCCTTTTCAACAATACAGGGAAGATCAAAGACAAACTCCGTACCTCTTCCGGGCTGAGATTCCATACTAATGGACCCCTTCATCATTTCAATATACGCCTTTACAATTGACAGTCCCAGACCTGATCCTTCATGTGGCCGGGTCGTTGAGATATCAGCCTGCACAAACCTGTCAAAAACAGATTTATGTCTTTCACTGGGAATGCCCACTCCTGTATCTTTTATTGAGAACAAGAGTGAATTATCTCTAAGTTCACATTTAAAAACTATACTGCCTGAGGGAGTAAACTTGATTGCATTTTTCAATAGATTTGAAATTATGCTGTCGAGTTTTTTCTTGTCAGTTCTTATATGCTGGATTGAAGCTGGTAAATTATTTACAACTCTGAAGTCCAGTCCTTTCTGATCGGCCTGCTGCCTGAAAAAGCCGTCATAATATCCGAAAAGTTCTCTGATATTGACTATGTTACTGTCTAGCCGAACTGTCCCTGATTCTATTTTCGATATTTCTATTATATCATTAATTGTCTCCAGTAAACGCTGTCCGCTCTGTGTAACAATATTGATATAGGTGCTTTTGTTCTCCTCTGAAAGATCTGGTTCATTTAGCAGTGTAAGAAAGCCAAGTATCCCGCTCATTGGAGTCCGGATCTCATGGCTCATGTTTGCCAGAAAAGCAGATTTCAACCTGTCACTTTCCTCAGCCTTCTCCTTTGCCTCGACAAGTTTTCTCTCATTATCAAGCCTGACCAGAGCATTAACCACTGTCTGGGCATAGACCTGTAACAGCTGCTGTTCATAATCATTATACTTATGCTGGCTGAGCACTGAATCGAAGCCTACAAAACCTATACACTGACTATACCTCATTAAAGGAATAGTCAGGATGCTTATGACATCCTGATCTTCAAGGAGTTTCCTAAGACCATGATGTGTTACTTCCTGGTAATTATCAACCTTGACCAGCTCACCGGCTTTATGCATAGAGACTATTTCAGCATACCTGTCAAGGTCGATTTTCTGCAGATTGTCAATCTGCGGAGTTATGCCTTCACGGCACCATTCAAAAGTATTTGAGCTGGTATTTTCAACGAAGTTATAATCGAAAACGTAAGCACGGTCAGCACCGACAAACTCACCGATTTTAATAAGTGACTGGTTTATTGCCGTATTGATTTCATTTATCGGGAGATTAATCAGCCGTGATGATAGTTCTACAAGCAGTTTCCTGAGGTCTGCCTGATACTGAAGCTGCAGCTGATTGATTTTCATTTCACTGACGTCCTTGCTGTAAACGGAAACTCCTATCACTTTCGCGTCAACGACAATGGGATTCATAGCAACTTCAATATAAACAGGCCCCTGCAAGGTCTGAACAACATCCTCAAACTGGAAATGCTCATTCCTGAAAGCCCTGTCGTATCTGCTTTTCCATAATGCCCTTGCGTCTTCAGGTAATGCTTCGATGATATTTACTCCCTTTGCCAGTCTGATACCGAAGCTTGCCATGAAAGCATTTGCAAAAACTTTATTTACATAATTTATTTCATAATTTAGATTTACTGACCAGATATTCTCAAGTGTATTTTCAATTATTGCATGAAGGTTTGCCTCATTCTCCTTTACAAGAAGCTGTGAATTTCTTTCATCGGTTATATCCTCAATTATTCCGTCAAAATATCCCGGATTGCCCAATGAATCGAAGATAAGTCGTGTATTATCCCTGACCCAGATCAGATCTCCGTTCTTTTTCCGGAGTTGGAACTCGCTCAGGACCACTCCTCCTCTCATCTCTGCAGCAGTAAACTGTCGCTGCCTGTTTTCAGGATCTGAGTACAGCTGACTGACATTCAGTTTGAGGAATTCCTCAATAGAATCATAGCCGAGTATATTTACAAGAGCCTTATTTGTATGAACTACCTGGCCGTTTAATGCAGTCCGATAGACTCCTACAGGAAGCTGTTCTGTAAGTGATCTGTATTTATCTTCACTTTCTGTAAGCGATCTGGTCATCTTCCTGAGGCTCTCATTCTCTATGAGCATGTAGCCGCTCATATCAAGTTCATTTTGAAGATTCTTCAGAAGAGTTATTTCATTGATCAATAATGACAACCGCCCTTCACTGTCAATTATTTTCTGAACCGAATACCATCTTCTTGTATTTACAAAGAAAAATTCGGTCTGTCCTTCCCTGCTGTTTTCTTTCAGATAAGTGTAAAGAGAGGCTAAGTCTTTATGAAGGCCATTCTCACCAGGAAATAATTCAGATACTTTTTTACGGTTTATTTTTCCGGAACCGGAGCCTGTAATCTGTTTAAAAGACTCGTTGCACCATGAAATTATGAAATCAACTGTAAGGCCATCCGAATCATAAACAGGTTCATGTACCGCAAAACCGAAGGAAGCCTTCCCGACAACCGATTTGTAATCAACATCTTTCATCTGCACTGAAATCAGGCGCTAATTTATACAACTACATTAAATATCCCAGAATCAGCAGCTCATTTATTATCCGGGCATTTGCATCTTTCCTGCTCTCACTGAGTGAAAAACTCCTGTCATCTTCATATAGAGCCCTGCTCCATTCAATAAGTATGTTCCCCGGATGCTCTTTTATCTTATTTTCAAGCCATTCTTCTGCCTCTTTGGTTTTTCCAGTTGTTTTAAGTGCAAGAGAGGTGATGATTTCATTTGAGGGAACAAAATTCCTAACACCGTTTTCAACACCGGGGGAGAAACTGATTATCTTATCAAGCATTGAATCAGCTTCTGCTGTTCGTCCTGCATTTTTCAGGCAGATGTAGCTCATCCAGCATTCCAGCCGTTTATCAAGATCATCATCATAAGGCTTACCAACTCCAAGGTTTTCAGGCCATAAGTCTGCCTGAGATATGAACTTCATTGCCCCACGGAAATTCTTTTTCTTCATCAGTTCAACAGCAAGCATCAGTTTTGCTTCCCTGTACATCTCCCTGCCCCCTGTAGCTCCTTCAACAGGTATTATATTAAGATGTGATAGAACTGCATCAGCTTCACTGTATTTCTTTCCAAGCAGCAGGGCCCTGGCATAAACGGTGCCCATCCTGAAATCTTCAGGATGTGATTTGTAATAAGGTCCGGCAAGTGCTGTTGCTTTTGCATACTCACCATGACTTATATAAAAATTGGACAGGTACTGGTAATAACGCCACTGTTTATCAAGAGAAAGTGCTTTTAGAAGATCCTTTTCACAAAGTGTATCATCAAGTCCTTTAAGCACTTCGGACCGTACAATATAAAAAGGAGCAAAATCAGGCTGATCACCGCACTGCTTCAGCAGACTCACCGATTCATCAATCCTGTTCCTGTCCCTGTAAATAAGCGCCAGATGGTATTTAAGAAGCCAGTGATCCTCATTTTTGAGCAGTGTTTCTATTATTTCCGCAGTCTCCCATCTGAATGGGAAAGAAAATGACGGATTCAGTTCTGATCTTTCAGGTTTCCTTTTCTGAAGGAAGCTAAGCCAGTATTCACGTTCTGCTGAACGCGGTGAGATCTCAAGCACTTTTACAGCATCCTCGTCAAGACCGGCATTATGGTACCATGAAGCAAGCTCCATGAAAGTTTCTCCGGGCAGCTCATTCCTTATCATCGAAAGGAATTCTGTTTTTGCCTTTTCTTCACCTGTTTCAAGATATCTTTCAAAGAATGAAAAATGGTTAAGCGGATCGAATCCGGTCAGTGTTTTCAGCACAATCCCGGCTTTCTCTTTCTCTCCGCTTTTTCTCAGAGCTGCAGCCTGAATCTGCAGTGCCTCCATATTAAAACGGTTAAAATCAACAGCCCTGAGTGCATAGTCCAGTGAGCGCTTATAATCCTTCTCCCTGAGAAAAAGCCTTGCAAGGCCGGTATAGGCAGCGCTCCTGTATTCTGATGACATTGTGGCAATACTGAAACCGTCCCTGGCATCAGTAATATTTCCAATACGCTCATTTATAAGTGCATAATAATAATTTACCTCTCCATCGTGAGTATCAATTGCCAGAGCTTTGGTTGCATATTCAAGAGCTTCAGAATAACGAAGGTTACGAAGCATAAGTTCAGCCAGCCGTACAAGAGTGGGTACATGACAGCTGTTAAGCTTAAGTGCAGCATTCAGTTTTTCTTCTGCACGGGAATACAGTTTCTGATCCATCGCTTCCCTGCCTTCAACATACAATCCATAAGCACTGTCCCAGTCAAAATCGGCAGGAGCCTCAACAGGCCTTGAAATGACCCTGTACCGGGGATCAGCGGAATAAACGAGCTTATTCCTGCCCAGCGTTACAGTAAGGTCTTTATAGTTACCCGAAAATCTTATTGAATCAGACCAGGTCTGCAAAGCCAAAAGCTTAAGATCTTTGCTTAAGAGTAAGCGTTCTCCTTCCTTAACTTCAAGAATATCATCAGTTTTCCCGGCCGGGCAGAAGTAAATTTTAAGATATCCGTTTTCATTAATAAGGTTCAGCGCTCCTGACTCATTAGCTTCAACATAGCCCCTGGTATTGAGAACCGGGTAGAAATATTCAGTCCAGATATCAGTTGAATAAGGGGCAAATCCAAGATACTTGAAGGGGGTATACAATGATCTTCCGGAGTTCTGGTTGAAAAGTCGTCCCGACTGCATCTCCACATACTGCCCGTCATTATCGGTAAGCAGTTTTTCCCATATCATACCCTGACGTGAAAGGCCCCAGATCCAGATTTTCTTTCCGGCTTTGTCATCGTAGTTGCCATACCTCACAACTCCGTATTTGTCGTCATGCCAGTAACCTCCTGAAAAACCTGCATATTTCCCGAAAACATGATAAGATTTATATCCTCCGAAATTGTTTTCTTCATAAAAGGATATTTTCCTCCCGTTTGTTTCGTTTACCGGCCAGCTGGCATATTCTCCGCCATGACCTATATAATGTGTCCCGGGGAATATGAACTCAAGATTACCTGCTGATTTATAACCCCCATTAAGCCAGTGGTAATAAGGTTGTGAAACAGCTGTGCTGTTGTACCAGAAAGTTTTTGCGGTGAAAAATGCCTTGTCGGGAGGAAGATTTATTTCCAGCCTCCACTTGGTTCTTGTAAGCAGATCGAGCACACCTACAGTGCAGCTGACACTTCCGTCATCATGTTTTTCAATTGCATAATCCACAGGTGTGGCGCAGTTGGGAGTGTGTCCGATAATTCCGTAATTCAGCTCCAGACCTCCGCTTGTATATGGTCCGCGCATTGCAATATCACGGAATTTAACAACATGGTTGTAGTATATAAATGGCTGACCTGTAGATTTTTCAATAGCAGACCATATCTTCCCGCCAATTTCAGGGAGTATAATTACTTTAATAAAATCATTCTCAAGTTCAACTACCTTCCATTCCTTCTGAACCGGTTTGTCTGTGAATCCATCATATCTGAAATATGGATATAATGATGACAGTACCGGAACCGGACTGGGATCGGAATATGGATAGGTTGTAAAAGTCTGGCTGAATTCTCTTACCGAGGATTTACCTTTCTGCGAGAAGCTTATTAATGAACAGCTTAACAAGAATACAGCAACAATAATGTGCGTATTGAATGATTTTACCTTTGACATACAGCTGGGATTTAACGTATAATTTCAGGATATCTGTTTTAAAGGTAATCTGTTAATCAGTAATAATGAAGAAAGTCGATGTTTTTTTTACAGGAATGGAATGCAGAGCATTCTCAATACACTTTTAACAGCCTGTGAACAGAGCAGGGCTGCCCCTTGCTGTTTATTCCGTTAATATTTACCCTGTAATTGCCTGCAACATCGGAAGACCAGAAACCTGTGCTGTCTTTACCGGGAGCTTTGGTATTGTCACAGGTATACCAGAACAGAGTATTCCTGAAATCCGGTATTCTTGAACCTCCTTTACCTGAGTCACTGTAATCAGGTGACCTGAAAGTACCTGATTTATCAACAGGGCGGTATCTTAACTTTACGGCATAAGCCGGCATTGAAATATTTCCGATATTCCCCTTCCTTGTTATAACATTCACAATTCCGAAAAAGATATAATCACCAACCAGATAAAGGTCCTTCACAACATCTATCTTCTCTACAAGCTCAGGATCAAGAGCTGCAAGCGGGGTCAGGTCACTAATCACAACTCCGTCTATCATTACAACAGGATCTTTCTCATAATTCCTTCCGCTTACAGGATCTGAAACAGACATTGAAAATGTTGACTTTTTACGTTTCAGCTGCACCCCGGGAGTCAGTTCAAAGAATACCTCTTCCATCAAAGGCAGCTTTACATAATCATCCATCATCAGCTCTATGTCCGGCTTGCCGTAAAACCTCACAGGAGCCTTAAAAGATGTCAGACCTCCCTCCTTCTCAGCATGAGAACTTATCCCGTAAATTTTATTTATCTGGTAGTTTATTCCCCATTTGCTCAGGTAATCAGGAACCTTTATCAGTGAAGTATCAGCATTCACCCGGCCGGATAAACAATTATCACAAAATGAACTCATTATCATTACCGAACTGTTTGAATTGGCTTCCTCGGGCTGAATAACAACATCGAATAAGTCTTCAGTCACCGGCAGAGTAAATTTAAAGAAGCCTTCAGTATCAGTTTTCGAACTCTGAAATACAGCCACTTTTCCCGGGATTGAAAGAAAAACATTTTTACCGGCAAAAGGCTGACCTGAAATCCTGTCCATTAACCTGCCCCTCAGAATATGTGAATCACGTTCTGGCGGGTAAATTATCCGGGGAAGCTGGCCGGACATTACAATCTTCCAGTCAATCCAGTTACTCTCATGCCCGTCAAGCAGGGAATCGACAAGCCCAGGTTCAATATTTTCCAGCTTTTCTTTGAAAGGATAAGATGTAATAGTCCCAAACTCAGATCCGAATACCATATAGTCCTCAAAATCAGGAAAATAATCTGGCGATGAAGCTCCTGAAACTGAAATACTGAATCCTGGCGAAGAAGAAGACACGGTTACAAGAGATCTTTTCTGCACTGAATCAGGAAAAATGAAATCTGGTTCTTCACTCAATTTCAACGGAATATAGGAAAGCCTGGTGCAGATATAATTCAGTGCCCTGTCAAACAGCACAAGCTGATTAACTCCAGGAGACAGGTTTGCAGGAGAAAGGGATACAGAGGTCTTACCACTGCTGAAGGCATCTGTCCTGACACAGGTAACAGATCCCCTGTTCTGTATAAGTAATATGTATCCTTCATCAGGGATATTAACTGAAGTATTTTTTATCAGCGAAACAGTTATTCCGCCGGAAGATAAATGACTAACTGTCAAGCTTATATCTTTTACAAAGGTTCCAACTTTTTCTCCGTGTCTCCCTGAAGCAAGCGAACTGCCGGGGTACAAAACAGGTATTTTACCCGAACTGGTATTCAATGCATTATAGACAAGGATATCCTTTTCAAAACAATTTCCCGGAAGGAAGTTCTTCATCCATCCGGTATAAGCCCTTATTGTATACCTTCCTGTCGAAAGTGTATCGGGCAAAGACAGGGAGGCAGCCCCGGCACCCTTCTCAATCAGTATCCTTTTCCGGAACACCGGTGCGTTTGACTGATTCAGAATCTCAAGATATCCTATAGTCCTGTAGTTTGTAAGAGTATTTGACTTCCTGTCAAGTAGGTAAAGTTCAGCCCATATCTCCTCTCCCGACACGTACTCGTTCCTGTCGGTATGCACATATATTTCCTCGCGGGGAAGTGCAAGGCAATATGCTGACAGTCTGGCATTCAGGATCTTTTCAGGATCATTCTCCTGCTGTGCAGAAAGAAAAACCGGGATTATGGCAAATATTGAAAAAAGAATTAATCTCATTCTTGATGCTTATATTCGCTTTCCCAGAAAGCAGGTTTTTTTGTTGTTCCCCTTACGGTACAGTCGGCACAGCCCTTTTTATCGGTAAGCACCCTGTATGGAGGAATTTCATAAGATCCGTCAATAATAATCCACAATGACACCCCAAGATTTGGAATCTTTCCGGTTGGTCCCACTGTGTCAACAGCACAATCTTTATATAATGCTGGAAGTCCTGAAAATAATTCATCAACATAGATACGCTTAGTTTTTTTTGCCGATACACTGAAAAAACCAAGTACTTTTTCAGAAGGATCCTCAATACAGTTCATGTTTCCCTGCACTGAAGAGGGCATAACATCATACAGGGTACCTGTCTGTTCTGACATTGTCTGCATCCTGCTCCAGTAATTATATTCCTGCTCCGAAATCGAATACTGACGCACAAATATGCTGTATCTGTTCTCAAGCCTGTCAGTTTCATTTGAAATAAATGTAACAGGGTAAGCTGAGATGTTGTTCTGGCTCAGGTGACTCGTATTCTTCAGAAGGATCTGGCTTGAATTATTTGTCACCCAGCATATCTTGTTTGTAACATCATAAGGCAGACTTATCTCCCAGGTCTCTGTATAATCCCATCTGAAATATGAGCAGCCCTCACCCGAATCCCTTGTATCGAGAAGAACTTCACAGCCCTCTTTTGCCGGAGCCTCATCAGTTTCAGCTGCAATGAGCACTCTTTCATAATAAAGTCTGTCAATTTCTGGCACAGGCTTCATTTCAACTGGATCAGATTCATAATTATATCCGTTGGGAAGGCTGTTGCGTGTATCAACCCTGAGAGTATAACTTCTGCCCAAGACACCTCTGAAAACAGTTGAATCAGTTACATAAT
The DNA here is from genome assembly GCA_022703405.1 of Bacteroidota bacterium. Classification (GTDB taxonomy): domain Bacteria; phylum Bacteroidota; class Bacteroidia; order Bacteroidales; family VadinHA17; genus LD21. Next base: position 4,942 of record JAKLDT010000033.1, on the reverse strand, counting down.
AGCCATTGCCTTTCTCCTTCAGCAGCCAGGTGTTTCCCAGGTCATCACTCAGATTGACAATACATTTCAGGACAGGTTTAATAGTATTTTTTCTGTCTAACGGAGATGATTTTGTTAAACGAATTGTGTTTGTCTCATTCTGGTCAGTAATAATTCCCTCAACAACAAGTAGTTCTCTGCTTTCATCAATCTCAGGCATGAATTTGGTGACACAGCCTGATAAAATCAGTAAAAGTCCCGGATATAATATAAGTTTTAGTATTCGCATGTTGCTAAAAATCAAAACTATATGTTACAGAAGGAATTGCTTTTGCAAAGACTGAGAGCTTGTAGCCATTGACAACGTTTCCTTCCTTCCTGAAATAAACCGAATAAACATTCTCCCTGCCAAGGATATTGTAAACCGAGAAGGTCCAGCTTGGATGTGCTATCCTCTTCGATCGCAGGTTTCCATTATACCGGAGTGACAGATCAAGCCTTGAGTAATCGGGCAGCCGGTACCTGTTCCTGTCGGAATAATGTATCAGCATAAAATTGCCAACTGAATATGAAGCAACGGGATAAGTTATTGGTCTGCCGGTATTATAGACATAATTTGCCGAAAAGCTCAGCCGCCGTGAATAGAGATAATTGAATGTAACTGTCAGGTCATGGGGTTTATCAAAATTGGCGGGAAACCATTCACCTCTGTTTATTATTTCTTCAGAATTTTTCCCTGTGGTTCTGAGCAGTGTCCTGGAATATGTATAACCTATGCTCCAGTTATATGTCCCTTCCTGCTTTTTTAACATTAGTTCAAAACCGTAGGCCTTGCCCTCTGCATCGATAAGGTCTCTCTCAATTGATGAGTTCATTACAAGTTTGGTTCCTCCCTTGTAATCTACAATATTCCTTATTGATTTATAGTATATTTCAGCAGAGGCCTCAATACCCTTTGGCAGTGACTTGTAGAATCCGGCAGCATACTGGTCGCCTGTCTGTGGTTTAAGATAATAATCGCTCAGTTTCCATGTATCTGACGGAGATATGGAAGTTGAGTTTGAGAGGAGATGAATATATTGACGAGTACGATTGTAATTGAGTTTTAATGAGCTCTTTGCTGACAACCTGAAATTCAGTGAAAATCTCAGTTCAGGGCCACCATAGGTCTTGTAAATCCTTCCTTTACTGTAACTTAAAGTATCCATTACTGATAAAATGCTTCTTGCCTGGTCAGGATCATAGATCAGGATATTTCCCGGTCCAGTGACAAGATATGATGACATCCTGGCTCCTGCATTTACAGAAAAATACTCGGTAACAATAAATTTATCATCCACGTAAATACCGGCTTCATAAGCATGTTCATCATCGATTATTTGCGGAACCACAAGGGATGAATCATTTTCAGGCATATATTTTCCGGGAAGGACACTGTACCTTATCAGATCTGATCCGAAGTTGAGCTCATGTCTTCCCATAAACCAGTTGAAATCTGCCTTCGCGGAAGTACTGTTTATCCTGTGCGACATCATAAATGCTTCCTCAGCAGGATCCGTACTCGAAATATTATACCTGTAATTACTGTTATTAAACGTTATCTGGGAGAAAAGGCTGTTTGAGAAGAAGTGTCGCCACCGCAATGCAACTATGTTATTATCATAGGCATACAGGGTATCGGAATTGAAGCGGAATGCATCATGACTGTTATAGAACGAGAGATCAAGTTTATTGTTTTTGTCAATATCCAGTACCACCTTGCCGTTCAGGTCATAGAATGAAGCGCTGCTGTTTTTGAGTGAAGAATTATCAAACATGTGCAGCATCCAGTTAGAATAGGTTGACCTTCCGGCAAGCATATATGTCAGTTTATCTTTTATGACAGGACCTTCAACCATGAGCTGGGTTGTAATCGGGCTTATCCCGGCCTTGCCTGCGAATTCCTGCCTGTTACCGTCACGTGTACCTATATCCAGAACAGAAGAGATCCTGCCTCCGTAACGTGCCGGGATACCTCCTTTGTACAGAGTCACATCCTTTATAACCTCAGAGTTTACAGAGGAAAAGAATCCGAAAAGATGAGAAGCGTTATAAACAGGTGAACCATAAAGCAGGATGAGGTTCTGATCAGCAGATCCACCGCGAACATTAAATCCTGCTGAACCCTCGCCGACTGACTGCACTCCCGGTATCAACAGAACATTTTTAAATATATCAGCCTCTCCCATTGGTGAAGGAAGAAGCTTGAAATTAGAAACATTTATCTTTTCCATCCCGACCTCAAAGCGCTGGAACATCACATTCTTTTCTGCAGAAATAACAGTTTCCTTTATCGGAATCAGCATGCTGTTCATTTCTATATTAAGCTCACCGGAGCTAAACAGGTTAATATTTACCTGCTTCTCCTTCATTCCTATGAAAGTATACTGGAGGAGATGCGTTCCGCGGGGAAGAGTTATTTTATAATATCCATGTTCATTTGAAATTGTGCCGGCTGAATTCTTTGCAACAAAGACAGTTACACCTGATACCGGCTGATGAGTGTCGCGATCGGTAATATAACCCGATACTGTTACGTCTCCTGCTTTGTCCTTTTCAGCTGCATTGCCAATATCATAATACAGGTTTCCTGAATCATCATCTGAACTGTTTTCATCAGCATACTGAGAAGGAGGCATATAAGCAGTCTCATCTCCTGCCGGAGCACCTGTGGTTTTTATTCCGAAATTAAGTGTAAGTATTACATTTCTTTCATCATCAATGTAATAATGCAGTGATTTGCCTGCAAAAAGCATGTCAAGCACAGACTGAAGACTGTAATAACCAGGCTGAAGGCTAACCTTAACATCACTGATCCATTCTTCCTTATAATAAAAGCGGATATTAAGCTGCTGTTCAGCCTTTGCTGCAAACTCCCTGAAATCCGTTTCAGGAGAATCCCATTTCAGTCTGAGATCTCCCTGGGCAGAGGCAAAAAGCCATTGGAAGCAAAGGAATATTGAGAGCAACAGTATCTTTCTCATCCGGAAATCACTTTTTATTTATGCTGTCAAAATACTGTAATGCCGGAGCCATACTGTCAGGTACCCTTGAATTGATCTTTATCCCGTTTTTTTTCAGGTATTCGGTCACCTGCACCTTGTTTTCGCCAAATAACCTGAACAGGTCACGCTTACTCTTAATCCGTAGTGGTATTGAGTCTGTCAGTACGTAAATCCTGTCAGTCTGAACAAAATTCTCATAACTTTTCCCTGGTGCAGTTTTTGAGATCTCCTTTTTATGTTTCAGAAATAGTAAAGACTGTCCTTCATACCTTATATCGACAAAACCTGATAAATCGGGATAATCCCTGAACACCAGCTTCCTGAACCTGTATTCACGGGCAGCATATTCAAGTGTGAATTCATCAGTCATCTCCCTGTTTATCTGAAGTATCTGTGCATTTCCGGTAAGAATATGCATTTCATCCAGCAAGAGGTCATATCTGACCTTAAGGCCTGCATAAACAGCTCCGTTAAAACTTACAGTCCCTGGAAGAAACTCACTTGTGAACAGAAACTGATCTTCACGGACACTTACATAAATGTCCCTCCATAACCTGCCATTATACAACAACTGACTCGCAGGCAGGGTATCACCAATAGCTGCCCGGGAATGTTGTAATTCAGAAGCAAATGCGATATCAGGCTGCAGACATCTGTTTACAACGAGGCAGATAAAAACTATAATATTTCTCATGGAGAGAATTGAAATATACCCATTTGACAAATTTAATCCAGGGAATATTCCGAAAAGTAATAAAAATAATTAGCTTTAACTTAACAATCTATTATACTATGGAGCATACAGGAAAACAGGAACTTAAAGGGATCAGGCTTTATGCACTGACAGTACTCAGGATTGCTGCAGGCTGGCACTTTCTTTTTGAAGGACTCACCAAATTATTCACACCATCCTGGTCTTCAGCTGATTACCTCCTACTCTCAAACTGGATATTCAAGGGACTTTTTCATTCAATAGCTGAAAATCACGCCCTGCTTGCAGCAGCTGATTTCACGGTTACATGGGGACTGATTTTTATTGGCTTCATGCTTTTTACAGGCTTGTTCGACAGAATAGCCTCAATTTCAGGGATGGCGCTGATCTCTTTGTTCTGGATAGCCAATCCTCCGCTGACCGGGCTCGATTTTGGATTACCGCATGAAGGAAACTATCTTATAATCGACAAGAATCTTGTTGAGATGGCAGCCCTCTTTGTCCTCTTCCTCTTCCCCACAGGTAAAATACTTGGTTTGTCAGTCTTTATAAAAAGACGCAGGAAGAAAAGAATAATTCCTGCAGACACTACTGAGGAAAAGGCACTTGCAGAAGAATCTATAATCCTGGCTGACAATGGAATAGACAGACGCTCTGTAATAAGGGGACTTTCGTCAATTCCTGTCCTTGGCCTGTTTGGCTATGCTCTCTTCAGACAAAAACAATGGGAATCGTATGAAGAGAAGAACCTTGTTGATGCTGTTACCGGAGCCAGTGCCAAAACATTCAATGTGGCAAGCCTGAAAGAACTCAAAAGCCAGGTTCCCCATGCAATGATAAAGGACAGGCAATTCAGCAGGGTGATACTCGGCGGAAACCTGCTCTCGGGTTGGGCTCACTCGAGGGATTTGATTTATGTTTCACAGCTTGTGAAGGCTTATCACCAGAAGGAGAAGATCTTTGCAACGCTGCTTCTTGCAGAGAAATGTGGCATTAACACTTTGCTTACAAACCCTATTCTATGCTCGCTTATTGATGAGTACTGGAAAAGAGGCATAGGCAAAATACAGTTCATAACTGATTGTGCAGGACTGCTTTACAGCGACAAGGGAATTTCCCCAATGCCATTCAACGAGTACCTCGACAAGATAAAAAGAGCCATAGATACAGGTGCAGTTGCATGTTACATACAGGGAGAGACTGCAGA
>JAKLDT010000329.1 GCA_022703405.1 Bacteroidota bacterium | reverse complement strand
GTTGAAAGACGTCCCGACAGCTATGTAACACTTCACAATTCAGGTAACAAGCTGTATAAATGAATTTTAATTACAGTTTTCTAATGCTAAAACCCCCATCCTGGCCTTCCCCCAGGGGGGAAGGTACAAAAAGCCGTTTTGCACAGTAGAAAGTATAAAAAGGCGTTCCCCCCGTGGGGGGAAATTGAAAGGGGGGTTATAACGAAAAAAAGTGCTACATGAATTCAGAAGAAATACATAGCAATTGGAAGACAAAAGACCAAAGACAAAAGACCAAAGACAAAAAAATGCCTGTGAAGGATATAGCAGGTGATAATGCAAATAATTGACAGAATAATATTTAACAGCAGGATGAGATTATATTTTTTTACAGCAGTATTAGCAGCATTTTTATCAGCCGGTGCACTAATTGGACAGGATACTCCTGAAACAAAGGGACTTAAAGCTATCAATGAGGATGTACTGAAGGCACAGATTTCATTCCTCGCATCAGACTGGACAGAAGGAAGACTTGCCGGAGAGAAAGGCAGTCGCATTGCCGGTGACTATATTGCCGGGATGTTACAGTTATATGGTGTAAAACCTTTCGGAGATCTTTCAAAATCTGCCAGATACAATGAGCCTGATAAGGTTGGGAAGAAAACTTATTTTCAGAATTTTGTACTTCTCAAAACAATGCCCGGAGACAATAATGTCCTTCAGCTGATCGCAAATGATGGTAAAACAACAAGAACATTGAATTTTACTGAGAATGTCGATTTCACTGTATTCGCCATGGATCCGGCAGCAGAGATCAAAGCCCCTGTTGTCTTTGCGGGTTATGCTTATAAGAATGATGAGCTCAGGTACAACGATTTTGCAAAACTTGATGTAAAGGGAAAATTCATTCTTAAGCTTGCCGGATATCCCGGATTTATCTCTGAAAAATCTGAAAATCAGGAAATGTACAGGATTTCACTTAAAATGGATTCACTGTACCGGGCTCTTGGAGTTGCAGGAATTATTGAATTCAGTATTGATGCAAAAGTCGCAGGCAGGCCTGCTGTTCCTGATTTTCTTGATTCATCACCTGCCGAAGTACCGGCAAGACCTGGCAGGCCAAGAGCTTACTATTCAATACCCGGTGGCAAGCTGAATGATTCCCCGAAAAGAATTTCAGTATCTGCAAGGATTGCAAATGAACTGCTGAAGGGAACAGGCATTGATCTGAACGAGTATATTAAGAAAGCCGATAACAAGCAGCAATACACACTTAATCAGAATGTTTCAAAGGAAATCTATCTGAAGACCACAGTAAAAACCAGCCAGGTTGCCGTAAGAAATATTCTCGGATTAATTGAAGGCAGAAAAAAAGATGAATACATTGTACTTGGCGCTCACTATGACCATGTAGGAACTGGAAATGGCTATATCTGGAACGGTGCTGATGATAATGCTTCAGGCACTGCAGGTGTTATGACAATAGCAAAGGCAATAATGGAAAGCGGCCATCAGCCTGAAAAATCAATAATTATTGCACTATGGGATGCAGAGGAAGAAGGACTTTTAGGTTCAAGATACTTTACTGACAATAGCGTATGCCCCCTCGAACAGATTAAGCTGAATTTTAATTTTGACATGATCTCAAGATATGTTTCAGAAAATGAAACAAAAAAGATTACAATGACTTATAATGATAAATACCCGTCCTTCAGGGATATTACAGAGGCCAATCTGAGTAAATACGGCATTGACCTCATTGTTGACTATCAGCCATCAAACGATCCTCCCGGAGGCTCTGACCACAGATCCTTTGTTGCCAAAGGAATAACTGTGATGCGCTTCAAACCTGGTCACAGGGAGGAGTATCATCAGCCGGAGGATGAGTTTTCAACCCTTGACTGGGACATATTTGAAAAGATAGTTAAAATAAGCTTCCTGAATACCTGGCAGCTGGCAAACACCGAATGGTAATCAAATTCTATAAATAAGGAAATTATGAAGACAAGGATTTTAATTCTAATGGCACTTTTTCTGCTTCCCGCATTTGGAATAAGGCTGAATGCACAGGCAGAACCCGGTAAAAAGCTTAATGTAATAATAATAGGCGCCCATCCTGATGATCCTGACAAGGTAGCAGGTTGTGCATATAAATGGGCAAATGAAGGCAATAATGTTATGATGGTATCACTCACAAACGGTGATGCCGGCCATCAGTCAATGAAAGCTCCCGAGCTTGCAACAAGGAGAAGAGAGGAAGCCAGAAAAGCAGGCGAAGTAATTGGTATTAAATATATTACACTCGATAATCATGATGGTCAGCTGATGCCCACCTATGAAAACAGGCTCCAGGTAATCAGGATAATAAGGGAACACAATGCCGACCTTGTTATATTCCCGCGACCTTATGATTATCACCCCGATCACAGATATACCGGAACATTGGTACTTGATGCAGCCTACATGGTAACTGT
>JAKLDT010000328.1 GCA_022703405.1 Bacteroidota bacterium | reverse complement strand
AAGTGCTGGGAGAAGAGGTCGGCAAAGGGATCATAAGGGCAAAGGGATTTGATCTGAACGGGATCTGGGCCCCTTTTTATACCCAGCATAAGATAATGGCAGGTCTGAGGGATGCCTGGAGGTTATGTGACAACCAGACTGCCCTGCTTGTCGAAAAAAGATTTGCAGACTGGATCGGGAAGGTAGTACTTCCTCTTAAACATGACCAGGTGCAGGAGATGCTCAGGTGTGAGCATGGAGGCATAAGTGAAACAATGACAGACCTTTATGCTGATACTGGAGATGAAAAATATCTGAAACTGTCGGAGCTGTTTTACCAGGAAGCAATGCTCGATTCACTAAAAACCGGTAAGGACATACTTCCGGGCAAGCATTGCAACACAAATATTCCCAAGCTTATAGCACTTTCGAGGTATTATGAAATAACAGGAGATACTTCTGCCAGAAGAGCAGCTGAGTTTTTCTGGGACAGGGTTGTAAATCATCATTCATACGTAACAGGCGGGAATGGCAATGAAGAGTATTTCGGGCCAGCCGACAAGCTGAGAAACAGGCTGGGAGAGGGTACGACTGAATCATGTAATGTGTACAACATGCTTAAGCTTACCGAGCATATTTTTGAATGGGATGCCCCGGCAAACGCAGCTGATTTTTATGAGAGGGCGCTCTTCAATCACATACTTTCATCACAGGACCCTGCTACAGGGCAGGTTACTTATAATCTTTCTCTTGCCATGGGAGGTTACAAGCTCTTCCAGGATCCTTATGAGTTTACCTGCTGTATAGGAACAGGAATGGAGAACCATTCAAAATACGGCAGGAACATCTACTATCGCAACAATAGTGAACTTTATCTGTTTCAGTTCATTGCCTCTGAGCTAAACTGGAAGGAAAAGGGGTTGACGCTTATCCAGGAAACAAAATTCCCTGAAGAGCACGGTACCACTATTAAGTTCAATTGTGAAAAGCCATTGCTTCTATCACTTATGGTAAGATATCCTTACTGGGCCGAAGACGGAATTGAAATCAGGGTTAACGGGAAAATGAAAAAAGTAAAGCAGGCTCCCGGAAGTTTTGTGAGGATTGAAAGAACGTGGAAAACCGGAGATGTTGTTGAGGTAAATCTGCCATTTTCCCTTCGCCTTGAAGCCATGCCTGATGACAGTAACAGGGTGGCAGTTATGTACGGTCCACTGGTACTCGCCGGAGATCTTGGTCCGGTTGATGACACTGCTGCAAAGGATACAATGTATGTACCTGTATTTCAAACAGATCAGAGAGATCCCGAAAAATGGACACAGCCGGTAGAAGGCAATATCAATACCTTCAGGACTGTTAATACAGGCTGGCCAGGGAATGTTGAGCTAAGGCCATTTTATACTTTCCATGACAGAAGGTATTCGGTTTACTGGGACCTGCTCAGAGAGTCAGAATGAGTAAAACAGCAAATCGAAAGCAGGACATCACCGGATTTTTTGTTACAGAATTTTACAATTGAATTATCCTGTTATTTTTTCCGGTAAGCCTTTCACAAGGACAGGTTTTAGTTCATGTGCCTTAGGAGTGAAGATATCATCCGGAGTCAGTCCGCATTCCTTAATCATCTCAAGGCAGTATTCAAGCCTTCCGAGTTCTCTTCCGGTATTATTTGTTCCGAAAGTGAATTTAATTCCTGCTTCCTTAGCCATTTTTATCATTTCAGCAGAAGGTGTTTTGTAACGTGCATTTATTTCAAGTGCAATATTATTATCGGCAAGAACTTTAATCACCCTGGCCATTCTTTCTTTGGTCCAGAGTTGTTCATGCTCTGGCATCAGGGCATCAGGAAGGACAGTAGGATTAACATAAATATCAACGGGTTCCTGTGAGAAAATGGCTTCAATTTTGCCTACAAGCTGGTCCATGAACTGTTGCTTGTTGTCGATCCAGACTTCATCCTTAATCCAGATCCTGTTACGACGGCCCTTATTGTCAGTGAAAGTCATGGCATCGGTAAACACATAATCGAATTTTGCTACTGCTTCAGGGGAAAAAAGTGTGATCCACTCACGTCCTTCAGCCTGCATACCTCTGAAAATAGGCTGTCCTTTCACTGTATCCATATATGCTGCAAGGGAAGCATCATCAGTTACTGGGAATTTCAGGCCGCAGTTCGGAGCAAGCCCGTAATTGATCCCAAGTTTCAGGGAATTTGCCTTAACCTCTTCAAGGGTCAGTCCTCCTTTCAGATGCACATGATAGTCTACAAGCGGGTAACCTTTGTCCATCAGCTGAGCAAGATTATTTTCCCATTCTTCATCAACCAGCAGGTTTGATTTTTCACCATCGGGAAGTCTTTTTACCTTAACGGATCTGTAATAGACAGTACTGTTTTCATCATGGGCCTGCAGGGCAAAAGTACCTGAGCCAAGAAGTCTTCCCGGATGTTCCTCACTTCTCCATGTATTCTCCGG
>JAKLDT010000327.1 GCA_022703405.1 Bacteroidota bacterium | reverse complement strand
AGGTTCTCGAGATTCGATGTCAGTCTGCTGCTGCTGACAATAACAGGGCTTTTCAGTTTTAAACCCAGGTAGTTGCTTGTAAGATTTGTCATATTATTTGTTGTTCTGTTTTGTTCTCTCTCCGAATATAAGGCTCCCTATTCTTATAATTGTGCTTCCCTCCTCAACTGCATACTGATAATCACCGGACATTCCCATTGAAATTTCTGTGAAATTCCTGTCCCTGGCAAAAAAATCATTTCTCAGTATTTCAAAACAACTTCTGAGAAATTTAAATTCCTTCCGCACCTGAGTCTTATCATCAGTAAAGGTGGCCATCCCCATAACTCCGCAGATATTCACATTTTCAAGCTGTCCAAAAGTTCCTGATTTGCCGGCCTCTGTAAGTTCATCAATCGTGAATCCCGATTTCGATTCTTCCTCAGCAATATGTATCTGCAGAAGGCAATTCACAACCCTGCCAGCCTTCCCTGCTTCCTCATTTATCATTGTCAGCAGTCTTATTGAATCAACTGATTCAATCATAGTTATAAAGGGTACAACATACTTCACCTTGTTTGTCTGCAGGTGCCCGATAAGATGCCACTCAATATCCTTCGGCAGGAGGTCCTTTTTTGCAAGCAGTTCCTGAACCCTGTTCTCGCCGAATAAGCGCTGACCGGCATCAAAGGCTTCCAGAATTTCATTTGCAGGTCTTGTTTTTGAGACAGCCACAAGCCTGACACTCCGGGGGATACCGGATTTTATCCCTGAAATATTTTCTGCAATGCTGCTCACAGGATTGTCAGGTAAGTGTTAGTATTAGCTTAGCAAATGTATTACGAGTCCGCTTCTCAGCTTTGGCTCAAACCAGGTTGTCTTTGGGGGCATTATGTTGCCTGAATCAGCAATTGATATCAGCTGTGCCATTGATACAGGAAACAGAGCAAAGGCGACCTTCATCTCTCCGCTGTCAACACGCCGTGCGAGCTCACCAAGCCCCCTGATTCCTCCTACAAAATCAATGCGTTTGGATCTTCTGAGATCCTGAATATCAAGTATCGGGCTCAGTATCTGTTCTGTGAGAATTGTAACATCAAGTATCCCGATAGGGTCATTGTCATTATAAGTCCCCTCACGGGCAGTCAGGCTGTACCATCTGCCTCCCAGGTACATTGAAAAATTGTGAAGGGCTGAGGGTTTGTGAATTTTTGTTCCCTTATCCTCAACAATAAACGACTTCTCAAGCCTTGCCAGGAATTCTTCAGGAGTTAATCCGTTAAGATCCTTAACTGTCCTGTTGTAATCCATAATCTTAAGCTGATTATCAGGAAAATGGACAGCTAAGAAAAAGTTATACTCTTCTGTACCATTATGCTTTTTATTGGCATCCTTTTTTTCTTTTCCCACCAGTGCAGCGGCTGCTGTTCTGTGATGCCCGTCAGCTACATAGGTATACGGAACCTTTTCCTTAAATAGCTTTTCTATTTTATTATTAGTCTTTGCATCCCTGATTACCCAGAATTTGTGTCCGAACCCATCATCCGAAACAAAATCATATTCTGCTTCTTCACCTTCAACTATCTTATTTACAATCTGATCCAGCTCCTTCACAGCCGGGTAGGCAAAAAATACCGGTTCAATGTTAGCATTGTTCACTCTTACATGCACCATCCTGTCCTGTTCCTTGTCAGGCCTTGTGAGTTCATGTTTTTTTATACTGCCGTCGAGATAGTCACTTACAGCAGCACAACCTACAATTCCGTACTGTGTACGTTCATTCATTGTCTGGGCATAAATATAAAACACAACCTTTTCATCCTGTTTCAGCCATCCTCTGTCCTGCCATTTTCTGAAGTTTTCAACAGCTTTTTCGTAAACCTTTTCCGAATGAACATCAGTGTCGGGAGGAAGATCTATTTCTGACCTTGTAATATGAAGGAGTGAGCACTCTTTCCCTTCTGCCATCTTTGCAGCTTCTTCCGGGTTCATTACATCATAGGGAAGACAGGAAAGATCTTCAGCTATTGCACGCGGAGGCCTCAGACCTCTGAAAGGTTTTACAATTGCCATAAAATATGTTAAGCTTAAGTTTTATTTATTTATTCTGAATGTTTCGTTTCCTGTTTTAAGGTAATCAACAATCTGGCGGGCAGCTGCAACACCGGCATTTATATTTGCCTCTTCAGTCTGGGCTCCCATTTTCTTCGCCGAGAACAGATACCTGCCCTTGTATTTTTCAGCAAACACCTTACTACATTCAGGCTCAATATCAGACAGATACACAATATCATTCCTTTCGGCAAATATCTTCAACAAGCCTTCTTCATCGATTATCTCCTTTCGTGCTGTATTAATTATTGTTGCCGGAGTTGGCATTTTCGATAACAGGTCATAACCTATTGATTTCAGTGTTGCATCATTTGCAGGAAGATGCAGGGATATAAAATGACATATCCTGTACATTTCCTCTGCACGCTTAAGAACCTTGATCCCGTATTTCCTTATTTCGCTTTCAGGGATGAAAG
>JAKLDT010000326.1 GCA_022703405.1 Bacteroidota bacterium | reverse complement strand
TTGAAGCAAAGGTCTCAACGTTGTTCACGTTGGTTGGTTTGCCCAGATATCCTGCCTCGGCCGGGAACGGAGGTTTGATAGTAGGTTCCCCGCGCAGTCCTTCCATTGAATGTATAAGGGCAGTCTCCTCACCGCACACAAATGCACCGGCTCCATATTTCAGTTCAATGTCGAAGCTGAAATCAGTTCCGAAAATGTTTTTGCCCAGGAGACCATATTCTCTTGCCTGGCCGATTGCTATTTTAAGTCTCTGAATTGCAAGAGGATACTCGGCACGGATGTAAATAAGTCCGTTTGATGCACCTATGCTGTAGCCGCAGATTGCCATGGCTTCAAGCACTGAATGCGGGTCACCTTCAAGTACCGACCTGTCCATGAATGCACCGGGGTCGCCTTCGTCAGCGTTGCAGACAACATATTTTTCATTGCCTGGACTTTTGCTGGCTATTTCCCACTTGAGACCTGTAGGAAATCCGCCTCCGCCACGACCTCTCTGGCCTGAATCCTTAATTTCCTTTATGACCTGTTCACGGGTCATTTCAGTGAGGACCTTACCAAGAGCCTGGTAACCATCTCTTCCAATGTATTCATCAATGTTTTCAGGATTAATGAATCCGCAGTTCCTGAGTGCAATCCTCATCTGCTTCTTATAGAAATCCATGTGTTTTGAATCAGACACAGATTCCTTTGTTTTAGGATCATGATAAAGAAGCCTTGTAACCTTTCTTCCCTTTATAACATGTTCAGCTATAATGAGCTGAGCATCTTCAGGCTTAACCTGGGTATAAAAGGTATTGTCAGGCATTACCTTTACTATAGGACCTTTTTCGCAGAAGCCGAAACATCCGGTTTTTATTACCTGAACTGTTTCATTCAGACCTCTGGCTTCAAGTTCATCCCTGAGGTTGCATATAATGGCATCACTTTCCGCCGCATGGCATCCGGTACCGCCGCAAACCAGGAGATGCATACTGTATTTTGACATATATCTTCCTCCTTATTCTTTTAAGTCAATAGATTGATAATTAACCGGTATTATGCCATCAACAAGCTCTCCGGTCTTTATGTATTTCTCAATAATCTGGTCTGCCCTTTTCAGGTCGACGAAACCAAAAACAACCGGATCCTGTCCGGGAAGTTTTACCTCGATTGTAGGTTCGGCATAGCAGTAACCCATGCATCCGGTTTGGGTGACAACACCTGCAATATTCCTCCTGTCAAGCTGTTCGAGGAAGAAATCCATAATTGCTTTTGCGCCGGAGGCTATTCCGCAGGTTGCCATTGAAACCTTCACCTGTACAATGCTTTCAGGATCAAGGGCTTTTGTCCGGAGATCAAGCCCTGACTTCATTTCTTCGCGTTTCTTTTTCAGATCCGCCAATGATGTGATCTTTGACATTCTTTTGTTTGTTAAGTTTATTATTGTTCAGTTAGTTACTTAATATTTTCTTTAAATTTATTCAATTTTTCCGGTATAATACCGATCATTTATCATGCACCTGCTTTTAATTCCAGCCCCGAGGCTTTTATCTCTGCCAGGTTCTCGTTTATCATGCTTCTTATATCTTCAAGAAGCTCATAATCTGTAATTTGAGTTATTTCAAGATAATTTTTAGTTTCTGCTGTCGAAAAACTATAGCTGCCTTTATCAGTTGAATGGTTATAAATGAATTCCAGAGAGGGATTTGCACCAATAAGTATTTTCATAATACCACCTATATCCCCGAGCGGCTGCCTGTCAAAATGACTGTTGCAGAAGCTTGCCCTGACTATTGTTCCAGTGCCTTCTTTCGACTCTACCTCAAGATACCCTCCAGTAAGTTCTGCATGATGCTTCAGAAGCGCCAGTCCCATGCCCATTCTCCTTTTAGTTCTTGTGGTAATAAAAGGATCAGTCACCTTTTTAAGTATCTCAGCCGGTATGCCTTTCCCGTCATCTTCTATTTCAATACTGTATCTGTCCGTTATTTCAGACTCCTGCACTGAAATCCTGATGGTTTTTGCACCTGCCCTCAGAGAATTCTGAACAATATCCAGTATATTCAGTGCCAGTGTCTTCATTCCTGAATTATTTTCCTTCCTTCAGCTCCGGCCAGGGCCAGTCTTATTTCACTGAAACTTGCTTCCTTCATAAAGAAGGCAGTTGTGAATTGTCCTATACTGTCAGTATAGTGTGAGTCAGACGACCTTGTGACAGGGTATTTGCTGATCTCAGGATGCAAGGCTGCAAATTTTGCTGTGGTTGTAGCCCTGGAAACCTCAAGAGCATCAGCCTTCAGGTTGTCGGGAAGCATCCCAAGCTGGCTATAAATGCTGTTTTTCATCCTGTCGACATGAGCCGGAATGAAAATCCCGTCAAGCGAATGGACAAAGGCCTCAACCTCATTTATTGATTTTTTTACAGCATTTGCAAGAAGTCTCTTTTCTTCATAGATGATTATTTCGTTTTCATCAACCTCAAGCTGTTCTCCGAAAATCTCCGGAATATTCAGCATGTCAGGCAGATTA
>JAKLDT010000325.1 GCA_022703405.1 Bacteroidota bacterium | reverse complement strand
GTCCCTTTTTTATTGCACTGTCAAGAGCCTCCTCTGCCATCCTGCGGTAGGTAGTCCATTTGCCGCCAACAATTGAAACAAGTCCTGAATCTGTTACTGAAATTTTATGTCGCCTTGACACTTCCTTTGTTGCATGCGGGTTGTCCGGATCAGCAGCCAATGGTCTCAGTCCTGCATATATGCTCAGTATGTCCTTTCGTTCAGGAGCTCGTTTAAGATACAACGAAGCAGTTCTTAAAATGAAACCGATTTCCTGCTCAAGCGCTTTAGGTTCCATTGATATTTCATTCAGGGGAGTATCTGTTGTTCCTACAACAACTTTATCGTACCATGGTATTGCAAAAAGCACACGCCCGTCCTCTGTTTTAGGAATCATTATGGCTGAATTACCCTGCAGGAAGGATCGGTCGAGCACCAGGTGAATACCCTGGCTGGGCTTTATAGATGCAGGTGCATCAGGATTATCAAGCCTTGAAACTGAATCCGCAAAGACACCTGTTGCATTTATCACAACCCTGCCTGCAATATCATATTGTTCCTTTGAAACAACATCCTCTGCCCTGACTCCCTTTATTTTTCCTTTTTCATCTTTAAGAATACCAGATACCCTGAAATAATTCAGAACAGTTGCTCCTCTTCTTACCGATTCCGAAGCTAGTTCGACTGCCATCCTTGAATCATCAAACTGACCATCATGGTAAACGATTCCTCCTTTTAGTCCTTCACTCTTCAGGTTCGGCAGGCGTTCAAGTGTTTCAGATGGTTTTATATAGTATGATTTCCCAAGGCTCAGTCGTCCTGACAGTATATCGTAGAATTTCAGGCCTGCATAGTACAGGCAGACATCGAACCATGAAAACAGTGGGATTATAAACTCCTGATCGGATGTAAGGTGAGGAGCATTTTTAAGCATGAGTCCCCTTTCATGAAGTGCTTCAATAACAAGAAATATATCCCCTTTTGCCAGGTAACGGACGCCACCATGAACAAGTTTAGTACTCTTGGATGATGTGCCTGATGAAAAATCTGCCTGCTCAAGAAGAAGGGTTTTATATCCTCTTGAAACTGAATCTAGTGCAATTCCCAGACCTGTTGCTCCTCCGCCAATTACAATAATATCCCAGATTTTTCCCTGATCCTTTTTAAGGTTCCCGATCAGTTCTTTACGGTTCATTTCAGAAAATTAATGATATGGTGATCTAATATTACAAAGAAAAAACGATAGTTATTACAAATTATATGATTCTTTTTAACCACTGAGTAACACTGAGTTGCACTGATATTCACGGAGTTCTATAGTTCTAAAGCAGTGTTTGCTCCGTGAAACTCTGTGAAACTCCGTGGTTAAATCCGGATTTAACGCAAAACTTTTCCCAAAACTTTGGGATTCCCGTCATTTGGAGCAGGTTTCAGGTTTAGTATTTTACATACAATATTATATACATCAACATTATTCAGTTCCTGTAAGGTCCTGTTCTTTTTGAAAGCCGGACCTGCAGCATAGAAAATTGAATAAAGCTCCGGATTCTGATTGTCATATCCGTGAGCACCCCTGCTTCGTGAAGCTGAAGGCCTTGTTCCTATGCTCCATGAACTATCGGCAACTACAACAATTTCCGGTATTCTTGGATGAGTTCCGTAATGCCATTTCTCAGGAAGTTCTGACTTTCTCCATGCTTTTACACCGGATGTACTGTTAATAAGAAGCAGAACACTGTCCGCCTTTCCGGAAGCAGGATTTATCAGGTAAACCGGATTGCCTCCTGAGATGGATTCTATCATCCTGTCGGGCACCACTGATTTAAGATTAATGTATTTTTCAGGCGAAACCGATGCCATTCCGTGATCAGAAAGGACGATAAGGTTCACTCTGTCGGCAAAGGGAAGCAGGGCAATTTTTCCTCTGATGACACCTACAAGGCTGTCAAGTGATTCCACAACCTCTTTTGTTTCTTCCGATTCAGGCCCGAAAGAATGACTTGTCGCATCGGGCTCATCAAAATAGAGTGTAACAAGACGGGGCCGCCTTTCTTCAGAATAAGTGAACCACTTCATCACAGTATCTATCCTTTCACCGTAACCTGTTGATTCATCATACTTTTTCCAGTAAGTGGGATGCATACCGCCAACAGGAGCTTCAGAACCCACCCAGAAAAATGAAGCGGCCCTGAGACCCTGCTTCTGCGCAGTAACCCACATAGGCTCGCCTCCATAAAAAGCAGGATTTTCAACTGCCTGCCTGTCTCCCATCCTGTAGAACATTCCCAGATCCGGTGCAGGGAAGCTGTTGTTAATAAGTCCGTGATGATCAGGGTATAAACCTGTAGCAATTGAATAATGATTCGGGAAAGTGTTTGTGGGAAAAGAAGAAATCATCCGGTCAGCCTTTATTCCGTCCTTCGCCAGAATGTTCATATTAGGCGTATTGTAGATTACAGGATAATCGTACCTGAATGCATCAAATGATACAAGCAGAACATAATTCTTCGGTTCTTTCTTATCAGATCTTAC
>JAKLDT010000324.1 GCA_022703405.1 Bacteroidota bacterium | reverse complement strand
AAAAACCTGCTTCTGCCGGAAAACAGGATAGGTTTTATTGAAAACATTCTGAAATATGTTGAAGAGTACAGTTTTGACGGTGTAGATGTTGATATAGAAGGCAATCTCCTGCCATATACCGGACCCAATTACAATCCTTTTGTTGTAGAGCTAAGAGAAGCACTTCATTCAAAAGGAAAAGGGATATCAGCAGCGCTGGGTGCAACACACTTTCACAAGAATGTACACCAGGAAGCTCTTGATGCCTACGATTTTATAAATGTTATGGTCTATGATAAAACTGGAGTGTGGAGACCCGATGTAATTGGTCCGCATTCGCCTTATTCATTTGCAACTGATGCCCTTAAATACTGGACTGTTGATCTGAAAATTGCCCCTGAAAGAATAACGCTGGGTGTGCCATTTTATGGCTTTGATTTCACACCACCAGCCAGGTACATCAACTACAGTGAGATCATTGCAAATGATGTCTCGCTTGCTTATGCTGATTCAACAGGGATGAGATATTATAATGGCATTCCGACAATAGTTCAAAAGGTTAAGCTTGCCAGGGATTCAAAACTGGGAGGCGTGATGATATGGGAAATACCCTGTGATGCAAACGGAGATCTGTCCTTATTACGCGCAATGGATCAGACACTTAAAGCCGGTGACTGCGATGTAAAAACCTTTTTCCGCGATGAAGATGGTGACGGATATGGAAATATTGCAAAACCATTCCAGGCCTGCTCAGCTCCCGAAGGATATGTTGAGAATATGGATGACAGGGATGATACAAATCCACGGATAAAAAAGTAACATAACTATCTGAAACACACCTGCTATAAGCTATTATGAAGCTGATATCCGCACTCAGGCCGCCTGATAACTGGAAACTCCCGGTTATTATCCTGCTGGGAATATTTACAGGGATGGGAATGTACCTGTTAAAAATATCAAATGCAGTTTCATATCTCGGAGATGAGCCTTCAACCTGCACAAACTGCCATATCATGGCGCCACAGTATGCCACATGGTATCACAGCTCCCACAGGGAGAAAACAACTTGCAATGACTGTCATGTGCCTCATAATAACGTATTTAATAAATATTTCTTCAAGGCAAAAGATGGCATGAGGCATGCAACAATATTCACCCTCCGCAGGGAACCGCAGGTTATTTTCATAAAGGAAGCAGGACGGGAGGCAGTTCATAAAAATTGCATAAGATGTCATTCCGGACTGCTTACAGACAGTAAGTTGCTCCGCTACAATACAAACACACACAAATTCAGGCTTGAGCGAAAATGCCAGGATTGTCACCGCGAAACACCACATGGCAGGGTAAACAGTCTTTCCAGTGCACCCTGGGCAAGAGTGCCTTTGCCCGGATCATCAGTGCCTGAATGGCTTAAAGAAATGACGAAATAAAACCAAAATAATGTAGAATCATGAGATCAGTACAGGAAATACTCAAACACAAACCATGGATGGGATGGCTGATATTTGCAGCTACAGCCTTGCTTGTTTTTCTTCTTGGCATGCTGGCTTCGTCAGTCATGGAACGCCGGGCGGAAGCAGTTTTTGCCTATACCCCAAATGTCAGATTTTCTGATACTGAACCACGTAATTCTGTCTGGGGCGAATTATTCCCGCGGGAGTATAATTCATACATGAAAACTGCCGATACAAGCTTCCGGAGTAAGTACAACGGTAACAAAATGGTTGACATGCTCGAAGAATCACCGAGAATGGTTATTCTCTGGGCAGGATACGCTTTTTCAAAGGAATACAACCAGGGCAGAGGTCACTTTTATGCAATTGATGACATCAGATCTGTGCTAAGGACAGGAGCTCCATCAAAAGAGCTTCCGAGCCCTCAGCCGAATACCTGCTGGACCTGCAAAAGCCCCGATGTACCGAGGCTGATGAGCAAAACAGGACCGGCTGAATTCTATAAGGGTACCTGGGATACAAAAGGCTCTGAGATAATAAACGGCATAGGCTGCGCCGATTGCCACGATTCAAAAACAATGAACCTCCGGATATCACGTCCTGCATTGATTGAAGCCTTTCAGACCATGGGAAAAGACATCGCAAAATCATCACAGCAGGAAATGAGAAGCCTTGTCTGCGCCCAGTGCCATGTGGAGTATTATTTTAACAAGAAAATGACCGAAGGGGTGAGTTATCTTGTATTCCCATGGAAGAATGGCCTTGCTATTGAGGACATTGAAAAATACTACGACAATATTGAGTTTTCCGACTGGACTCATTCCCTTAGCCGCGCACCAATGCTCAAGGCCCAGCATCCTGATTATGAGGTCTTTCAGACCGGGACTCATGCCTCACGCGGAGTATCATGCGCTGACTGCCACATGCCATTCGTGAGCGAGGGAGGCCTTAAATTCACGAATCACCATATCCAAAGCCCTCTCAACAACATTTCAGGATCATGCCAGGTATGCCACCGTGAGGAGACTGAGAATCTTATAAAGGACGTTTACAGCAGGCAGGACAGGATAATTGAGAACAGGAATAAACTGGAGGAACTTC
>JAKLDT010000323.1 GCA_022703405.1 Bacteroidota bacterium | reverse complement strand
ACCTTCTCAGAAAGAATAACGTAACAATATCAGGTTTAGGCTATTACCCTAATCCACTTCATCCCGACAGGGAAAAATCTGATTTTTTTGTTGCTCATATCAGGCATGTTATTGATGCCGCACAAAGTCTTGAAACAGGAATTGTAAACACATTTATAGGAGCAGATCCTGCAAAACATGACGATGAAAACTTTGCCCGTTTCCTTGAGATCTGGCCTTCGATTATAAGATATGCAGAAGAGAGAAACATAAAGATCGGTATTGAAAACTGCCCCATGCACTTCACAAGGGATGAATGGCCGGCAGGAAATAATCTGGCCCATTCACCATATATCTGGAGGAAAATGTTTGAGGCAATACCATCAGATAACTTTGGCCTGAACCTTGATCCTTCACACATGGTATGGCAGATGATGGATTACATTAAACCTGTTTATGAATTCAGGGAAAAGATCTTTCACGTTCATATAAAAGATGCTAGGATAAACTGGGACGGGATCAATGAAAGAGGCATTTTTACGGCTCCCAATAATATTCATGTTCCCAAACTGCCCGGTCTGGGCGATATTAACTGGGGCAGATTCTTCTCTGCCCTGTATGAATCGGGATACAACGGACCTGCATGTGTGGAAGTGGAAGACCGCGCATTTGAAGGCTCAGTTGAAAACAGGAAGGCTTCACTTGTCCAGAGCAGGAATTACTTAAGACAGTTTATAACACTTTAATATTTAATAAATTAACTTTATAATTATGAGAAAAGGATTGACAATGATAGCAGTGTTGATACTGCTGGCAGGATTTACTGCACCACAAAAAAAGACTAACCTGTTCAACGGTAAGGACCTGGCAGGATGGAAAATATATGGAACTGAAAAATGGTATGTTGAAAAAGGCAACCTGATATGTGAAAGCGGACCTGATAAAGGTTACGGTTACCTGGCAACAGAAAAATTCTATAAAAACTTCGACCTTACAGTTGAATTTCTGCAGGAGGCAAATGGCAACAGCGGTATATTCTTCCGTTCAACTATTGAAGGAACAAAAATTGCAGGCTGGCAATGCGAAGTTGCACCACAGGGACATGACTCAGGAGGCATTTACGAATCATACGGACGCGGCTGGCTGAAACAGATTGAAGATGAAAAGGAGAATATCCTTAAGCCCGGAAAATGGAACAAGATGAGAATTAAGGTTGTTGGTGACAGGGTACAGACCTGGCTTAATGGTCAGCCAATGGTCGATTTTACCGATGAAAAGATCGGTAAGGCCAATGGCTCAATTGCCCTTCAGATACATGACGGCGGAGGCATCAGGGTAAGATGGCGCAAGCTCGTTATTGAGGAACTTTAAAGATTATAGAATTCATATCTGATCGTCCAGGTAAACTCCTCTCCGGGGGCTGCTTTCACAAGGATATAAGGCTCCGGACAAGGGGTAGTCCAACACGACCAGAAAACCTGCTTAAGCAAAGGCCGGTCACAGGTAATATGAACACCTGCACCGGCTTTTCTGTTTTCAATCCGAATATCATAATCGGATGCCGAAGGCCCGAATCCTTCAAAACCAGGACAGAAAACGGTTTCTCCCTTAGCAAAATTCCTGAGGAAGATAATTTTGTTTCCTTCAACTTCTGCCAGGGCGCCAAAACCATTTCCCTCTCCTTTCAGATCCCAGGCAAATTTGACAGTATAGTCCGGTCCGACCTTCTGGTTGTCAATAACAAAGAAATTATGATTATAGGCAGGTGTCTCAATAGTCTTCTTGCCTGTATTTTTCAGACTGTGAACAAGTTCCATCTCAGGTTTGCCGGGAACTAGCCTTACAGTTTTTGTATAAACATAGGAATATTCGCCTGAGGCAAGTTTATGTGTGAATTCCACCTGATCAGCCTTCTTCTTTATAGTCCATTTTCCATGGTCAACGACCGGATATACCCTTGCAAATGAATAAGCCTTGTCATCAGGTTTTGTAAGAACTCCCACACCTATTTTTATGAAGCTTTCACCAGGTTTGGCCTCATTGTAATCAAGAGCAGTGAACTCTTCAACAGGCCCCATTATTGCATCGTGGATCTCAGGGCTGTATTTTTCAAACCATTGCCCGAAATATTCATGTCCGTTCACCTTAAGGCTTGGGATATTTCCAGCCCAGTCGAACCGTGTTCCCTGGTAGTAACCCTCCTTCACGTCAGGCAGGTATAGCTTTGCCTTTATTGTTTTATTTGATATTTCTGCTTCCGGAAATTTTGTTGCTGTCATGGTGGCAGGTATTAGAGCTGTTAGAAGAATAAATAATGTTTTCATATTGTTGCTTGTTGCTGGTTGCTTGTAGAGTAACAGCTCCCCTCCCGGGAGAGCCTGTCCCGCTTCGGCGGGAGGCCGGGGGTGGGTTTTACTGCATGCTGCTTACCGTCAATTTCTCCTCTCCTTGCCGACATTTTTAACAAGCCCGTCAGGAATTGTAACAAGTTCAATACCTTTTCCGGTACCCAGGTTCACTGAATATTGCTTGTCAACAGGATTATTCCAGTGTTCGTGGACAC
>JAKLDT010000322.1 GCA_022703405.1 Bacteroidota bacterium | reverse complement strand
AGAACTCAATGCTTATGGCTTCTCTTTATAAATTTGAATCTAAGGAACAGCGTAAGGATGGCTTCTTCAACGGGATAATCCTTAACCAGTCTTATGTGATCGGCGCAAACCGGAATGAATACCTTAACGTCCTGAGCCTCCTCATTTTTGCAGGTATGCTGGCGGTGATAGGCATTCATGTTTACTTTCGCATACGTAACAGGAAAAATATTAAACACTAGGACAAAAAATGTACTTATACCCTAAATGGCTGAGAGCCTGGCATGTTCTTAACGCAGTATTGTTCATAATCCTCATTGTTACGGGATTAAGCATGCAGTACACCGGTAAGAAGGATTATGTTCTTGTTGTGGGCTTTGAGGCTGCCGTGCGGTGGCATAATTCGGCTGCTGTAATTCTGACTATAAACTATATCTTCTATGTTGCAGGGAACCTTTTAACAAAAAACGGAAGGTATTACCGCATTAAGCGCGACAGCTTCTTTTCCGACCTCTATAAGCAGATCAGATATTATTCTTATGGAATGTTCAAAGGAGAGAAACATCCATTCCCGGTGACTATGGAGAGGAAATTCAATCCTCTTCAGAAATTATCTTATGTCCTCGCAATGTACCTGGCCCTGCCGCTTGTAATTATTTCAGGAATAGGTTTGCTTTTTCCTGAGATAGTAGCTAAAGGCGTTCTTGGGGTTAGCGGAATGATACTCACTGATCTTCTGCATATTACAATGGGTTTCTTTCTTTCTGTTTTCCTTGTTATTCACGTTTATACCTGTACTCTGGGCAAAAAGCCCGGCACTCTCTTTATGAGCATGATCTCGGGATATCATGCAAGTGAAGATCATTACGACCTTGAGGATTGATAAAAATCCGGTTTTGACCACATCCCGCGAATTTTGTTAAAGAAATTTTGAGGTGATGGAAAATAACGAAAAAGGAAAATCATCAAGACGAAGTTTCCTGCGTAATGTGGGATTGGGTGTTGGTGCAATATCTGTTGCCGGTGTGGCAAATGCAGCCATTCCCGGCGCCAATGACTCCGCTGTAAAATCAGGCAAAACATTGAAGCTCCTTTCTCCTGACGGGAAACTGGTGGAGGTCGACCTTAGCGATATTAAACCTGCTAAGGAAATTCAGGCAGAAGTAAAGAGCGAAGCCATGAAAGGGCTTCCAAACAGAAAATTCGTAATGGTCATCGACCTGTCAAAATGTGCGAATGCCCGGGAGTGCGTTCATGCCTGCCAGGAGGGACATCTGCTCCCTAAAGACCATGAATGGATGAAGATATATCTTCTTCAGGATGATAACCTTACGTCTAAATACTGGTTTCCACGGCCCTGTTTCCACTGCGACAAGCCCATGTGCGTAAGCGTATGCCCGGTAGGTGCAACATTCAAACGTCCTGATGGTATTGTACTGGTTGATAATCAGAGATGCATAGGCTGTAAATTCTGCATGACGGGCTGCCCTTATTCAGCCAGGGTATTCAACTGGAAAGACCCTGAGGTCGAAGTGCCTGAAGGACATGTATATGATCCTGAGACAAATATCCCTGCAGTGGAGGGAACTGTCGGCAAGTGCGTTTTCTGCGCCGACAACCTTCGCAAAGGCGTCCTGCCCAGATGCGTCCAGGCCTGTCCGATGGGCGTGCTTTATTTCGGCGATCTTCTGGAAGATACTGTTACAAATGGTGTTGAAACAGTCAGGTTCAGCAAACTAATGGCCGACAGGGCGGGTTACAGGTTCAAAGAAGATCTTGGCACCCTTCCCAGTGTCTATTATCTGCCTCCTTATAACAGGGAGTTCCCCGTTGAAATGGGTCTCGAGGGTGCAGATGAATCTGTTTCCGGCAGATATAAAAAAGCAGGTCCGAGGTAATAACATTAATACTCCAGCAGCATGAATGCCGACAAAAAACTGATTGCTGATCTTACTCCTGAACTTGAGAAGACAGGCATAAAATGGTATATTACTTTTTTTGTCTTCTTTGCCTTTTTTGTAACAGGCATATATGGCCTCTACCAGCAGATTGACAAGGGACATATTGTAACAGGTATGCGCGACAATGTGGTATGGGGTTTTTATATTGTGAACTTCATCTTCTTCATGGGACTGAGCTATTCCGGCGCGCTGATCTCAGGTGTACTGCACCTTTTCAATACGGGATGGCGAAAACCAATAATAAGGCTCGCGGAACTGATTACTGTTATCTCACTCGTTATTGGCCCCTTTTTCATCTTTTTCTGCATAGGAAGGCTCGACAGGCTTCCGTATCTCTTCATGTACCCCCGCATTCAGTCACCTATAACCTGGGACGTTATTGCAATATCAACTGACCTTGTGGGCTGTTTCATTTATCTCTATCTGTCATTCGTTGAGGACTTTGCAATTCTCAGAGACCATCCCGACCTTAAAGTGGCACCCTGGAAGAAAAAACTGTACAGGATTCTTTCTCTCGGGTTTACAGGTTCTGAAAAGCAGAAAAAGATCCTTGCAAATGCCAGGACTGTAATGTCAGCCATGATCATCGCAATAGCAATAATCGTTTACT
>JAKLDT010000321.1 GCA_022703405.1 Bacteroidota bacterium | reverse complement strand
TTATCCTTACCCCGGAGCATGCCAAAAGGCTTGTGGCCGCGCTGGAGGACAATATTTCGAAGTATGAGGCTGTTCATGGCACAATAAAGGATGTGAAGGGATCTGCACCGGCAGTACCTCTTAATTTTGGCGGCCCGACGGCTCAGGCGTGAAATAAATTATAATCAGTTACGTTATTTAAGAGTAATATAATTAATAAACAGATGCGCTTACTGCTGAGAAAAATACTTGTAATCCTTGTTCTGATGCTTCCACTGCTCGCCTCTACTGATTGCAAGAAGCAGAAGAAATGCGGATGCGGTAAGGACGTTCTCTTTTCACTGACAGATGAACCCTGCTATGTTTATTTTAATGCTGAAGGTACTCTGATGTCTCTCCAGGTTATGAATGATGTATATTCAAGCTACACATTCTGCAATCCGGTTGAAATGTTTCCCTCAGTTAAGGATTTTAAAAGCGGCGACGAACTGATGGTTTCAGGGAATGTTTACTGGGACTGCAATTACGTTTGGCAGCAGAGCAATTACAACTACAACTCAAGCCTGTACAAACAGTATAACATTCAGGTTACCAAGATCTACCTTGATATGTACGGGAAGAAAAAATAAGACTGTAACAATATTATGAAAGAGAGACTGGCAAACAGTCTCTTTTTGTTTTAAACCTTTGCTATTCAGTAAATTTGTATCTTTATTGAAATTCAGACTGTGAAATATTACAACATATCCTTTGCTGGTGCAGGCAGACTTGCTGATGTACTTTGCAGAGAACTTTTCATGAGAGGTCATAACATTGACAAGATTGTTACATCAACCAAAGTAAGGGGACCGGACCTTGCAGAATCATGCAATGCAGTCTGGTCCAGCAAAATGGTTTTTCCTGAATCGACTCAGATAATTTTTGTTGCAGTTTCCGACAGGAACATAAGCAGGGTACTTAAAAGGCTGAAATGCCACCCACGGACAATTGTAGCTCATACTTCAGGAAGTACTGGTATTGATGTTTTTCCTTCAGATCTTGTCAGAACAGGTGTGTTTTATCCCCTGCAGACATTTTCGCATGGAAGAAAGCTTAACTTCTGTAATCTGCCAGTTTTTATTGAATCGAAATCTCCTGAGGTGTCTGATGTTCTGGGTGATATAGCCAGATCATTAACGGCAGAAGTATGTTTTTCCGATTCACTGGAACGCAGAATGCTACATCTGGCAGCTGTCTTTGCGGGAAATTTCACAAATCACATGCTCACACTGGGCAACCATTTATCTGTGAAGGCAGGTTTTTCATTTGAAGAGATAAAACCTCTTGTAACAGAAGTGTTTATGAAGGCTCTTGAGAACGGCCCTGTCGCATCCCAGACTGGTCCTGCACTCAGAAATGACAAAAACACTCTCCGGAAACATCTGGAATTATTATCTTTCGATCCTGATCTGCAGAAAATCTACATTGATATTTCCAGATCGATATATGATTATCACACAAGGTTAAATGACTAATTTCAAGGAAAACCTGGCAAAGGTAAAGGCATTTGTTTTTGATATCGACGGGGTGCTGTCGTTGCAGACAATCAGTCTGAATTCATTTGGCGTTCCTAACAGGACTGTGAATCTGCGTGACGGATATGCCCTGCAGTTTGCAGTTAAAAAAGGATACCATATAGGAATTATATCAGGCAGCAGTTCAAAAGAATATCAGAAACGGTTGAAGTTGCTGGGGATCAGGGATATATTTCTTAACAGCAAATCAAAAATAGAACATTTCAACAGTTTCACTGAAAAGTACAGGCTCGATAAATCGGAGGTTCTTTTCATGGGTGACGACATCCCTGATTTACAGGTGATGCAGGTAGCAGGAGTGCCGGTATGCCCATCTGATGCTGACAGCGAAATAAAGCAGGCAGCTGTTTACATTTCCGATAAAAAGGGGGGCGAAGGTTGCGTGAGGGATGTTATTGAACAGGTACTCAGGCTTCATAATAAATGGATGGATTCAGATGCATACAGCTGGTAATGAATGAAAGCTTTTTTTAATCTCATAAGGTGGCAGAATCTTCTGATCGTTGTTCTTACAATGATTCTGATAAGGTATGCATTGCTGGAACCGGTGCTGGGCAAGCTGACAGTAACGCTTAACGAAGGATCGGGAGCAGAAGTTCCCGTAACACTTCAGTTTTCTCTTTTCAACTTTATCCTGCTTGTCCTTGCAACTGTATTCATCACGGCCGGGGGCTATGTTATTAATGATTATTTCGACATACGGACTGACCTAATCAATAAAGGCAGTGTGATTGTCGGAACAAGGATTGAGCGCAGGCAGGCAATGATGCTTCATAATATTTTCAATATTGCCGGAGTTGCACTGGGCTTCTATATTTCCTGGAGATCAGGATATTTCCTGGCAGGTATGCTCTTCCTTGTAGTATCAGGCCTTCTGTATTTTTATTCAGCAAGCTATAAGCGTCAGTTCCTTCTGGGAAATATTGTTGTGGCCGTTCTTACAGGAATGGTACCTCTGCTTGTAGGCTTTTATGAATGGCCCGCACTCTACAGGTAT
>JAKLDT010000320.1 GCA_022703405.1 Bacteroidota bacterium | reverse complement strand
TTAAGTGCTGCAATCTGGTCCATGAATGCATAGCTGCCTTTGTGTTCCTCCGGGTGCTCGGCAGTCAATGCCGGGAAAGCAAAATGACCCAGACGGCCGAGCCTGTAATTGAAACTTACAAGGATGATACCCTTTGTGGCAAAGCCAGCTCCGTTCGTGTTACCTGATCCCCCGACAAATGCTCCTCCATGTATCCAAACCATGACTGGTAGTTTTTCACCTTTCTTTGCACCAGAAGGCTTCCAGATATTCAGATACAGGCAATCTTCAGAGGAACCCTCGGAAATTGTCCCTGCTCCACGGCCAAATCCGGCCTGAGCACAGCTCGGTCCAAATTGAGTGGCATCGCGTATGCCCTCCCATGACGCTAAAGGTTGGGGAGGCCTCCAGCGAAATTCTGCTGTTGGCGGAGCGGCATAAGGTATACCCTTGAATATATCGACACCTGATTCTGTTGCTCCCCTGACTATACCTGATGAAGTTAGAACCTGTGGAGCACCTTGGGATTTCTGCCCAAAAGAATGAAAAGAGCATATTATCAGTAAAATTCCTCCAAGTATTGATTTCATAAATATGAATTTTTAAATTTCAACTTTATATATTATTCCTTTAATCCAGTCCTTTTTCTTTTAACCAGTTTGACAGCAAGTCTGCAACCTCAAGATTATTCAGGTCTGAAAAGGGAAAGTGAGTGTTGCCTTTAATTCCAATTTCGGGAAGGTGAACCACTGTCACATCACCACCATGAAGGTTAACGATATCCCTCCATAACCTAGCTATTTCAAGCCTGGCTCTCCAACCATCCTGTCCCGGATTAGCACTTGGTTTATCTGGTATGTTATCACCGTAGAAAATTACAATTGGAATTTTCGTAAGCTTCATAAAATCAGCCATCGAAATTGCAACACCTTCAAGGGAACCTCCGGAACTTGCGATCGGGGCAGGCACCTGTCCTTCCGGAAAAACAAAACCACTTCCGGGTTCATATGATGTAATGGCTTTTACTTTTTCATTCTTTATTGCTGTAAGCCAGCCCATTCCACCGGAATGAGAATGAGTAACAAGAATGGCCGGACCGATTTTATCGAAAAGCGCTGATATGGCATTTACATTTACTTTATAATCTATTGGTCCTATGTTGGGAACCATCTGCCTGAAATACTGGTTAAGAGTTGCCGAATCTTTTTTGAATTGCACCCCCTCAAAAAAGTTTGGCCAGATACCCAGGCGGAAAGTTCCAAACCATTGTTGTTCGTCCGGTACTGGTGATATTGTTGTTTCCACTGTACTGCGGCTTGCATTCCCTCTTCTAGGTTGATCTATCAGATATACTCCGAAATTGCGGCGAAGAAAAATATTCTGAAAACCTTCCCTGCCGTCAGGAGTTGTTTCCCATGTTTTGGAAAACTGCCCGATACCATGCCACATGACAAGCGGGTATTTCCGGGCTTTGACAGGTATCTGGTAAAAAACATATGCGTGGTCTCCTCTGAAGGTTTGACCTGATGGAGACGGTCTATAGGGATCAAAAGTACCTGGACTGTTAATCACAGTTCCTCCAACAGCAAAACTTCCCTGATCCTCGATGATCAGAGGCTGTTGTTTTATTCCTTTCTGAGATGAAACAGAAAAAATGGTACAAAAAGCTGTAAGAATGAAAAATATTACTTTTTTATTTAATACAAGCCTGTTTGGAATTATTTTATTCATGTCAAATTCTTTTAAAGATCAGATATCAAGACTTCTGCCGATACAAAGGTGAGATGAAATAGCCAGTGGCTTATTATACGAATTACTGATTCTTGTACCAGAATTACTGATTGTGCATCCCCCTGTTTATCTTAAACATAAATATGATATAACTTTGAAGAAATAATTACATCTGAAACTCATGAATGAAATTTTAAAACTTGATACCATATCACAGTTTAATACCCTCAGGGGTATTGAAACACTGCATCCTTTAGTGAGTGTTCTTGATTTTTCAAAAATGAAGCTCATCCCTGAAGCAAGGGCAAATTATGGTTTCTATTGTGTCTTCCTTAAAGAAGCGGTTTGTGGAGATCTGAAATACGGATGTAAAACTTATGACTATCAGGCAGGAACGATTGTATTTATTGCACCCGGTCAGGTTGTCGGAATAGGAAATAAACCGGGCAATCCCTTACCAAAAGGATGGGGACTTATTTTTCATCCTGATATTATTAGAGGGACTTCTCTTGGGTATAATATTAAGAAATACACCTTTTTCTCATATGAATCCAGTGAAGCCCTCCATGTTTCAGAGAAGGAGAGACAGATTATTCTGGACTGTTTTTACAAGATCAGCCATGAGCTCAGGCAATCGATAGATAAGCACAGCAAGACACTGATTGCAAACAACATCGAGTTACTTCTGAATTACTGCATGAGATTCTATGACCGCCAGTTTATTACCCGCAGTGATGCAAACAAGGACATTCTTGAAAGATTTGAACAGGTACTGGACAATTACTTTCAATCAGAATTGATTCAGACTTCAGGTTTGCCAACAGTAAAATACTGTGCTGACCAGCT
>JAKLDT010000032.1 GCA_022703405.1 Bacteroidota bacterium | reverse complement strand
TCTCAGGAATGTTATTGTCGTAACATATAAGTATTCCGCACTTCCATCCGTACAACTCGAAAACACAATATTCATCACCCGGCGTAATATGCTTATTGACAAAAGGATGCAATTTATGATACTTTGCCACCAGACCATCTCCGTCAACACATACATAGGTCTTGTATATCCTGTCCTCTTCGTCTTTTTCAAACAAACCTGCAAGGATGACAATTTTATATTCTGAAGCAAGCCGGATAAGCTCCCTTGTACTGTTTCCGTCAGGAACCTTTTCCGACAGCTCCAGCATCTGCTTTTTATTCAGGTTTCTGGCAAAGGTATAACCTGTTACGGAGCATTCATGAAATGCAACAATATCTGAACCCTGCCGTGCCGCCTCTCCTGCAAAATGACCTATACGCGACAGGTTGTACTTTTTGTCGCCGCTGCGGTTTTCAAACTGTACCGTTGATATCCTTAAATCTTTCATTCCTGATGGCATTAAGCCGGAACTGCAATACTCTCAGCTATTTTTTCTTCCTGAGAACAAGGTATAAACCTCCGGCCAGGACAACAACAACACCGGCAATTATTATTATTGTTGTTGAACTTCTCTTTGATTCTGATGCGCTTTCATCTTCTGCATAATAGAAAGTAGGTTTGGCATCAGTATCAATATTTACAGTATCTTTTTTTGGTTTAGGCTGGTCCTGTGCAACCGCGAAATTTGCTGTCAGCATCAGCGCAGCAAAACTTAAAATTAAAGCTGTCTTCTTCATTTGAATTTATTGTTATTTATTTAACACTATCTGCAAGTTTATCATATTTTTCAGCAATATCGGGATCTGATTTCCTGTATGTATCGGCCAGGGCTACAATTGCAGACCTGAAACCCGGATTGAGAGTCAGGCAGCTGCGAAGCAGGTCCCTCGCCTGCCGTACATCATCATCAACAACAAGCCGGGCAAGCTCTGTATAAGCTTCAAAATATTTCACATTTACTGAAAGAACCTTCCTGTAATATTTTTCTGCCTCAGCCCTTCTTCCTTCGTCTGCGGCTATATTGCCAAGAAACATAAGCGCCGGTTCAAAATCAGGATTAATGCCAAGCGCTGTCCTTAACATTGAATCTGCCTTAGACTTCTCTCCTGTTTTCCTGAGCGCAATAGCAAAATTATAAAAAATCATTTCATCGCTGTCTTCATTTTGAACAGCCTTTGAAAAGAATTCAACAGCTGAATGGTAAGCCCCTTCCTGCAGGGCATTAAAACCCAAATAATCATCCTTTGTTTTTCTTTCAAGTATCTCACAAACAGGAACTCCGTCGACATATATGACGTGAAGCGCTTGCGGATCGGGCCACGATTTATTCTTTAGTTTTTCAGGATTTATATACCTGTTTACAATAATTGCATAATCCCAGTCGGCCTGGCTTCTTTCCTCATACCTTATGAAAAATGTTTCGGTTTCCGGCCTTTTTCTGAACTGCCATGCAACGGAGTATGTTGCTGCAATTTTTACACCGCCCGAAACATTTTTGTCTTTCAGGTAAGAAAGCAGCCATTCTGATGCTTCTGTCTGACTGATAAAATAATAGTCATTCTCATAATTTCCGTAAGCACCTTTTAGTCCGCCGGTTAACTGATTATAATACATATAGCTGTAGGCAGGATAACTTAACATAAATTTTACCGGGTGGCTTGAAAAAGCAAGCATAAGAATTATAAATGCAGCTTTCAGATAAATCCTGCCTGTCATCTTAAGAAGAAGGTCAAACCCTTTTGCTGAAAGAAGCACAAGGGCGGGATAAATGAACAGAAACTGCCGCCAAGAGCTGTATAAATTTGATTCCGAGAGAATTGCAAACAGCACTGGAAACAGGATTGTAAAAGCCAGGAAAAAATATTCAGGCATTCTTCTGCTTCCTGCCTTTCGTATTGACAATACAATAAAAAAAACAATACCTGCAGTGACAATGAGCGGAATTGTTATGAGCATCGTTTTTGGCAGGTAATACCATGGCATAAAATCGGACCACAGCACTTTTCCCTCAAAAAGCTGACGGAAGGTATCGGGAAAATGAGCCATCACACGATAGGCTTCATAAACATTCCGTAGCGGATCCTGCAATGCGAAGGGCCATAAAATTATACTCAGAAAATATCCGCAACAGGAAACCAGTCCTGTCAGAACTGCCTTATGAACCAATTCATTCACTGAAAATCCTTCTCCCCGGAGATACTTTAACGCGTAAAAAGCTGCAAAACAGATTGCAAGATACAGGATAACAACAGCACCGGCTGCCCTGATACTGATTGTGAAGGCGATACTAATTGTAAGCATTACTATCAGGAACACAGGATTACGCTTACCCGATTCAAGGAATTTAAGTGTAAAGAATGCAGATGAAATATATCCGAGCGCAAAGGGTATGTCTTTCAGATTATTATGGGAATGACCAATGAATGAAGGTGTTATGGTGAACAGCAGTATAACTATGACAGCCGTACCATATCCTGAGAGCCAGCGTGCAAAAAATGCTGTAACAACTATAACAAGCCACCCGGCCAGGGTGCTCATTAAATGCCTGAAAGAATAAATATCATCTATATCAAGCCAATGAGCAATAAAAGTAACAAGGTTGTCATACGACTGCCCGTAATATCCAAGATGCCAAACCGGATTGTGAAGGGCGGCCGTATCCTTCCCGTGTGATTCAAAATAATTGTAAACATCCTCCGACTGTCCGTAATGCAGAACCTCATCACAGCTTATGCCTGCATGCCGTGATGTAACAAGCATAAAGGCAAGAACGAAGGCCAGAAGTGACCATAATACATATTTCAGATAAGATTCCTGCATTATTTATCCGTGCTGTCACCGTAAATCCTGCGAATGAAATAAACCGGCCTGTTCTGACTTTCCTTATAGTTCCTGTAAACGTACTCCCCTAATATTCCAAGAAAAACAAGCTGAATAGATCCAAGGAAATATATGCTTAGTAAAATTGAGGGCCATCCCGAAATTGCGAAACCACAGATCTTTGCAATCAGAACATAGATCCCTGCCGCAAAAAAAACAAGGGTGCCAATAGTTCCCAGAACCAGGCAGAGCCGGATCGGAAACCTTGAAAATGAGAAAATTGCATCAGAAGCCAGTATGAAAAGCCTTGAAAAGTTCATCTTTGGCTTGCCACCTAACCTGTCATCCCTTACAAATTCAACATAGTCCTGCCTGAACCCGATGAAGGTTCTCAGTCCGGGCAGATACCTCACCTTTTCCTTCATTGCAAGCAGGGCATTCAGAGCTTCCCTTTTCATCATAGAGTAATTGCCGGCATTTTCCATGTTCTTTATATCCCCAATTGAACGGAAGATAAAATGGAACATTGAAGAAAAAAGGTTCCTGTTTGAATCTCCTTTTCTTCCTGTACGCCTTGCACTGACTATCTCAACATCATCGCTGCAAAGTTTTTCATACATTTTTGCAAGCAATTCAGGAGGGTCCTGAAGATCCCCGTCCATCATAGCTATAATATCTCCTCTTGCATGTTCAAGTCCTGCTGTATATGCGGCCTGGTGTCCAAAATTTTTGCTTAGTGAAAGAACCTTTATCCGCTTGTTGGCTGCCTGCCATCTTACAAGCAGGGAAAGGCTGTTGTCAGTGCTGCCGTCATCAACAAGCAGAAGCTCATAATCAGCAGTGAAGCTTTCAACCGAAGCAATAGTTCTCCTTAGAAGCTCATCAATAAGCTTTTCCTCATTATAAACCGGTATTACCAGTGAGAACATATCGGGTTTATGATCTACTTCACAGACTGAATACGTGACAAGGCAAATGAAGCCTCATCCTTCAGGTCATTGTTGTTTAAAAGTTCTTTAACTGTGGGTACGGAATATTCTGTACCCATCCAGCTTAGTTCACGAAGAACAAGTTTTTTAGATTCAGCTGTTGCCTTCTCATCCTTCAGTATGTTAACAAGGTCTTCTTCTGCCTTTAGCAATCCGGCTTTATCACCTGCGAGCTGTGTGATATGAAACTGAATACATACAAGGTTTTTTGTGCTCTTTCCGATATCATAACTCCTTATATTCTGAAGAGCCTCCTTGTATGTAATTTCCTTAAAATCAGGCCTCAGCACAACACCTGCGGCAGTTGGAAAATCATAAGGCAACTGCTGAGTCACATTTCCTGTTACTGCCCATTCTGCACCTCGCTGAAGAGTTACAATTAAACCTGTGCACTGCATTGCCGGTCCTCCTTCCTTGTCGGCATGACCCATTGCAGTATGAAAAATCCTTCCTTTTTCCCAGTTAATTGTCATCAGCATGGGCTCATCGCGCATTGTACCCCCGCCGGCAGCTGAATCGGCAAAAGCAGTTGCAAGTACCTGCATGTTCCGGGCAGGACCACGTAGGAGACTGTAGAGCTCATCATTGCCATGCATCCATCGGGCAGGTAAACCTTTTGTTATCGGATGATCAACGATCCTTGTCCTTACAAGGAATTCCCTCCGCTTGCCATGCGTACCGCCAATACCAGGAGTTTCATCAACAATAAGTGAATCATTCCTGTAATATACATAAGGACCATCTTTTTCAGAGCGATTGCCCCAGCCTCCGAGACCTGTCATTTCGTTATACTCCTTCCAGTCGGGAAATGAATTATTTGCTGCATGATAGACTACAAGTCCGCCTCCGTTTTTCATATAATCAATAAAGGCAGACTTTGTTTTGTCAGACCATGAATCTCCGTTGTAATCAAGTACTACAAGTTTGTAAGAAGAGAAATCAGGATTGAAGGTTGACATGTCGCCACCTGCAGCAGGTGTTTCAGCAATTTCGCATGAGAACATACCTGTCTCATCAAGGATCTTCTTCAGTACAGGGGAACTGCTCTGCCAGTCGTGATTATTCTGACCGGTAATTATGAGTGTTTTATATCCCGTTTCCTTTGTGCATCCTGCTGTCAGGACAACGGCAGCAATCACAAATAATATAAATTTATTCAGTCTTTTCATTTTATTACTCTTTGAGGGTTAAACAGTTGGAAGTGTCCATGGTGCACGGTATGGGCGGCTGAGCAGCCTTGAGGCACCCGGATTATCAATTATTACTTCCTTTTCAGGATCCCACTTAATTGTTTGTCCTGTTGTCATTGCAATCTCACCAAGCAGAACAACTGAAATTGCCCTGTAAGCAACCTCTATTGGAGCTATTGCCGGTTTACCTGATCTTATGCTGTCAATAAAATTCTGATAATGGTTTTCGCTCTTATAAAGATGTATTTCATTTTCACCGATTACCTCATCAAGAATTTTCTTATCAGAAGCTTTCAGAATGTCACCTCTGTCAACATGCACCCAGCCCAGATCACCGTACCATGTGGTCCCCATTCCATGAGGAAGCCGTGAGGCATTTGCCACTCTCATCTCAATTCCGTTGGCATATTTGCAAAGAAGATCATATTCAACCGGTGCGTTGTATATTCCTTCAGGCGGATAGAATCCATGCCCTGATATTTCAACAGGACCGGTATGTTCAAGCCCTGCTCCCCAGTTTGCGATATCAATATGATGACCTGCCCAGTCTGTCATCTGACCACCGGAATAGTCCAGTATCCAGCGCCAGTTCCAGTGGCTTACACCCCTGTATGGAACTTTGAGTGCCGGCCCCAGCCACATTTCCCAGTCAAGCTCAGGCGGAACATCCATAACCGGAGGGGTGCCAATACCACGACCGCCATCAGGCAGGCCGACCTCAATATATTTTACTTTGCCAACCCTTTCATTTATTGCAAGTTCTGCTCCTCTCCTGAAATTGAACAGTGAACGCTGCCAGCTTCCTGTCTGCCATATAATATTATTCTTCTGCACAGCGCTTACAATTGTCTGACCATCCCTTATTGTCCTGCATATTGGTTTTTCACCATAAACATGCAATTTATGATTTGCAGCTGCGGAATAAATAATTCCATGCCAGTGGTCGGGCAGGGCAATTGAAACAGCATCAAGCTTTTCTTTTTCAAGCAGTTCCCTGAAATCCCCATAAGTTCTGCAGTCCTTGTTTCCGTTAGCCTGGTCAACTATTTCCCTGGCAGCCTCCAGATGCTTTTTGTCCACATCGCACAAGGCAACAAACTGAAGCTGGCTTTTCAGCTTCAGAAATTCTCTCATGTTTCCTGTTCCCTGTGAACCTGTGCCGATAGTTGCCATAACAATCCGGTCACTCGGGGCTGGCCTTCCTCCCATACCCATTGCAGTGGAAGGAATGATCTGAGGAAGAATAATTGAACCTGCAGTAACAGCAGCAGATCTCTTAATAAACTCCCTTCTTGATGTTCTCTTTGTCATGCTTGCATTGTTTTAAGGATTAACTTTCTGATTCTGATGTTAATACAGAAGTGCCTGGCACAGGTGTCTCAAATTTCATTGCAACCGGGCCCATCTCAATCACAGAGGGGCCAAGATCCATATCGGATTTGAATATTTCCTCCCAGATAATCTTCCTGCCTGTATAAGCTGCAGTCCTTCCCATAATTGCAGTGAGTGTTGAGATTGCAGTCTGTTCGGCTTCGTTTACATATTTTCCGGTTCTGATTGCATGAACAAGGTGCATGTGCTCCTGAACATAGGGAGGTATCTTTACCTGGTTCATCGGATTACCGTTCTCATCATCAGGATATTTGAACTGCCAGACAATATTTCCGTCAAGGTCCCAGATTGTGTTCATGCAGTTTGTATAGCCTTCTGTCCCCATAATCAGTTCGCCGGTCCCGTTTGCACAACTGTCGATCTGCCTGCACATGCTGTGCGAGCTCACACCACTGCCATAATAGAAATCAACACTGAAAAAATCATACTGGTCGCCGGTAACTCTTCTGTGCCGGCCGCCATAACCAATGGCACTTTCCGGGTGTTTTCCTATGAACCAGTTAATCACATCTATATTATGAACATGAGTATCAAGGATATGATCACCGCACAGCCAGCAGAAATTATTCCAGTTGCGGATCATATATTCCATATCGTTCCAGTCTTTTTCCCTTTCCCTGAACCATACATGATCCTGGTTCCAATAGGCTTTTGCAGAGGTAATCCTTCCTATTGCTCCACCTTGAATGAGCTTGTAAGTCTCAATGTAATCTTCCTGGTGCCTTCTTTGTGTTCCAGTAACTACATTAAGTCCAATGGCTTCAGCCTTTTTTGCAGAAGTGATTATTGACCTTATCCCCACCGGATCGACTGCAACAGGTTTTTCCATGAAAACATGCTTATTAGTCTGAACCGCCTCAAGGAAATGGTCTGGCCTGAATTGGGGCGGAGTTGCAAGAAGGACAACATCAATATCAGGCAGAGCCATCAGTTTTTTGTATCCGTCAAAGCCGGCAAAGCAGTTTTCCTCAGGTATGGGAAGGTTGAATGAAGCAAATCTTGCCCTGCAGGCGTCAATCTTGTCCTGAAACACATCAGCAAGTGCAACAATCTCAAGATCAGGCCCGGAGCTTATAAAGTTTATTGCTGCCCCGGTACCGCGTGCTCCGGCGCCTACAAGTCCTGCCCTGAGCTTTTTGCCTTTGGGGGCCCCCCGCAGTATCGGAGGCAAACCCAGAGCTTCATTGCTTACTTCCTTCTTACAGCTGTTAAGCATAGCAGCCGCCCCTGCCACTGCAAGGCCTGCTGCAGCTGTCTTTCCAATAAATTTTCTTCTGTCGATATTTTGCATTTTATCAATGATTTTTTCTAATTGACTGAATCGGCTTCACATACTACCCTGAAACCCACATCAATACAATCGGAGTACCACCAGATGCTCTTGGGTATCTGAGGATCGGTAACAAGCCAGGATTTTGTTTTTGTATAGTCACGTGCTGCACTTCTTACATCCTTCGCGTCACTTTTAAAGGATCCGCCGCGTATCACATGTTCCTGTCCTGTTTCAGGTCCCTTTGGATCAATAGTACTGAGTGTATCTGTCCTGTAATAATCAGGAGAGTAGAAATCGAAACAGAATTCCGATATATTCCCCGACATGTTCAGCAGTCCAAACGGATTTGCCTTAACAAATGAAGGTTCCTGTGTTTTTGAAGCACTGTTTTCCTTGTAGACAACATGCGATGAGATTACAGCAGTATCTGGTCCGAAGAACTTTTTCAGAAAGCCGCCAGAGGTATAACTATCAGGATCGCCTTCAAAGAAATAAGGTGTTTCAGTTCCACCCCTGCAGGCATATTCCCATTCAGCTTCTGTCGGCAGCCTGTATTTCTTTCCTGTAACCTTCGAAAGCCACTGGCAATATACATTTGCGGCATGCCATGACATTGTAATTGCAGGTCTTCTGCCTTTCCCCCAACCCTGGTCGGGAGCCCCCCACGGAGGAGTAGCGCCGCTGACAGCATCAGTATTTTTTCGTGTAACAACCTGTCCTTCAGTCCTTCCCTGCGAACTTGTTGCTCTGAAGAATGCCATGTACTCATCCCATGTAACTTCAGTTTTTGCCATAAAGAATTTTGAAAGGGTAACCTTCCTGACCGGACCCTCATCGTTGTCACGGAGTGATTCCCCGTCCGGACTACCCATATTGAAACTTCCTCCTGGTATTGCAAGCATATCGAAGGAGACTGTTGTTCCCGGAATCATTTCGGTGAAATTCTCAAAGCGTTCAATCTTTGCAGGCTCTGAATAAACGGTCAGGTCAACGGCTGCAGTTAATCCAAATGTGGTATCATGATCATGAATGGCGTTCTTGTCATAATGGCCGACATTCAAATGACAATTGATGCATACCAAGTTCTCATTGCCCGAAATATATGACAGATGTGCATTCCCTCCCTTTACTGACAAGGTTACAGGAAACAGGTTCTGATGACATTTCAGACATGAAGACTCATACACGAAACCCTTTGCATTTTCGAGGAGTTTCTTCTGTTCCCAGTTAATCTCGGAACTGTCCTTGAAGAGGTAACCATAAATATCCTTCAAACCATGCTTTGCCTTTGCATACAGGTATCCCTGTCCCTGAGGAGGAATATGACACTCTGTGCAGTGAACAATTACACCTGAACTGTTATTGTAGTGTGTGGAAAGCCGCCAGCTCTGATCGGCATGAGGATGTACATGGCACGACATGCAATATTCATCAGCAGAAGTATAGCTGACAGCCACCTTTCCTGCTTTCAGCACAATAAGTGCCAGAATAATTCCTGCTATTATAAGCCAGAGGCTCCTGCGCCCTGATACTCTTGTATTTTTCTTATATGATCTGAGCTTCATTATTTCCCGTAAAACCAATTAAACCGTCTAAAGTTAATTGTTTACGGGATTAATAAACAAGGCCGGACTGATTTTTATGAAAAATTAAAATCTCTTCACATAGCCATGACAATAAGGCGTTTTACTGTTTCTGAAGTAATAGTCCTGGTGATATTCCTCAGCCGGATAGAACTCAGATGCTTTTGTCACCTTTGTTGCCACTTTGTATCCTTTGGTTTTTAAGGCAGATATTGTGCGTTCTGCTATTGTCTTCTGCTCCTGGTTCAGGTAGAAAATCTCTGACCTGTACTGGTCACCGATATCCGGGCCCTGGCGTCCAACCTGGGTAGGATCATGTATTTCCATGAAGAGCCGCAGCAGTTTCTCATAAGATGTTTTTTCCGGATCATAAATAATGCTTACTGTTTCAGCATGACCGGTATTGCCTGTACACACCTCCCTGTACGAAGGATTCTTAACTTTTCCGCCTGTGTATCCTGAAGTTACGGAGATAACACCGGGTTCTTTCTGAAGGAAATATTCAACACCCCAGAAGCATCCGCCGGCAAAAAGAGCTGTTCCATACCTTCCAGGCTGAATTACAGCTGGCACAAAATCGAGCGAAACAGAATTTACACAATGCCTTATATTTTTTGATGTAAAGCGCTCTCCTGTAAACACATGACCAAGGTGCGCCCCGCAGTTTGAACATTCTATTTCGGTCCTCATTCCATCAGGATCAGGAAGTCTTTTAACTGCACCCTTTATTTCATCATCAAAGCTGGGCCATCCGCATTCCGATTCAAATTTATCGGAAGAATAATACAGTGCGCTTCCACATTTCCTGCAAACATAGGTACCCTTTTCCTTACTGTTTGTGTATTTTCCCGTAAACGGTCTCTCAGTGCCCTTGTTATCTATGACATAAGCCTCCTCGGCTGTAAGATCCTTATACGGAAGTTTCTCCTGTGAATATACATACTCACTCATAAACAATACTATTAATATTATTATCAGATAATTATTTTTCATGACTTGCGTTAAAAACATTTGGATATAAAACAAAATTAAAGTGAAATTGTTAATATGATAAACAAAATGTAATGACAATCTGTTTATTGCACATGACATATTTTAAGTAACTTTGCTTAAAAATCATTAATAATATTTTTGGCATGAAGATTGTTTTTAAATTGAAAAGTTTATTTTTGTAACAATTAATAACCGGATATCTGATATGAAAAAATTTGCTGTTATACTTCTTGTTGTGTTCGTTACAGCTATTGTTGTAAGCTCATGCAATCAGAAAGAATGCCCCGCCTACTCAAAAGCCAATACTGAACAGGCAGGCAGGAATGTCTGATTTTTATCAGGCCTCACAGGCATATTCATCTTCAATCCTTTAAAAAGCTACAATGAAAAGGCTGCTATTTTCAGCGGTGACTTTTTATTTTTTACTTATGTCTGCTTATTGTCAGGGAGACCTCAATGAGCAGCAGAAGGTTTTTTTCAGAAATGAGAAATCCTTTGGTTTTCAGCTCAACTCTGACGGGATTGGTTTCAGTTACAGGACAGCCCGCCGCACTGACTATTTAAACAAGAACATCATTGAATACGAATTCGGAACAATAAAGCATCCGAAGGAGTATAAGCTCGACAATCCGTACACACCAGGATCATCATTTGTTTTTGGGAAACTGAATTTCCCGGTTTACCTGAGGGCGAGCATAGGAAGGCAGAGCGAACTTTACAAAAAAGCCGACCTTGGCGGCGTGTCAATAAGGCTCTTTTATTCAGGCGGACCCGTCCTTGCTGTTTACAAGCCCATATATTATAAGGTGATCTACCCCGTGTCACTTTCAGAATATTACCTCAAGGAGGAAAAATTCAATACTAACATAGCGATACCTCAGGATATATGGGGTAAAGCATCGTTTATAAAAGGTCTCAACGAAGTTAAAGTAATGCCCGGCATTTACGGTAAAGGAGGGTTCAGCTTTGAGTACAGCAAGGAGGACAAGGTGATCCACGCAATAGATGTAGGCGCAACCCTGAGTGCATACCTCAAGGAAATACCCATAATGGCCAGTTCCGACAACAAATCTGTTTTCTTCTCTCTCTTTGTGAGCTACCGTTTCGGTGTTGTTGTCAATCCGCTTGACCCTGAATCATCAAAAGTATCAAGCCTGTTCAGAAGAAAAAAACAATATTGATTTCTTCTTTTTGTTTGCTATTCCCCTGAAAATACTAATTTTGTGTTTCGAATTTACTAACCATCTTATATAATAATAATTGTATGTCAAAAATTAAAGTAGGTATCAATGGTTTTGGCAGAATAGGCCGACTGGCCTTCAGAGCTGCCTTGAAGAGGAACGATATAGAAATAGTAGGTATCAATGACCTCCTCGATGCTGATTATATAGCTTATATGCTTCATTATGACACCGTTCACGGGAAGTTCAACGGAAAAATAGAAGTTAAGGACGGAAAACTCTTTGTCGACGGTCATGGCATAAGAATCTCCTCAGAAAAGGATCCGGCAACTCTTAAATGGAATGAGGTTGGTGCAGAGTACGTTCTCGAGTGCACAGGACTTTTCCTCACAAAGGAAACAGCAGCAGGCCACCTTACAGCAGGTGCAAAGCGCGTTGTTATGTCAGCTCCGTCGAAGGATGATACTCCTA
The DNA here is from genome assembly GCA_022703405.1 of Bacteroidota bacterium. Classification (GTDB taxonomy): domain Bacteria; phylum Bacteroidota; class Bacteroidia; order Bacteroidales; family VadinHA17; genus LD21. The sequence continues at coordinate 8,570 of JAKLDT010000032.1, read as the reverse complement.
TGTTTGTTATGGGTGTAAACCACACAAAATACAAAGCCGACATGCAGTTTGTATCAAATGCTTCATGCACAACAAACTGTCTTGCTCCGGTAACAAAGGTTCTGCATGACAACTTCGGCATTGTTGAAGGTCTCATGACAACAGTTCACGCAACAACAGCAACTCAGAAAACAGTTGATGGTCCTTCAAAGAAAGACTGGAGAGGCGGCCGTGCAGCAGCAGGCAATATCATTCCTTCATCAACAGGAGCTGCCAAGGCTGTTACAAAGGTTATACCTGAACTCAAAGGCAAACTTACAGGTATGGCATTCAGGGTTCCTACCCTCAATGTATCTGTAGTTGACCTCACCTGCCGTCTTGAAAAACCAGCCAGCTATGATGATATCAAAAAAGCTATGAAAGCTGCAGCTGATGGTCCGCTGAAAGGCGTTCTCGGTTATACTGAAGATGCTGTTGTTTCAAGCGACTTCATCGGTGATTCACGTACATCAATCTTCGACGCTGAAGCAGGTATTTCACTCAATGACAACTTCGTTAAGATCGTTTCATGGTATGATAACGAGTGGGGTTATTCATGCAAACTTCTTGACCTTATTGCACACATGAATACTGTAAAATAGTACAGAAAGCATATATAAAAAAGAGGGTGACATTTTGAGTCACCCTCTTTTTTTATACTACCATTTCAATCTTCAGAGGTATTCCAGCAGAATCGCGGTAATGTTCCCCGAGCTCGAGCATAGCCTCATCATCTTCTTCATACAGCCACTTGATCTCAACCTTTTTACCTGCCTTAATGTATGCTGTGAAACGTTTGAGTACCTCATACAGATACTTTGATGAACCGCTGTTTATATACTCAAGCTGAATTGATACATTCAGCCCTTTATTTTTGTCAAAATGAACTGTAATCCATTCATCAAGCCTTTTGAAAATCAACTCGGGATTTTCAGGTATTGACCTGCCAACAAGTTCAAGTTTTTCAGAATCAGGATAATAGAAAATACCCGGACAATTCTTTAACTCCTCCTGAATTATAAGCTTTTCCATATTAAAAAAGTTTTATTCGTACCTCAATGCCTCGATGGGATCTATGTTAGCTGCCTTTACTGCAGGAGCATAACCTGACACAACACCGACAATAAAACATACAAATATACCAGTAAAAACCCAGATCCAGGGTATTACAAAGCTTGATTTAAGCAAAGTCGATACTATGTTTCCCATTAAAATTCCAAGAATTATTCCAAAAAAGCCTCCAAACTGGCCAATAAGTATTGATTCAAAAAGGAACTGGTATTTAATGGTTGCCGGCTTTGCGCCTATTGCCTTCCTTACTCCTATTTCGCGTGTTCGTTCGGTTACCGATACCAGCATGATGTTCATCAGTCCCACTGCTGCACCAACAAGCGTTACAATGCCAATAAGCGTGGCTGCGAGTGTCACGTATTTAATATTTTCGAGCAGCAGTTTGACAATATTATCGCTCTTTGTCACATTAAAATCCGATTCGTCACGGGGATTAAGATTCCTGATAATCCGGAATACTGCTTCAGCTTCTCCCGTCATCACTTCAAGATCGACTGATTTTAAAGGCATTACAGTGATCCCGAATGACTGATTTGGCCGCGAAAAATACTGCCTTGCTGTAGTTATGGGCATGAAGCACACCCGGTCGGGATTGCCCATGCCTGCTCCCTTGCTTTTAAGAACACCGGAAACCTTGAGCTTCATTCCGGCAACTGTAATTACCTGTCCCAGAGGGTTGACTCCTGTAGGGAAAATATCCCTGACAATATCAGCACCGATAAGAACAAAATGTCTTGTCATCTCTACATCTTCAGCTGTGAAATTCCTGCCGTCACCTATTTCATAACCGGCTACTGTAAGGTGATTTTCATCAACACCCTGAAGCGTTACATTGGGATTAGTTTCCTCTGAACCATATTTTACTGTTGCCATACCCGACGCATTGTATGAGAGTGCAACCCAGGCCCTGTCACTGAATCTTTCCTTGAACTCAACAGCCTGCCTGTATGAGATCCTCGAATAATTCTTTGCCCTGTACCTGTTGTTGCCAATCTGAATGTTCATTCCACGTGAAGTGATACTGAACGAATTGGCTCCCATCATAGTAAACTGGTTTGTCAGAGATGATTTTATTGAATCGATTGCAGTAAGTATCCCCACCAGCGCCATAATGCCGAAGGCAATTATACATATAGTGAGTATTGTACGCACCCTGTTGGTGCGTATTGCCCTCATTGAAATCCTCAGGTTCTCCTTCAGAATCCCTATCTTTTTGACAGTCTGAATCATCTATTTCGTAACGGATACATTTACTTCAATTAATAAAAATACACTTTTTTTCATTCAGATTATGTAAATGGCCGATACTTAAGAAAAAAATAAGCATCTTCTGTTGCATAACTATTTTTTTCGTTGTAAATTTGGAAAAACTGTCTGGCATTGACAGGTAAACCAATACAGAAAACTATGCAGGTAATAAGAGAACTTACAAGGGCTGAAGAACAGGTGATGCAGATTTTGTGGAAAATCAAAAAGGGTTTTGTGAAAGATATCCTTGAACACTTCGATGAACCAAAACCAGCCTATAATACTGTCAGTACAATTGTAAGGATCCTGCAGGACAAGGGCTTTGTAACACATAAGGCTTACGGGCGCACGCATGAGTACATTCCTCTTGTCTCAAAAAGTGAATACTCCAAGTCACATCTCAGGAGTTTTGTAAAAGACTATTTCTCAAATTCTTTTGAAAAAATGGTGAGTTTCTTTGCCAAAGAAAAGGGAATTTCAGTAAAAGAGATGGAGGAGATTATGAAAATAATGGAGAATGAGGTCAAAAAGCAAAAACTTTCAAAATGAATGGAATTCTTGTCTATGCAGTTAAATCTGCAATTTACCTGACAATATTCTATATATTCTATTTTCTTTTTCTTAGCCGCGATACCTCCTATGCAAGGAACAGGATCTATATACTTCTTTCTGTTCTTGGTTCTTTCCTGCTCCCGCTTATAACTATCCGGAATACTGAAATTACCGGAGCAGGTTTCTTAGGTTACTGGCTGAATGAAGTATTAATCATCGGGAGTCGTCAGACTGAATTTAAAATTGCTGATACGTTTGGCCTTGCTGTTGGAAAGAATACTATACTTATTATATATATAACAGGATTCTGTCTTCTTGTAATAAAACTGGCAGCAGATCTCCTTAATCTGCTTATCCTTATTGTCAGGCACCGGGAACCCGGATCAAGGATCATAAAGTTCCACAGCTTCAATACTGCGGGTTTCTCTGCAATGGGACATATTTTTCTTAATTCCGGACTTGGACCTGATGAAGAAAAGGAGATTATAAGACACGAGGAGAACCACCTCAGGAGAATGCACTTCATCGATATAATTTTCATTGGAATAACAAGGGCCCTACAGTGGTTTAATCCTTTTATATACCTGTTCGACAGATCATTAAGGGCAATACATGAATATCAGGCCGATCGTGAATGCATAGATTCAGGCCTGGGTGTAAGCAGCTATCAGAACCTGCTGATGAAACAGGTTTTAAGAGTGAGATCTTTCAGCCTGACAAATAGTTTTTCAAATCCTTCGCTGCTCAGGAAGAGAATGCTAATGATGACCAGGAGCAAGACACCATCAGCTGCATCGCTGAAAATACTTGCAGTTATACCGGTAGCACTTCTCACACTTCTGGCTCTTTCTGCATTTGAATCTTCTGACAACATCCTTAAGGAAGAGGAAAGCGTTGCAAAAAGCGCTCCTGAAGTTCTTTACGGAGAGGATGCATTTCTGAATGATGCCGGAACAAATGCAAATACTCCTTTTGCTGTTGCTGATCAGATGCCTGTTTTCCCCGGTGGCGATATTGAACTGCTGAAATATATAGCAACAAATACTGTTTACCCCGAAGCAGCTAAGGAAAAGAATATACAGGGAAGAGTTATTGTCCGATTCTGTGTAAATGCGGACGGAAATATTGACAGAATAAGTGTCCTGAAAGGTGTTGATCCTGAACTTGATGCAGAAGCAGTCAGGGTGGTAAGCACACTCCCCGCATTCAAACCCGGCATGAATGATGGGAAGATGGTTCCTGTCTGGTATATGGTTCCGCTTACTTTTGCTTTAAGGTAAAATATTCAAATAAGCCATGAAAAAAGGAAGTATCGTTCCTGTGCCTGTTCTTATAACAGTTGTAATTATTGTTGTTTCCACATCGTGCTGGCAAAATAAGCGGTCAGGAGCTGACATATCAGACCTGCCTTCCCTGCAGCCTCCGGAACCGCCAAAAGCCCCTACAATGGTGGGCGCTGATACAATCTGGGACTTCTCCGGGCAACTGCCTGTTCTTCCCGGAAATGAAGAAGCAATTTTTGCATATATAGGGAAAACAATTGTTTATCCCAAAGATGCTGCAAGGGAAGGCATCCAGGGCAGGGTTATTGTGAAATTCTGCGTTACCGGCAAGGGAGATGTTACGGGTCATGAAGTTGTCGGTAGTCTTGATCCCCGTCTCGATGCCGAGGCAATGAGAGTAATAAAAACAATCACAAGGTTTGAACCTGCCTATCAGAATGGAGTTCCGGTACCAGTATGGTATAAGGTGCCTATAACTTTCAAGCTTCAATAAACTGCTTAATCCACTTTTTCTTCATCCGGAATGAAATTAATTAAATATTTAGTTGTATAACTATATATTTCGTTGTATCTTTGTTCTGCCGGCAGTTATGAAGGCAGAACTTAGATATTAACAATAAACTTAGAAGCTATGAAAACGATTAAACTATTTGTCACAAAATCTGTCATGCTGATTTCATTAGCCTCACTATTGATGCTGTACATGGTCGCATGCGGACACCGAAACAACGGTAAGGATGATAATAAGATATCTGTCGATTCAGTACCGGCAGATATGGTTTACAATGAAGTTGACCAGATGCCTGTTTACCATGGCGGAGACACTGCCCTTCTGTCATTTATTGCAAAAAACACAGTTTATCCTGAAGAGGCTAAGAAGAAAAACATACAGGGCAGGGTGGTTGTCGGCTTTATTGTAGAGAAGGATGGGGCAGTATCGGAGGCAAATATTCTTTCAGGTGTTGATCCAATGCTCGATGCTGAGGCTGTCAGGGTTGTCAGTTCACTTCCAAAATTTGAAAAAGCCGGTATAAAAAAAGGAGTTACAGTTAGAGTTAAATATATGGTCCCGATAACCTATGCCTTGCGATAAACTATAATGCATAAACTGTCATAATCTTATTCTTCACCCCGGACGGAAATCCGGGGTTTTATTATTTTTGCAGTACTAAAACTGACAGATGAACCTGAATCAAAGATGTGACGCTTTTACTGAACTCGGAAGCTCACTCAGAAAAAATGCAGCAGCCTTTGAAAGGGGTGAAGAGACAGAACTGGGTCAGCTGATACTAAGCCAGCAATATAAAAACCAGTGGTTTACTCCCCGTAATGTCCTTGCTTCAATTAGCGCCATAGCTGAAGAACTGACAGCTGACAACCTTAAAAAATGGATGTCAATGTATCCCGGCATTGAAAAAAACACCGCGCAATACACTGCAGGAGTTATAATGGCCGGCAACATCCCACTTGTTGGTTTCCACGATTTTCTATGCGTCCTTATTACAGGGAACAGGCTGCTTGCAAAGAAAAGCAGCAAGGATCCTGACCTTATAAGCGGAATCAGTGAAATCCTCTGCAGAATTGAACCGGGATTCAGGGAAATGATAAACTTCTCCGACGGACCATTGTCAGGTTTCGATGCCATAATTGCAACAGGAAGCAACAATACATCGCGCTATTTTGAATCCTATTTCGGAAAATATCCCAACATAATCAGGAAGAACAGGAACAGCGTTGCAATAATCTCGGGAAATGAAACTGATGATGAACTGAAAGCTCTTGGCGGGGATATTTTTTCATATTATGGCCTTGGCTGCAGAAATGTTTCAAAGCTGTTCATACCGGAAGGATTTGATCCAAGGGATCTTATAAGGCACTTGGACAGTTACTCGTATGTAACAGAGAATAATAAATACTGCAATAACTACGATTATTACAAGGCAATATATCTTGTTAACCGCGAGCCTTTCCTCGACACAGGCTACCTGCTTATGAAGGAAGATCCGATGACAGCATCTCCGGTTGCAGTAACATTTTACAGTTATTACAAATCGTATGATGTGCTTCTGCAGGAGATAAAAACAATTGAAAACAGCATCCAGTGCATTGTGTCAAAAAATCACCTTCCTTTTGGTCAGGCACAGAAGCCTGCATTATGGGATTATTCAGACGGGATTGACACCATAGAATTTCTTCTAAAAAAAATACACATTTAATATCGTAATATAAAAAATATTATATTGCACCCATCGAATTTTAAAAAAATATGGTATACAAATTTGTAGTGTTATCAGATGAGGATGAGTCGTTTGTAAGGGAGTTTGAATTCCTCGACACACACACTTTGCTTGATTTTCATAACATGATCCAGGACGAACTGGAGTTTGACAAGTCGCAGATGGCATCTTTTTTCATGGCAACAGATAACTGGGAAAAAGAAGAGGAATTTACTCTCTTTGATATGGGTACCGGTTCATCAACCATGGAATCAGCAGTCCTGGAGGATATTATCTTCCGCAAAAATCAGAAATTACTCTATATTTTCGATTTCTTTAATGAAAGGGCTCTTTTCGTTGAATATACCGGTGAAGGAAAAGAAATTGAAGGACATGAACTTCCCGCCTGCACAAACTCGAAAGGCGTACCTCCCAAACAGGTGATTTTCGGCAGTTCTTCACGCAAACTTTACAATAATATTGTTGTGGCAGACGACGAGGATGAGGATGAAGCAGAAGTTGACGAACTGTTCCTCGAAGGCGATGATGAAGAAACACTGCCTGATTTTGACAATATCGACAATATCAGCGAAGAAGAGGAATAGCCCGTCAGGGATCATATTCCAATGAACAATAACCTCATAGTACTGCTTGGACCGACAGGTGTCGGTAAGACGGATATCGCCATTAGGCTGGCCCAGCATTTCAGCAGTGAAATAATATCATGCGATTCAAGACAGTTCTACAGGGAAATGCGAACAGGCACAGCAGTGCCTTCTGACGAACAACTCAGACTTGTAAAGCACCATTTTATCCAGTTTATCACGGCTGACAAATATTACAGTTCAAGCATCTTTGAAAGGGATGTGCTTGCATTGCTGCCTTCATTGTTCTCAAAAAGCAGAATTGTTATAATGGCCGGAGGATCAGGCATGTATATCGATGCTGTATGCCATGGAACTGATGATATTCCCGATGTGGAGCAGGAAGTAAGAGACAAGTACAATTCGCTCTACATCGAAACTGGAATAGAAGGTCTGCGTCAGGCACTTAAAATACTTGACCCTGAGCATTACAAAAGAGTTGACCTCAGGAATCATAAGAGAATAATAAGAGCGCTGGAGATCTGTGAGTCAACAGGTCGTCCCTATTCCTCCTTCCTGCTCAGAACGAGAAGAGACAGGGATTTCAGGATCATCAAAACAGGCCTTAACATGAACCGCGAGGAGCTTTACGACAGGATCAACAGACGTGTCGACAAGATGGTTTCAGATGGTCTTGAAGAAGAAGCACGTGAGCTTTTTCAGCAGAGGCATCTCAATGCATTTAACACCTTAGGATACAAAGAGTTTTTTGACTATTTTGAAGGCAAGACCTCGCGTGAGAAAGCAATTGAATTAATAAAGCGCAACAGCCGGAGATATTCAAAACGTCAGCTTACATGGTGGGCAAGGGACAAAGAAATAACATGGTTCAATCCTTCTGAAATTGACAGAATAAAAAGCTTCCTTGAAGAAAAGATCTCAGGTTAAATTCTTCAGAGCCGAAATGCTTCTCAGAGGATCGGGTGAAGAAAATACAGATGAACCTGCAACAAGCACATTCACACCGGCTTTAATAAGGTGAGGAGCATTTGAAGTATCAACACCACCGTCAACCTGAATAAGAACATCATTTCCGCAGGCATCAATCATCTCCTTCAGCTCATCTATTTTGGAATAGCTCTCGTCGATGAATTTCTGGCCCCCGAATCCCGGGTTTACAGTCATAATCAGCACCATATCGATATAAGGAAGCGTATGCTTAAGCAGAGAAACCGGAGTGTGGGGATTCAGTGCTACACCTGCTTTCATACCCAGGTTACGGATTTCTGTCACTGTTCTGTTAAGATGCGTGCAAGCTTCAATCTGAACTGTAAGGATACTTGCGCCGGCATCCCTGAAGCGAGTAAGGAAACGGTCAGGATCTGTAATCATAAGATGCACATCCATAGGCTTTTCTGTTATTTTTTTAACAGCATCAAGCACAGGGAAGCCGAAGGAAATGTTAGGAACAAAAACTCCGTCCATTATATCGAGGTGAAGCCAGTCGGCCTCACTCTTATTAACAAGTCGTATATCTCTCTCTATGTTGCCGAAATCAGCGGCAAGCAGAGACGGAGAAACAAGGTGGTTCATCTTTT
>JAKLDT010000319.1 GCA_022703405.1 Bacteroidota bacterium | reverse complement strand
ACTTCCCTGACAACTTCCTGTTCAAGCATTGTTTTTCGTATGTCGCGGCGTATTTCAAACATACTTTTATTGAAGTATTCAACAAGCGCCTGTTCGCTGCCTGCACGCCTTATTGCATCATTCATACGCATGTTCAGGTCAGCCTCAATGGCATCATCTGTCACTTCAATACTGTCTATCCTTGCCTGGTCGATAAAAAGTTTTGAAATGAGCATCTCCTGAAAAACATTGCATCTGAGCTCTTCGAGAGGTGTTTTATTTCCCGTCCTTCTGAGATCTGCCACGGTTGCTTCAAGATCAGAGAGGTAGATAACTTCATTTCCTATTATTGCAGCAACGGATTCAACAAGAGCTTGGGCAGTCAGCAGCGAAAAACTTCCTGCAGACGACAGTAATACTACAAACAGAATTGCTTTAAATCTTTTCATTATAAATCAATAAATCTTAAAACTTTTATTCTTTAGTGCCTCATTATATATTGCATTTTCAAGTGACTGAATGAATTCAAATCTCCTTGAATTGATAATGATCCTTTTAATGTCATCCCTTACAAACTCAAATGGCGCCAGCGTTGACCTCAGCCTGTAGTCACGGAATGAAATCATATAAACTGAAGTAGAGTCGGATGTTTCATAGAATGTGGTCCTTTTCAGGAAATTATCCTCATTTTCAATTTCATAGGGCAGTTCGACCGAAAGCCTGTCCATAAGAACCCATTCCTCGTTGAAATCATCAAATTTTTCAGCAAACTGATAACAGATTCTTTCTAGCTGTTGCATATCTGCCTGTGAATTTGACCTTGCAAGTGTCCTTATATTGTTAAGATCAGGTGTTTCAACCGGAAGCTGAATGAAAACAGCCCTGACAATATTTGAATTAAGTGTGAAGCTCTTCTCGTTCTGTACATAGTAGTTTTCAAGTTCTGCTTCAGTTAATGTTGTATCCATTTTTTCAAGCATCATCTGTCTCTGATACTGATATATAACAAGGTTTATTCTGGATTCTTCAAGTTGTTCTGCTATTTCTTCCTTCATGTCAGCAGAGAGATTTTCTTCCGCACGCTGCAGGAGCAGGGTTCTTTTTGCCCAGCGGTTGACATAATTCTGAACAAGAGCAGCGCTGTCAGCTTTACTGACACCTTTCTGAATGATATGATCAAGTTCGTCATAGTACAATACAGCATTGCCAATTTCAGCAACAGGCTTGCGGGATGCCTGTTTATTTTTGTCCTGGCAGGCGATTGCCAGAAGCATTAACGCCAGTATGATTGTGAGCCTACTCATTGACCAGCTTCTTTTTCACGTTCAAAAATTCGTTATTGTCAACTTTAACGGTATATTTTTCCTTTAATTGCTTTATCCAGTCTTTTTCAAGCTTTTCCTGGAAAGCAGCAACAACTTCCTCCTGTACCTCATTGTACGGTAAAGGAACAGGTTCAATTCTTTCCTTTATTACAATGATTGAAGGGTAGCCTTTCCATGAGAAGGAATGCGGCCCTGCAGTCCCGGAGACCTTGTCTATTTCGCTGTCGGAACCGTAATACCATGTACTGTCGGTAATGTACAGGTTTTCCCTTCCTTTTTTGTTGAATTTTTTCCTTAACTGCTGATCAGGATCCTGCTTAGCCGAGTATTTTTTATAAGCCGACAGAAGAATATCCTGTTTGCCGGCCGACCTGATTGTATAAATTTTTGCCTTTATACCTTCCGGAGTAAGATGAGATGAGGAATACTCTTTGTAGTAATTCATTAGTCCTGCTGAATCGTTACTCACCCTGTTCCAGACTCTTCTTCCAGAGATTTCAAAAAGCAGTATTCCATCATGAAACTCATTCATCAGGTACCTGAATTCAGGATATTTCTTTTCAAGTACACTGTTTTCATAGCTTAGCATCTGGTCTGTCAGCTTAGACTCTAATGACTGGTTTAAAAAGTGGACAGAATCCTTTGTAACTACCATCTGGCCTCTTTTTTCAATGTATTTTGCAAATTCTTTTGCTGTCAGTGCTTTGCTGGCAAAGGTATAGATATTACCTGAAGGGATACTGTCATAATTATATTTCTTAAGGCCCTGAATTACAAGTGTGTCAGTGTTTTTTAGAAACCAGTTATATGTATCCTCCTCAATTCTGAACCTGTATTCCTTTTTCAGCTTGCTTACAAGTTCCTGTTGACTAACTGAGTTCAGGTACGACTGACTTATCCTTGTCTCAATAAAAGCTTTTGAATCCTCATAGGAACCAATATTCTTCTTTTCAAGCAATTTTATTATATGCCAGCCATAAGGAGTCCTGACAGGAGATGTGAATACTCCGGTATCCTGAATTGAGAGTGATGCTTCACTGAATTCAGGGATTATTTCTCCGGTGCCAAACCATTGTAATGCGCCCCCCTGCTGAGCTGACTCTTTGTGATCAGAATATTTTTTGGCAAGTTCGCTGAATGAAGCTCCTTCCTTAAGTTCCCGGAATATAGCTTTTATATCTGCATCTGCTTTTTCCGATATTGCAGTGGTAGCTCCGGGTGGTACAACTTTCATAATATGAGCAACCCGTACTTTTCCCTTGGAGGGTCTTTTATCAGCTACCTTGATTATATGATATCCGTAAGGAGTCCTGACAGG
>JAKLDT010000318.1 GCA_022703405.1 Bacteroidota bacterium | reverse complement strand
TGAGGTAAAGGATGACGGACAGAGGATCCTGCATATCTCGTAAAATGACTTTAATTGGTCTGACAATAAAAAAATTCTACCTTTGAAGAAATAACCCTCTTCAGATAATGAATGAAAAAAGCAAGAGTGGAAAGATCAGCTTCAGCAACACGGCATTCATGCCAAAGGAGGAGCAGCTTGAAACAGCTATAAGGAACAGGCATATTACTATAGGTGTGCCTGCCGATTCAAGGGATGATGAAAAAAGGGTTGCTCTTACACCCGAAGCTGTAAATCTGCTCGTTGAAAAGGATAATGAAGTTATTGTTCAGAAGGGCGCGGGCCTCGGCGCAAATTACTCCGATAAAGACTACAGTGAAAATGGCGCAATATTAACTGACTCCATTTCAAAAGTTTACAGCGCAGATGTTGTAATTAAAGTAGCCCCTTTCTCCCCGAAAGAGGCTGACTACCTTAAAGGCAACCAGGTTATCCTGTCATATCTCAATGTTCTTAAACTCAATGAGGAAATCCTCGGAAAGCTTATCAGGAAGAAAGTAACTGCAATTGCTTTTGAGAAAATACGCGACAACAGCGGGGTGATGCCTGTTATAGAAACAATGAGCGAAATCTGCGGAGTTACATCTGTGCTTGTTGCATCGGAATATCTGAGCGTAATGAACGGAGGCAAAGGAGTTATGCTTGGAGGAATCACAGGCGTCACTCCTACTGAAGTGATCATCCTGGGAGCAAATACCGCCGGTGAATATGCTGCAAGGGCTGCTCTTGGACTTGGTTCGACTGTAAAGATCTTCGATGAATCAATAGACAGGTTGAGAAAATTTCAGAACCTTCTCGGACAAAGACTCCAGACATCAGTTTTCCATCCACAGGTGCTGAAAAAGGCTCTCAAATCGGCAGATGTTCTCATCGGTGCAATAGAGCTTGAAGATCTCCGCCCCTGGTATTATGTAACTGAGGAAATGGTCAGAGGAATGAAAAAGGGCGCTGTAATAATTGACCTCAGCATCGACCGCGGAGGATGTATCGAAACTACAGAATGCCGCGCACTTCAGGATCCGGTTTATGAGAAGTTCGGAGTAATCCATTTCTCGGCATGGAATTTACCCTCGCGTGTTGCAAGAACGGCGTCAATTGCTCTCAGTAACATCTTTGCACCTCTCCTGCAAAACATGGCTGACTCGGGAGGAATAACACAGCTGCTGAAAAACAACCGGGGCGTAAGAAACGGAGCCTACCTCTATAACGGTATGCTCACAAACGAGACGCTGGGACAGAAGTTTGGAATAATTTCAAAAGACCTCGACCTGCTGATCTCTGCCTTCTGAGAAGGTCAGAAAAGCAATATGCTGCCTGAATCTGAAGTCCTGATCTCTGCCTTTCTGCCGAAATAGAAAGCCCTGTTGTCAGAAATATGACCTGCCGGAAAATCAAACAAAACCGGATAATCGTACTCATCAACAACTGACATTACAGTCTCTTCAATGCTCATTCCCCAGGGGATCTTTGTATCATTCATATCCCTCATCCCTCCTATCAGCAGGGCCGACAGCCCTTCAAGCTTACCGGCAAGCTTCAGCGACATGAGCATCCTGTCGATATGATAATAATATTCACCCACATCCTCAAGAAACAATATCCTGTTCCTTGTTTCAGCTTCAGCTTTTGTTCCAACAAGACTGTAAACGAGTGAAAGATTGCCTCCTGTCATTTCTCCTTCAATCCTTCCGGGCCTCAGACACCTGCCTTTCCATTCAATCTGCAGGGACTGGCCAAATAAAGCCTGCCTGAGAGTCTGAAAAGTATCCCTGGTTTTTGATAAGTTATTGAAATTAAGAGGCATGTCGGCATGGATTGAAATAATACCGCATACTTCGCTGAGCCAGTTGTGAAGAACAGTTATATCACTGAATCCTGCATACCATTTAGGATTTTCCTTCAGGGCTGAAAAATCAATTCTGTCAATTATTCTCAGCATACCGTATCCTCCGCGTGAGCATATTACAGCTTTAACAGATGGATCATCAGTCATCTCCTGCATATCCGCCAGTCTTTCAGCATCAGTCCCGGCGAAGGGCCCGTGAGTTTTTGCAGCATTCTTCCCGACTTTTACCCTCAGACCCCAGCTCTCAAGATAAGGAACTGCTTCATCAAGCTTTACAGGATCAATGCACCATGACGGCGATACAAGGCCTACTGTATCCCCCGGTTTAAGGTAAGCCGGCTGTCTTTTCAACTCTGACATATTAATAATTTTGCAAAATAAAAGTATTGCATTTATCCTTAAGTTCAATGGAAAATTTTTGCAATTAGCCGGTTTACTCCCTCATCAATTATTATATTTGCGCTCCATAACACTTGATATTCAGCAAAAGAAGATGAAAAACTACAAAAGACACCTTATCACCTCTGCACTGCCTTATGCAAACGGACCGATACATATCGGGCATCTTGCAGGTGTATACGTTCCGTCGGATATCTATGCAAGGTATCTGAGGATGAAAGGTGCTGATGTGATCTGGGTATGCGGTTCCGATGAACATGGAGTGCCTATTACACTGAAAGCCAGGAAGGAAGGAATCACTCCCCAGGCAGTAGTTGACAGGTATCATGAGCTTAATAAGAAAGCCTT
>JAKLDT010000317.1 GCA_022703405.1 Bacteroidota bacterium | reverse complement strand
TACTGACGGTGATCCTGAAAAACTTGTCAGGGTACCGGATCTTACGGGCTTTACAAAGACAGAAGTCATTGCTCCGCGTTATTCAAGAAACCAGTATGACCATGCAATACGAAATGCTGGTGTGAAACTTATAACAGTTGATACAATTGATGAGCTTAAAAAAGCAATAAGCTCCAGGACTGCAATGATTTATCTCTTCTCTGCACCACAGGAATATGATAAGGGACCAATGTCGATTGATAATGTTGCTGCTGTTGCAAAAGAAAGTAATATTCCTATTCTTGTTGATGCGGCAGCTGAAGTACTGACGATACCAAATATACACCTTAACAGGGGTGCTACTATAGTTGCATACAGTGGAGGCAAGGCAATAAGGGGTCCACAGTGTGCAGGACTTCTTCTCGGCAAGAAGGATCTTCTTTTCTCGGCATGGCAGGCAAGTTCACCACACCATGGCCCCGGAAGAGATAATAAGGTTGGCAAGGAAGAGCATATAGGCATGCTTGCTGCAATTGAGACCTGGGTAAAGCGCAATCATGCTGAAGAGGAAAAAACATGGATTTCATGGCTTGAATATATTTCCAGGAAAGTAACAACAATAAATGGTGTTACTACAAAGATTACCGAACCACAGGGTGTTGATAACAGGAGCGCCCGCCTTTCAATAAACTGGAATCCTGAGGCCTTTAATCTTACAGGAGAAGAAGCTGTTGATGATCTGACAAACAACAAGCCCAGAATATCAATAAACGGAAGAACAAATCCGCGTGAAGGTGTTGCATCTCTTTCAATAAGCGCACACATGATGCAACCCGGAGATGAAAAGATAGTTGCTGACCGTATTTATAACCTGCTTGCACAGAAAAGAGAAAAGAAAACTGTTGTTGTAGAAGCTCCTGCTGCAAATATTACAGGTCATTGGGACGTATCTGTGGAATTCTACTCCGGAAAGGGTGAGCATAAACTGTTCCTTGCTGAACAGGACGGAAATGATCTGAAAGGCACACATAAAAGCACATTCTCAATGCTTGACCTTTCAGGAAGAATTGAAGGCAGGAAAGTCAGGCTTCAGAGTTTTTACCGCGAAAACGCAGAATCAATACCCTATACCTTCGACGGAACCCTTGAAGGAGACTCATTTGCAGGTGTATTGTACCTGGGAGAATACCGCTCAGCAAATTTTGTTGCAAAGAAGTCTGAGTTCAGGCAGAGGCAGGGAAACAGCATTTCTGTACCGGGATACGGTGCAAAGAAAGCAAATTCCTGGTAGGTAGGTTGCATGTAGAGACGTTGCATGCAGAGACGTTGAATGTAGAGACGTTGCATGCAACGTCTCTACATTCAACGTCTCTGCATGGTATATTAAATCTGGCCCAGTGAATCGCCGAATCCTGTGGCAATTATATTGAAGTTGTATACAGCTGCTGATTCATCGCGAATCTCAACATTCACAGTACCTTCATTCTGCAGCATAAAGATCCTGAATCTGCTGTAATCATTGTTATTCTGTTCAATCAGGATACCTCCGGTTTTGTTCCATCCCCTTGAGGAAGTAAGTTCAATTTCTTCGCCTTTGGTATTTTTCATTTTTATTATAACTGTACCTGTTGATTTTTCCAGAGGATTTGATTTGGAGGACTTATACAGCAGAATGCCAGCATTTTCCTTATTTAGCATAAATGTTACATAAACCTTTCCATTTGAACCAGCCTGATCAGAGAAAGTACCCTCTGTATCGAACCTTGCATATTTCCTCTCAGTGGTTTCGCCACCGGCCTTTGTATAGTTTTTAACCACCCAGGGATTTGCTGCAGGTTTTGGTGTAACTGATTTTGGCTTGGAAGGCGCTTTAGGTTTTGCAGTGCTTGCCGGCGGCTCGGGAGAATGGCATGACACAGCCAGCAGAAGGATGGGAATCAATATCTTTTTAATCATACTGTTGCTTAGTTTGAGTCCGGCAATATTAGTAATTATGTCATTATCTTCAAACCTCAGGTTTCATAATATTGTCATTTACGGGATAGTGCAGTTAATGATTCTTAAATGTAATGACAGTTTTTAAACAAGTATTACCTCGTTTGCTCATTCTTGTTTAAATTCGTGCCGGTTTTAATACATGAATTCAGAAGGAGGGGAGAAATGAAATACAGGAAATTCGGGCTACTTGACTGGCAACCATCTGCACTTGGTTTCGGGAGCATGCGTCTTCCGTGTGTTGATAATCAGCCAATGAGCGCCAACATAGACGAAGATCTTGCAATCAGAATGATACGCCATGCAATAGACAAAGGAATTAATTATATTGATACCGCTTATCCCTACCACCAGGGGAACAGTGAAAAAGTTGTAGGTAAGGCCCTGCGCGACGGATACAGGGAACGTATAAAACTCGCTGACAAGCTGCCTGTGTGGCTTGTAAATGAACCAGCTGATTTTGACAGGATACTTGATGAACAGCTTGACAGGCTCGGTACAGATCACATTGATTTCTATTTATTACATGCCCTGACAAAAAAACGCTGGTCTGAAAATGTTCTCAAAAACGGACTTATTGAAAAAGCGGAGTCAGCAATTAAAGACGGACGAATAGCTTACCTTGGTTTTTCTTTCCATGATTCATATAATCTTTTTGAGGAGA
>JAKLDT010000316.1 GCA_022703405.1 Bacteroidota bacterium | reverse complement strand
ATATTCTTTTCCGAATTCGAGTTTGTCAACATTATATGCTTTAGCCACACTTTCAGGAACAGGTTCCTTTGTGAGCTGGGCAAGCGCTTTTGCTGCAGCAAGCTTCATCTCCTCGTTTATTGTTGTTGCCATGCAGTCGAGTGCACCCCTGAATATATATGGAAATCCCAGAACATTATTTATCTGGTTTGGATAATCAGATCTTCCGGTCGCAAAGATCAGATCGTTTCTTGTTGCCATGGCATCCTCGTAGTCAATTTCGGGGTTCGGATTAGCCATTGCAAAAACAACAGGATTTTCAGCCATTGTTGCAAGCATCTCCTTCGACAGCATTTTGGCTGCCGAGAGTCCGAGGAACAGGTCGGCTCCTTTTACCGCCTCGGCGAGAGTACTGATATCGCGGTTTGTAATGAATTCCTTTTTATATTTATTCAGGTCGGTACGTTTACTGTTTATCACACCCTTTGTGTCTACCATTACGATATTTTCCTTTCTGACACCAAGTGCGACATAGAGTCTTGAGCATGATATTGCAGCAGCGCCCGCCCCGCAGACAACAAGTTTAATTTTATCAATCTTCTTTCCGGTAATTTCGAGGGCATTAAGAAGCCCGGCAGCCGAGATAATTGCAGTTCCGTGCTGGTCATCATGGAAAACCGGGATTTTCAGTATCTTTTTGAGCTCTGTTTCAATCTCGAAGCATTCAGGGGCCTTAATATCTTCAAGATTAATTCCGCCGAATGTAGGCGCTATCTGGCGACAGAACTCTATTACCTTTGCAGGGTCCTTTTCATCAACCTCAATATCGAATACATCCACGTCAGCAAAAACCTTGAACAACAGGCCTTTACCTTCCATGACAGGCTTCCCGGCGAGTGTACCAATATCACCAAGTCCAAGTACTGCAGTTCCGTTTGAAATAACAGCTACCAGGTTTCCTTTTGCAGTATATTTATACGCATCATGAGGATTTTTCTCAATCTCCAGACAGGGGAATGCAACACCCGGTGTATAGGCCAGGCTTAAATCCCTCTGGTTGAAATAGGGCTTTGTCGGAATTACTTCCACCTTTCCCTGCCTGCATCTGCTGTGGTACAGCAAAGCTTCCTCTTTTGTAACTTTTGCCATGACATTTATTTTTTAGGATGCTATTCTTCTGCGATGAAGAACTATAACTGAAAATACATATCAGTTTCAAAGGTACTGTATCTGTGTGTTTATTATTATGAGAAATGTCAGTTATGCGACTGTCTGACTCATTATTGATTAAATATATTTTGCATTACAAACAAATTTCAATATTTTCAGCCTTTTTATTTACACCTTATTAAGTTCACCTTTTAAAGCTGATATATGAACAGAAATTTAGCAATTGGTGCTGATATTGGCGGCAGTCATATTACCTCGGCAGCGATTGATCTTACAACAGGATTGATCCTGAAAGAGACAATTACGGAGCAGGCTGTGAACAACCAGGCATCTGCCGGAACAATAATTGGCCTGTGGGCTTCAACACTGTCTTCAACCCTTTCCAGGGTTCCCGCCGGGAGTGTCAGGGGAATCGGATTTGCAATGCCAGGGCCTTTTGACTATGTTAAGGGTATCTGCTATATAAAGGGTGTGGCGAAATATGAAAACCTTTATGGATTCAATATCTCCGATGCCATTGCAAGCAGCCTTGATGTGTCTGATAATTTTCTCATCAGGTTCATGAATGACGCTTCCTCCTTCGCTGTAGGTGAAGCATGGGCAGGAAGTGCAAAAGATTATTCAAGGTCACTTTCAATTACTCTTGGAACCGGTTTCGGGTCAGCTTTTATTGAAAATAAAATTCCGATTGTCGATGGTCCTCTTGTTCCGAAAATCGGATGTGTATATCACCTGCCTTACCGCGATGGCATTGCCGATGATTATTTTTCAACACGTGGTCTTCTGGGACGATATAAAAAGCTTACCGGCAAGGATCTTTCAGGAGTTAAGGAGCTCGCAGCTCTTGCCGGCACTGATACTGTTGTCAATGAACTCTTCAGGGATTTTGGCGACAATCTTGGAACGTTTCTTGCTCCCTGGCTCAAAGGCTTTGACGCAGAGATACTTGTGATCGGGGGCAATATTTCACACGCATACAACCTTTTCGGCAGTCATTTTGAAAACAGCCTCAGGGAACAGAACTGCAACAGCGAAGTAGCCCTGTCGAGGCTGAAGGAGGATGCAGCACTTATTGGAAGTGCCTACCTGCTTGATGACGATTTCTGGAAAGCTGTTCAGCATGCACTGCCGTTGATGTAAATTAACTCCAAATTCTAAACTCCAAACTTTAAACTAATTATTATATGCACCAGAATCATTTTAACATAAAGAAGATACTGCCGGTTCTAATGGCATTCTTCGTAATGAGTTTTGTAGACCTTGTGGGAATTGGTGTCGACAGGGTAAGCAAGGACATGAACCTGAGCGCCACACTTGCGCAGCTTATACCCTCGGCTGCCTTTTTGTGGTTCCTCCTGCTGTCAGTTCCGGTGGGAATAATGCAGTCAAGGCTTGGAAAGCGTTTCATGCTCAATGTTGGAATGGGTGTCACTGCACTCGGCCTTTTGGTACCATATTTCATGTATTCCTTTGAGATGGTTCTTGTGGGTTTT
>JAKLDT010000315.1 GCA_022703405.1 Bacteroidota bacterium | reverse complement strand
AAGCGATAACAAGGGAACGAAGGTCCAGATTTCCGCAACCGAGATCCTTGATATTATTCCTTCAAGGACTATCAGGATTCCTGTTGACGCTGAAAAAGTAATCGCCTCAGGGACAGTTAAGCCGGAGGACAGGGATAAGATTGTGCCGTATATTGACATAAAACTAAAGGGTAATTCAATTCTGAAGAGCCAGCTTATTGTACTTGATATCCTGGCGCATAATAACTGGGAGAGACCTGTATATTTTGTCACAGGATATCACAACGACGCCTTCGGACTTGAGGAGTATTTCCAGCTTGAAGGACTGACATACAGGTTTATACCGGTAAGGTCGCAGAATAAAAGCTGGATTGAATACGGGGGAATAGATTCAGATATTCTGTATGAGAACATGATGAATAAGTTCGTCTGGGGAGGAGCCAATGTTCCCGGAGTTAATATTGATTACAATCACAAGCGTACAATTATTGTTGTTAAGGCCCGCATGAACTATGCAAGGCTTGCCAGGGCACTTGCCTCAGAAGGAAAGAATGAAAAGGCGCTCGCAGTTCTTGACAGGTGCATGGAACAGCTTCCGCTCGAAAAAGTACCTTACGATCCTTATATGGCAGATGTTGTAGATGCATATTTTGCAGCAGGCAATACTGAAAAAGCAGTCAGCATGAGCATGGCCTTCAGGGATTATTACTTTGAGAGGCTTGAATACTACATGAAGCAGAAACCTTTTGTGATCGGTTCTGCCGAGTATGAAATACAGACCGCTATTCAATACACATCAAGAGTATCAGGCTCATGTGAAAAATACGGCAAAACTGAGCTTGCAAAGGAAATAAATGACAAACTGGAGACTTATTATGCTGAGTATATGTCGAAGGCACAGCCCTATACAAGGCTGCAGTAAGAAGCCTTAACTGACAAGGATTTCCTTATTCTGCAGGAGATATTTCTCAAGCAGGAAGATAAGCTTTTCGCAATAAACAGGTTTCAGTACATATTCATTACATCCGGCTATGTATGATTCAGTTTTGGTCTGTTCCGACATATAGGCTGTAAGCATTACAACAGGTGTTGTTTTATTTGCTTTTCTGAAGATCCTTACACAGTCAATGCCATTAATGAAGGGGATCAGGTAATCCATGAAGATGAAATCTATCTCCTGTTTTCCCTGTTTGATATATTCTATAAACTCAAGTCCGGACCTCAATACAAGTACATTTGCGCCGGTGTTTCTCAGCAGGGTTTCGTAGTATCTTATTGTGTGTACATCATCCTCGACAATTACGATATTTTTATTTTCAAGAGTCAAATTACTGATTGTCAGTCCCATTACATCATTTGTTTAAACGCCAGTTAAAATTACGATAAGAAAAACCGGCAGAAATGGTGCAAACGACCACTTATTAACATTTTATAAACAGTCGCCGGCCTGATTGATATCAGCTTATTTGCTTAACTGGATAAAATTTTGCAAATTCGTGTCAATAAACCATCTTATTATGTCAATCTATATCCGTACTTTCAAAACTTTAGTGCTTGCAGCCTGTTTATTCATTGTTTCTAACAGCTCATACAGTCAGGTAGGATTCGATAATCCGACACGTGCACTCTATATTTTTGACCTTGCCAAATATGTTGATTACGGACCCGGATTTGCTGATTCAGCCAATTTTAAAATAGGGGTGCTTCTCGGGGATTATGACTTAATAAATGAAATGGGTAACCTGTCAAAGACAAGAAACAGGATACAGGACAAACCGGTTTCTGTTGCCGGCTTTAAGAACCTCGAGAGTGTTACTCACTGCCAGGTTCTCTATGTTAACAAGAATGCCGGATTCAACCTTGACAAGATCAAAAAGATGATCGAAGGACAGCAGACAATGCTGATAACAGAGGGTTATGAATTCAGGGAATCAATGATGAACTTCATTGTTGTTGAAGGAAAACCCCGCTTTGATATCAATGATGAATATATCAAAAAGGAAAAGATGAGTGTGCCTGAGACTCTTCTTTTCACTGCAATAAAAACAAAGGAAGACTGGCAGAATCTTTTCGATATTGCCAGCAAGGAGATTGAGGTTCAGAAGGAAACCATAAGGCAGCAGCTTGAAACTATCGATGTTCAGAAGAAGGAAATAATGGTGCAGAGGGCCCTGCTCGACAGTCTTGATAAACAGATTGTGATAAAGGAAAAAACCCTCAATGAAAAGCAGAAAGTCCTTGATAAGCAATTTGTTCAGATCAACAGGCAGCAGGGTGAGATATCCTCACAGAAAAAAATGATTCTTCAGCAACAGGCAGAAGTTAAGGTACAGCAGGATACTCTTGCAAGCCAGAAGGAAAAAATCGGCCTTCAGATGGCGCGCATTGATGAACAGCTAATGAAGATCGGAGAGCAGGAAGATAAGATCAAACTTCAGCTTGCTACACTTGAAAAACAAAAGCTTGTACTCTATTTTGTTGTATTCGCGCTTATCCTTGTAAGCTTTCTGGGCTATTATATCTACCGGGGCTATAAGATCAAGAAGGAGGCCAACATTAAGCTAGAGGAAAAGAACAGGACGATTTCCGCGCAGAAGGATGAGATAGAAAAACAGAGGGATCTTGCAGCAGCCCAGCGTGATCAGATTGCCTACCAGAAAAAGCATATTACCGATAGTATCATGTATGCAA
>JAKLDT010000314.1 GCA_022703405.1 Bacteroidota bacterium | reverse complement strand
ACCGGTATACAAATGTCAGAAAGGAACAGGTGGAAGAAATTCTTCTCAAGCATATAAGGCCCTCCTCTCTTAACAAGAGATTATTATACGGGATTAATGACCTGGCTGACAGTTTCGTTTCAGATGAGAAAATATTCAGTCCTGTCAATCTTCCGGGTGAAGTGCGGGAAAAGCATCTGAATAACTTTCTGAACCTTCAGATGCACCTGGCCACGCTTAACAGCGGAATCCAGTCACCGGAATCTTATGAGGAATACAGGATGCTTGGAGGCTTTGGCGCTTTTGAAAAAGTCCTTAGGAAAAGTCTTCCTGAGGAGCTTATTGAAAATATACTTAAAAGCGGTCTCAGGGGTCGCGGGGGTGCAGGTTTTTTAACCGGACTGAAGTGGAGGTTGTTTTCCAGGGCAGCGGGCAAACCGAAATATGTTGTCTGCAATGGTGATGAAGGAGACCCTGGCGCCTTTATGGACAGGATGCTGCTGGAATCTTTTCCGTACAGAATTATTGAAGGCATGCTGATTGCCGCTTATGCAACTGGAGCAGATGAAGGTATCTTTTACATAAGGGCTGAATACCCTCTTGCTGTCATGAGGATAAGACATGCTGTTGAAAAATGTTATAGCCATGGGATACTTGGAACTGAAGTAAATAAAAATGGTTTCAGATTCAATATCAGCATTTTTGAAGGTGCAGGAGCCTTTGTATGTGGTGAGGAAACTGCCCTGATAGCCTCCATGGAGGGCAAACGCGGATATCCGCACTTCAGGCCTCCCTACCCTGTTGAAAAGGGATTCAGGGACAGGCCCACACTTGTTAACAATGTTGAAACACTCTCACTTGTACCATGGATAATAAACAATGGCAGTGAGGCTTTCAGCAATATCGGAACAGAAAAAAGCAAGGGTACAAAGGTTTTTGCCTTAGCCGGAAAAATTTCAAAAGGTGGACTTATTGAAGTCCCGATGGGTACAACAATAAGGGATATAGTTGAGAACATAGGTAATGGTGTTGGTGAAGGAAGAACTTTCAAGGCAGTGCAGATTGGCGGCCCGTCAGGAGGCTGTATCCCGGCAAGTCTGGCCGACACTCCTGTCGATTATGAACAACTGTCAAAAATGGGTGCAATGATGGGATCAGGAGGACTAGTGGTTCTTGATGATACTGACTGCATGGTTGATATTGCAAAGTATTTCCTTTCTTTCACACATAAACAATCATGCGGTAAGTGTACCTTCTGCAGGGTTGGAACAAAGCAGATGCTAAATATTCTCACTGCACTTAGTGAAGGCAAGGCTACAATGGCTGATATTGAGGAACTTGAACGTCTGAGCCATGATGTCAGGAACGGAAGCCTGTGCGGACTGGGGAAAACTGCGCCAAATCCTGTTCTGACAGGTCTGCGATATTTCAGGGAGGAATATGAGGCGCACACAAGGGGAATCTGTCATGCGAAAAAATGCAGGGAACTTGTAAAATATGTTATAACAGATCAATGTACCGGATGTACCAAATGCTATCAGGAATGTCCTGTGCAGGCAATTGATTTCAAACCCTATGAAAAACACAGCATTGATCTTGCAAAATGTACAAAATGTGATAATTGCAGGATTGTCTGCCCCGAGGGAGCAGTAGAAATTGTAAGTCTGAATGAAGATAAGAATTGACGATATTGAGCTGGATGTTGTAGCAGGGCAGACAATTCTGGATGCAGCTGTAAAAGCCGGCATTTACATACCAACGCTCTGCCACAGGGAAGATGTAGAACCATATTCCTCATGTATGGTTTGTGTGGTAAAAGACAGAATGACAAATAATTACATGCCTTCATGTACTGCAAAGGTCCGCGACGGGTTAGAAATTGACTCATCCGGTGATGATGTTATCCGCTTACGGAAAAAGGCAGTTGAAATGCTTCTTGCCGAACACAGGGCAGAATGTGAGGCTCCCTGCCGTATTGTGTGCCCTGCAGGTTATAATATTCCGCTGATTAACAGACATCTTCAGGCAGGAGACATAAATGCGGCTCTTGAACTTGCTGCAAAAGAAGTAACGACTAATGACATTGTCTGTACTGACTGCCCTGCTTACTGTGAAAATGCCTGCCGGAGGAAGAAAATCGATGAAGCAGTGTCGATCCGTAATCTCATGCTATTTGTATACAATACCTTCATAAATGGTAAACCTGCTGAAGATTTTGCCGGCTTGATTGATGTTAAGGATAAGCAGAAAATTATCAATCCGGTAAGGAAAAAATTTTCATCCAGAACAGGAAAGCTTGAAGCTTATGAGCAGAAGGAATGGATGAAGGAGGTTCCTGAAGATGCCGCAAGATGCAGGGAGATAAGCGACCTGAGGGCAGCTGCTTCAGAATCTGTGAACTGCATGCATTGCGATTGCCGGGCTGCAGATGATTGCAGGTTACGGGATGTTTCTGTAACTTTGAATGTTAAGGACCCTCAGGGAAAAATGGTTAATGCCCCTGTTCTGAAGAAGATAAACAAGGAGGCAAACCTCATATTTGAACATGCAAAATGCATAAAATGCGGGCTGTGCGTAAGGGTATCCGACGAGAGTAAGGAAAATGCTTCACTTTGCTTTGTCAACAGGGGGTTTATTACTCTTATCTCGGAGCCGCTGACTGTCAGTTTTGAAAGCATTGACAGAAAAACTGCAGAGAAATATATATCAGTATGTCC
>JAKLDT010000313.1 GCA_022703405.1 Bacteroidota bacterium | reverse complement strand
AATGGACTACTGATCCGTTTGGAGGAGAGGTACGTGATGGAAAAATCTATGGCCGTGGCTCCGGAGACATGAAAGGCGGAGTGGCAGCAATGATGCTTGCAGCTATGGATGCTTTCAGGGAAGGGACTTCAGAATGTGGTGTAAGACTTATATTTACAGCAGCCGAAGAACTTGGATGCAAAGGTATTGAACAGCTTGTAAAAAGCAGTGCTGAGATAGGACAGGCAAGCGCCCTTATAATTGGAGAACCTACGTCAAATATGCCTGCCACAGGTCATAAGGGGGCAATCTACATGAATGCCGTGACTAAAGGAAAAACAGCACATTCATCAATGCCCCACCTGGGTGAGAATGCCATCTACAAAGCCGCTGAATCAGTGCTGAAAGCCAGGGATTTCAGATTTAATGTACAGGAAGATCCGCTACTTGGATATCCGACTATAAATGTCGGAAAAATAAGCGGAGGCCTTAACCTGAACTCTGTTCCTGATCATGCTGAATTCACAATAGACATAAGGACAACATCAAAAACAAACCATGAGGAGACCCTGAACCGGCTTGCACATGAACTGGGAACTGAAACAAATCTTGAAGTACTTGTAAATATGACTTCCGTTCATACTAATGAGGATGAGCCATTTGTACGGCTTGTGTATGATATCTGCGGTATCAGCAGAGGCAGTCAGGGATTTCCGAAAGCCCTTCCCTACCTCACTGACGGTTCAGTCTTACAGAAAGCCTACAATGGAGTTCCGGCAGTAATACTGGGTCCGGGAGAGCCTGAAATGGCACATAAGACAGATGAGTACTGTTACGTTAACAAATTAGAAGAAGCTTACAGAATCTATAAAAACATAATATTAAAATGGAGGAATTATATATGCTGAACTTACCAGAAAAAATTACGAATGAAGAACAACTGGAAGAATTACTTTCAAGACCGGGAAAAGAAGCAGTGGAGATGTTTTCACGTCTCGATGGAGATATTATTTTCCTTGGTGTTGGGGGCAAAATAGGAATGTCGCTTGCAATGATGGCCAGAAGAGGCTGTGAACAGGCAGGTATAAGAAAAAGGATAATAGGTGTTTCCAAATTCGAATCAAAAGAACAGCGCTCAAAACTTGAAAAGGCAGGCATTGAAACAATTGACGGTGATCTGCTTGATGTAAAATTTACAGATTCACTTCCAAAGGTTAAGAATGTATTTTACCTGGCAGGAATGAAATTCGGTTCAACTGAAAATCTGTCCCTCACCTGGGCAATAAACACATGGCTGCCGGCAATAGTGGCAGACAGCTTCAGACAATCGAGAATTGTTGCCTTCTCCACAGGTTGTGTCTATCCCCTTGTTCCTGTAAATTCAGGCGGATCAAAAGAGAGTGATCTTCCGGAAGCAACAGGTGAATACGCACAATCGTGCCTTGGAAGGGAAAGAATGTTCGAATTCGGAAGCATCAGAAACAAAACGAAGGTTGCACTGATCAGACTAAACTACTCTGTTGAAATGAGATACGGGGTTCTTGTTGATATAGCAATAAAAGTAAAGAACAGACAACCGGTGGACCTTACAATGGGATATTTCAATGCAATATGGCAGGGTGACATGAATGATTATGTACTAAGATCAATCGAGCTTGCTGAATCACCTGCCAGAGTGCTTAACATAACCGGACCGGAACTGCTCTCGGTAAAAGAAACTGCAGAGGAATTTGCAAAGCTGTTCGGTGTTGAAGTTAAATTTACAGGAAAAGAAGCCACAACTGCACTGCTGAACGATTCTACACTTGCCTATAGCCTGTTTGGAAAGCCTGAAGTATCTGCATCACAGGTTATTAAATGGATTGCCGGATGGTTGTCAGAGGATAAGGGCATACTTGGTAAACCCACTCATTTTGAGGTAAGGGACGGGAAGTATTAAAAAGGCGGAAGGCGGAAGGAAGAAGATCAGGATACAATATGAAAGCATGAATCCAAAGCCCAGCGTCCAGAGTCCATTGCCGAGTGTCTATTGCCCAGCGCCCAGAGCCCAGCGCCCAGAGCCCAGTACCCAGAGCCCAGTACCCAGCGCCTTAACGATAAAATGTATACAGAATAATTTTAGCTATGAGTAAGATTCAGATTGACAAATCAGTAGAAGATAGCCTGAAAAAGGGTGTTGTAATTCCTGCCATGCCACTTGCATTGAACAGCAAACGCAAGCTTGATGAGAGAAGGCAAAGAGCTTTAATTAGATATTACCTCGATTCCGGTTCAGGTGGTCTTGCCGTTGCAGTGCATACAACCCAGTTTGCCGTGAGGAAACCTGAAATTGGTCTTTATGAACCACTGCTTTCACTTGCAAACGAAGAGTTCAGCAGCTTCGAAGGAAAGCATGATAAAAAACTAATCAGGGTTGCAGGAGTAATTGGCAAAACAGCTCAGGCTGCAGCAGAAGCAACGCTCGCAAAAAAGCATAATTACACTGCCGTACTGCTTAGTCTTGCTGCGTTCAGGGATTCTGAGAATGAGGAAATTATACAACACTGTAAAGAGATTGCAGAGATCATGCCTGTTGTTGGCTTCTATCTGCAGCCTGCAGTGGGAGGCCGGAGGCTTGATGTGGATTTCTGGAGAAAATTTGCTGCTATTGAAAATGTAATTGCAATAAAAATAGCTCCTTTCAACAGGTACCAGACCTTTGATGTAGTGAGAGGAGTAATAGAA
>JAKLDT010000312.1 GCA_022703405.1 Bacteroidota bacterium | reverse complement strand
CCTCACAACCTCCATAATATCTGTTGCCGGGATAACCTTCAGCATATTTATTTGTCATGACTGAGCCCATTGCCTCAAGAACCTGCAGGCTTACAAAATTCTCAGATGCAATAAGTTCAATTCCGTTAATCTGGCGCTGTCTTTCCTTTTCAATAAGGTCAAAGATCAAAGTGTCTCTGTTCATATTATCTTTTTTAATGATTTTATAAATTTCTACTCCTCAGAGTATTCAACAAGCAACTCACGATAATAGGTGTATATCCTTGATTTTGAAATAAATCCCACATAATATCCATTATCGAGAACAGGCAGGTTCCAGGCTCCGGTCTTCCTGAACGACTCCATTACTGCCTCAATATTTTCCCTGATATCAATATATGTGGGTGGCATTGTCATTATATCTTTTACAAATGTAGTCTTATAAAGTTCCTGCTGAAACATTATTT
Organism: Bacteroidota bacterium; assembly: GCA_022703405.1. Lineage (GTDB taxonomy): Bacteria > Bacteroidota > Bacteroidia > Bacteroidales > VadinHA17 > LD21. Next base: position 2,257 of record JAKLDT010000312.1, on the reverse strand, counting down.
CACGAACATCATCAAGACTAACAACTCCCTCCAATATATTATACTGATCAACAACAGGAAAGATATTCCTTTTTGATTGTGAGATAATCTTTATAAGATCTCCGAGTGTGTCTGTTGACCTTATTGTTTTAAGGTCAGTTTCTATTTCTTTTTTCCAGTTCATCCTTATCAGCACAGCCTTATCCTTGTCATGCGTGATCAATTCACCTCTCTCAGCCAGCTGAAGGTGATAGATGGAATGCTTTTCAAAACTCCTTGTTGTAATATATGCAGTAGTTGCAGTAATTATCAGCGGAATGAGCAGATCATACCCTCCGGTTATCTCAGCAATAAGGAATATTGCAGTCAGAGGCGCATGCATTACCCCGGCCATCATTCCTGCCATTCCTGCAAGAACAAACCTGTTATCAGGCAGATCCGCACCAAAATACCTGCTTATTAAACTGGAAATCAGCAGACCATTGACTCCGCCGATAAACAGTGTAGGTGCAAAAATACCCCCGACACCTCCTGCGCCGTTGGTTGCGCTGCTTGCAAAAACTTTAAGCAGCACCAGGCCCGCCATAAAAACAATAAACAGTAGATAGCTCTGCTGCAGGCTTCCAAAAACAGGGCCGCTAATCAGAGAATTGTAATCCCCGTTCAGCAGAGTTCTTATTGTATCATAACCTTCACCATAGAATGCCGGGAAGATATAAATAAGTAATCCCAGAATTGTACCCCCTGCTATAAGCCTTATATATTGATTTGATATTTTCGAGAAACCACCTTCGATCAATAGTGTCATCTTTGAAAAATAGAGGGATATGAAACCGGAGATCACACCAAGAACAATATACCAGTGTATGTTCATCACATTGAAGGCCTTGACGGCATCGAAGGTGAACAGTACCTCCTCGCCCATAAGGAAATAGGCAACAGAGGCGGCAGTCACAGAAGATATCAATAAAGGCACAATTGAAGAAATTGTGAGATCAAGCATAAGTATCTCAAGCACAAATACTATTCCCGCTACCGGTGCTTTGAATATTCCGGAAACTGCTCCGGCAGCTCCGCAGCCTATAAGCAAGGTGATGCTTTTTGTATTAAGCCTGAAAAACCTGCCTATGACCGATCCTATTGAAGAGCCGGTAAGCACAATCGGAGCTTCCGCTCCAACTGATCCTCCGAATGCAATTGTCACAGAACTTGCCAGCATTGAAGTCCATGTGTTATGAGCACGCAGGTATCCTCGCTTTTTCGAAATAGCATATAAAACCCTGCTTATGCCATGACTTATTGAATCCTTTACAACATATTTTAAGAAAAGTACAGTCAGAAGCATCCCGGACACTGGCAATACAAGATACAGATAACCTGCTGATTTATTGCTTATTCCGGACGAAAGGAATTCGTATGTGAAATGTATTGTGTTTTTAAGTAAGGCGGCTGCAAGAGCACTCAGTAAGCCGACAAACAGACTCAGAATATAAACAAGCTTTACCTGATCAATTTCAATTGGACTTTTTCTGAATAATTTTCTGAAGAATGCTATTCTGAACATAATGATGCAAATATAAAAACAATACTTTTCCTTCACAGTTTTTTATATAAGTTTGTCATTGCATGATATATCATACTTTAATAAAATTTTCGTTATATAAAAGCTTCAAAGTATCTGATAAGTGAACAGGCCTCTGCGGATTATTGCAATATTCATATTAATTACTTTTGCACCTGAAGGTAAAGGCCAGGTATCATGCACCATACCTGATGCTCCTGTGCTTCAGAAAGTGACAATAAATCCTGAGAACGGAAATGTTACGCTAAACTGGAAGAAGAGTCAGTCAGCAGGCATTGCTGCATACATAATATATAAGTATAATAATAAGGAGGGTATTCCTGTAGATACTATCTGGAATCCTGATGCAACAAGTTATATTCATATAAATGCCGGTACCGGCTATTTCAGTGTTTCCTATGTAGTTGCAGCCCACCGTATGCCTAATTGCACAAGCCCTCTCTCGAATCACCTGAATACGATTTTTGCAGATGCAGTTACAGACACATGCAGGAACAAGATCTCAATAAAGTGGAACAGTTATGAATCCTTCCCCTTAGCTGTAAAAAGTTACATTATCCTTGCTTCCAGGAATGGTGGTCAGGCTTCAAAAATAGCAGAGGTTCCTCAGTCACAGCTAAATTACGATTTTACAGGTTTTCAGACAGATGCGTTTTATTCCTTTATCATTCAAGCCACTCTTGAAAACGGAGATTC
>JAKLDT010000311.1 GCA_022703405.1 Bacteroidota bacterium | reverse complement strand
ATGTGCCTGTTGCAGGTCTTGCTTATGTGCCGGAAGAAAAGAAATAGATCTGAAAATAAATTATTTCTGATATGACAGATTCAAGAAGAAACTTCATAAAGAAAGCCACATTTGCAGGAGCCGCTCTTTTAGCTGCTCCTGCAGTTTTTGGTCAGGAAGGGAAAAAGAAGTCAAAGGAAAAAGCTCCCGATCCTGTTGCTCCATTCAAGCTTAAGTACGCCCCCTCGGTTGGTATGTTCCGCGAACATGCAGGAACCGATATTGTCAGTAACATAAAATTCTGTTATGACCAGGGCTTCAGGGCGATGTTCGACAACGGGCTGATGAGCCGTCCGCCTGAGGATCAGGTTAAGCTTACAGGTGAACTTCAGAAGCTTGGAATGGATTTCGGGCCCTTTGTGTTGTACGCTGATTTCGCAACAACTTCTTTTGTGCTGAATAAGCAGGACGTCAGGGATATGCTCATAAACAGGGTGAAGGAAGGCGTGGAGGTTTCAAAAAGAACAGGTGCAAAATACGCGCTCATGGTTCCGGGAAGATTTGATGAAAGACTTCACCGCGATTTCCAGACAGCAAATGTAATAGACAATCTGAGGTACTGCTGCGATATTGCCGAGCCGGCAGGGCTTACAATTGTACTTGAACCACTCAATACTTACAGGGATCATCCTGGTTTGTTCCTGACAAGTGTTCCGCAGGCCTATGCAATCTGCAGGGCAGTGAACAGACCTTCATGCAAGATCGTTGAAGACATATACCATCAGCAGATAACAGAAGGTAATCTTATTCCAAATATGGATGCAGCATGGAGCGAAATTGCAGCCCTGCACTGCGGTGATAATCCGGGAAGGATGGAACCCACAACCGGTGAGATAAATTATAAGAATGTCTTCAAATTTATCCATAGCAAAGGATACCAGGGAGTTATATGCATGGAACATGGCCTTAAGGACAGGTCAAAAGAGGGTGAGGCAAGGGTAATTCAGGCTTACAGGGAGGTTGACAGTTTCGAAGTTTAAATTATTTAATAAAATGAAAAAATTTTTCTATCCATTATTGTTTTTTGTTCTTCTGTGTACTGCTTCAGTCAGTGCACAGACATCAAGGTTATATGTCGGAAAATACACCGGCCAGAATGAGAAAGGTTTGCATGTTGTTGATGTTGATCTGGCAAAAGGGAAATTTACACTTGTTTCTGAAAACGATGCCGGAAATAATCCTTCATACATCTGCATCTCAAAGAAGCGGAATATAATCTATGCTGTCAATGAGGTTGGCAGGTTCAATGGTGTCAGAAGTGGTTCAGTAACAGCTCTGAAACTCGATCCGGCAAGCGGAAAGACCGAGAAAATAAATGATCTGGCTGTTCCCAACGGAGGTCCCTGCTACATTTCAATTTCGCCTGAGGAGGATTACCTCTTCGTTGCAAATTATGGTGGCGGTTCACTTGCAGTTGTTAAACTCGATGCTAACGGAGCACCTTCTGCCGTGAGCGACACAATAGTATTCAGGGGCGAGGAAGGAACCAGGTCACATGCTCACATGATAGCACCCGGACCAGGCGGGAAGAAAGTTTATCTTACCGACCTGGGCTTTGACAAGGTTTCAGTTTATGACCTTGATCACGCAAGCGGGAAGCTTAAAAATACAGGATCGGCTAAACTGGCAAAAGGATCAGGCCCGCGTCATTTTACATTCAGCAAGGATGGCTCGAAGATGTACGTTATAAATGAACTCAACTCAACAATGACGGTTTTCAGTGTTGCCAAAGACGGTAATCTCACGGAGATACAGACTATCTCCACACTTCCCGAAGGTTTCACAGAGAAGAGCTACTGTGCCGACGTGCACCTTTCGAAAGATGGTAAGTTCCTGTACGGATCAAACAGGGGGCATAATTCAATTGTTACCTATAAAGTCGGCAAAGACGGAAAACTGACAGTTGCCGGTTATACTCCATGCGGTGGCGAGTGGCCAAGAAACTTTACTCTCGATCCGACAGGAAAATACCTGCTTGTTGGAAATCAGAACTCTGGCAATATTGCCGTTTTCGCACTTGACAAAAAAAGCGGACTGCCTCTTGCTCCTTCAAAGGAATATAAGATCAAGGGCCCTGCCTGCCTGAAGTTTATTGAATAAAAAAACTAGATCTGTTATGCGCAGCATGCTGTTAATACTGATGCTGCTGATTTCATGTTCATTGCATCCGCAGGTCATAACTCATGACCGTGCCGGAAAGACTTTGAACATATCAGATTCTGACGGCAACCTGCAGCTTAAGGTCAGTTACTCCGGCGGCTGCAGGATAAGTCAGATGACTGTAAGCGGAAGAAACACTCTTTCAGAAGGCGGAGCGTGGACATCGATAAGGGCGGATTCCTCTCTGTTCACTTCACTTCAGTCAGAAAAAAATCCGGAAGTTAAAATTCGCAAAAACACTGTTGTCATAAGCAGCATTATTTTCGGAAATGATAAAATGAAGATTTCCGAGACCTGGTTCTTCAATGCTTATCCTGATAAGATCACCTGGGAAATTCAACGGAACTATCTTAACAACGGCAAAATTGAAGCAACAGCCATTCCGGCATGGAATTTTGCCAGTCTTGATACCTGGAAAGGAGGAATACTGAACACAGGCGGTGTTGTCTGGTGTAAATACCTTAAAGACCAGCATGAGACTTATGGAGTGCACACAGATGGAGTAA
>JAKLDT010000310.1 GCA_022703405.1 Bacteroidota bacterium | reverse complement strand
GCCTGACCACCCCAGACCTTGTCTTTAAGGATAGGCTCAAACTTCAATGGGTACAGTTCTGACATTTTTTACTAAATTTAAACTCTGCAAAAATAGGCATTTATGTTGATAGTAGGAATAGCGGGAGGCACAGGCTCGGGAAAAACAACTGTGGTCAGGAAAATAACGGAAGTGTTCCCGAACGGGGAGGTGATTGTAATACCTCAGGACTCTTATTACAAGGATAATAAAGGCATTCCAATTGAAGAGAGGCAGAAAATAAATTTTGACCATCCCGATTCAGTTGAATTCACTCTTCTCATTGAACATCTGAAACAGATGAAGAAGGGCATGACTATTGAAATGCCGCTTTATTCATACCTTACCTGCCTCAGGTCTGACGAAACAGTCACGATAAAACCGTCGAGAGTTGTTGTTGTTGAAGGGATACTGATACTTACCGATCCCGGACTAAGGGATATGTTTGACATTAAGGTATTTGTCGATGCTGATGCAGATGATCGCCTCGGCAGGGTTATTCAGCGGGATATAATTGAAAGGGGCAGGACGGTTCTTAAGGTTCTTGAACGTTATCATGATACTGTAAAACCATCTCATCTTCAGTTTATTGAGCCTTCAAAGAGATATGCCGACATTATAATTCCGGGAGGAGGAGAGAACCAGGTTGGCATAGAGGTACTGATATCAATAATTGAAAAACACCTTCTGAAAAGCAAAACCTGACACTATGCTTGAAAATATCAGAATTGAGGATATTCTGTTTCTTGATATTGAGACAGTTCCCGCCGCTGAGACCTTTGATTCACTTGATACCCGCATGCAAACGCTGTGGGATAAAAAATCAAAACAGTTCAGAACAGCTGATCAGAATGCTTTGGAAGTATATGAAAGAGCCGGCATCTATTCTGAATTCGGCAGGATAATATGTATCTCGGTAGGCTATATAAAGGAAAAAGATCCTTATGCCCTTCGCCTGAAATCATTCTACGGAGATGATGAAAAGCTTATTCTCACTGAATTTTCAGCAATGCTTGCCAGGTTTGCCAAGCCCGGGAAGGAAGCTCTGCTATGTGCACATAACGGAAAGGAATTTGACTATCCTTACATTGCAAGGAGAATGGTTATCCACGGACTTGAACTTCCGGAACTTCTTAATATTGCAGGGAAAAAGCCCTGGGAGGTGAAATTGCTCGATACAATGGACCTTTGGAAATTCGGGGATTACAAGAATTACACCTCACTTGAATTGCTGACCTCAGTGCTTGGAATACCCACTCCGAAGGATGATATCGACGGAAGCATGGTTGCAGGCATATATTATAAGGAGAAGGATCTCCTGAGAATAGTCCGTTACTGTGAAAAGGATGTCATTGCAATTGTCCAGGTTCTGCTGAGGTTTATGAATAAGCCCGGGGTAAGCAGTGACCGGATAGAAACAGTAAGCTTTGGCTGATCATTGCCAGAGCAGTTCCTTCAGATATCCGGCAACTGATTCGGGCTGGTCGGCATGCAGCCAGTGACCAGCACCTGCAATTTCCTTAATCTCCGCCGAAGGGAACAATCTGATTATATCATCGTAGTCTTCATACCTTATGTAGTCTGAATCTGATGCTTTCAGAAAGATTACAGGGAAGCCTGAAGTCTGCATTTCACTTATATTCTCACGCTTGAAACCTTCAGTAATATATTTCAGATTTTCTGAGAGTACAGGAGCATTCAATCTCCATGTGAACATATTTTCATGGTTGCGCTGGAGATTCTTCAGGATGAATCCTGCTGTTTTTTCAGATTCTATTCTTTTCCCAATTTCTGCCTCTGCCTCAGCCCTTGTTTTTATCTTGCTGAGATCGAGTGAGATAATAGCGTCAAGGATTGATTTATGTTGTCTAAAAGCCTCTTTTTCAGTAATTTCTGTTGTAAAAGGAGAGATGTCTGCAACAAGTAAACCGTTTAGTTTCTCAGGATAACTGAGAGCGAAAGTCATTGCTGCCTTTCCACCCATGCTGTGGCCCGCAAGGAAAAAACTATTCAGTTCAAGATCTTCGGCAAGTTCCAGTATATCCTGGCTCATTACCCTGTAATTCATTTCACCGGAAAGGGGCGACTGTCCGTGGTTGCGGAGATCAGGAAGGTACACGGTAAAACTTTCCGAAATCATTCTGGCTATTGTGATCCAGTTATCGGAGCACCCGTACAGACCATGGAGTATAATCAGCGGAGGGCCGCTGCCATATTTTCTGAAGAAAAGCTTCATACCTTTCAGTCAGCAAGCTGCCTTTTATAAAGCTGAATCGTGTTTTCAAGACCAAGATAAAGGGCATCGGAAATGAGTGCATGTCCGATTGACACTTCAAGGATCCATGGGATATTCTGGTGAAAGTACTTCAGGTTGTCAAGGTTCAGGTCATGCCCGGCATTAATGCCAAGTCCTTCACTTCGTGCAATCTCTGCTGCCTTAATGAAGGGTTCAATTGCCTTTACAGAATTCTTTGAAAATTCAGTGGCATAAGGCTCAGTATAGAGTTCCACCCTGTCAGTGCCTGTTTTTGCTGCAAATTCAATATTAACAGGATTTGTGTCAACAAATATTGATACCCGTATACCTTCCTTTTTAAATGTTGATACAAGATCTGCAAGGTAATTTTTGTATCTGACTGTATCCCATCCGGCGTTTGAGGTTATTGCATTATGGGCATCAGGGACAAGAG
>JAKLDT010000031.1 GCA_022703405.1 Bacteroidota bacterium | reverse complement strand
TAACATTTTCAAAAGGTTCTTATGGCATTTTCTTCCCTGAAGATGCACATCAGCCTAAAATTGCTCCGGGAAATGTTTCAGGAAAAGTAAAAAAAGTCGTTGTTAAGATTAAGGTCGGCTAATATCACACTGTCAGCCTTACAATAATCAGGCTGCCGGATTGAAAATATCCGGCAGCTTTTTTTTATATTCGTTATTCAAAATATCAATATCTTTCATACAAATAATCAAAACAAAATCAGATCATGGCAAAGTATAGTCTGGAACCGGTTACAGTTCCGCATGTAAAGACAAAATACCGTACAATAAAAACAGCACTTCCGGTTCCTGAATCGCTTGAAATTTTCAAAACACTGACAGAATCGGAACCCGTTTCAATGATGGGCCAACCACCCGTTGTCTGGGATAAAGCGGATGGTTTCCAGGTTTATGACAGGTGGGGAAACAAATGGATAGACTGGTCCTCCGGGGTATTGATCACGAATGCCGGTCACGGCAGGAAAGAGATCGCTGAAGCACTCAGGAAGGTTATCGACCAGAAGCTTCTGGCAACCTATGTATTTGTTCATGAGAAACGCGCTGAGCTTACAAAAATGCTGCAAAGTCTGGCTCCGGAACCTACTGACTACCAGGTGTTTCTCCTGAGTACAGGAAGTGAGGCAACTGAAAACTGCATAAAACTGGCCAAAACCTGGGCAGTTGAGAAATACGGACCCAACAAGAAATACTTTATCACATTTAAAAATGCCTTCCATGGAAGAACAATGGGAGCACAGCTTGCAGGAGGAAATCCCAGGCTCAAGACATGGATAGTTGATGAAGGGAAGACCTTCATCCAGGTACCATTTCCTGATGGCTACAAAAATGAAAATACCTCATTTGAGCTTTTCACCAAAACACTCAGGGAAAAAGGAATAATTCCAAAGGATATTGCAGGTGTGATGACAGAATCATACCAGGGCGTTGGTCCTGACTTCCTGCCTGTTGAATATGCCCGCCAGCTTGAATCATTCTGTCACGAAAATGGCATCATCACAATTTATGACGAGGTCCAGTCGGGATTCGGAAGGACAGGAAAAATGTTCTGCTATGAGCATTATGGAATAAAACCTGACCTTATTGCCTGCGGAAAAGGCATATCATCTTCCCTGCCACTTTCAGCAGTGATAGGAAGAAAAGATATTATGTCACTGTATGCCCCCGGATCGATGACATCGACGCATTCAGGAAGTCCTCTGCCTGTTGTTGCAGCAGTTGAGAGCCTGAAGATAATACTAAATGAAAAGCTTGCTGAAAATGCGAGGAAGATGGGAGAAATCATGATGCCTGAACTTGGCAGGATAAGGGAGAAGCACCCGGATATTCTCGGCTGCCTTCAGGGTAAAGGACTGGTTGCAGGTATACAGGTTGTGAAAAAAGACACCAAAACTCCTGATTCGGATACGGCAGTAAAAATTAATGAAAAGTGCTTCCATAAAGGTCTGTTGATGTTTGCGCCGGTAGGTGTTGCAGGAGAATGCCTCAAGATAGCCCCGCCTCTCAACATAACAGAAGAAGCGCTCAGAGAATCACTTGCAGTCTTTGAGGAAGCCTGTGACGAGATACTCGGTTAAAAGAGAATACTAAAAACATGACAAAAGGAATTGATATTACAATAGTCGGAGGCGGCATGATCACATACGATCTTATCCTTCCTTCAGTTTATCATCTGCAGAGGACAGGGTATGTAAATAATATAAAGGTATGTGCCCTCGATTCAGGCCCTCTCAGAGCATTGAAAAACTCAAAGGAGATAAATGAGGCCTTCCCCGGACAGACTTTCGAAGCTTTCCCCTCACTTAATGAGCCTGATACAAATAAATGTCCGGAACTATACAAGAAGGTACTGCAGGAAATGGATCCACGGCAGATGGTTATTGTAGCCATGCCTGATCAGTTTCACTATGAAGTTGTGATGGAGTCACTCAATAGGAATCAGCATGTTCTGTGTGTGAAACCACTCGTTCTTCAGTATAAACAGGCTGCAGAAATTGAAAAACTGGCATTCGAAAAAGGTCTGTTTGTTGGCATTGAATACCACAAGAGGTTCGACAGAAGGTCTTTGATGGCCCGAAGAAGTTTTGAGCTTGGTCATTTCGGAAAATTTGTAATGGGTGAAGCAAAGCTGATAGAACCGTACTACTATCGTTCATCCAACTTTCAGAACTGGTTCACCTGTGATAAGACAGATCCCTTTGTTTATATAGGATGTCACTATGTTGATCTTGTGTATTTTATAACAGGACTTAAACCTGCAGAAGTCTCTGTTTCAGGAATTAAAGGCAGGTTTCCAAATGGCAATGAGGCATATTTATGGGCTCATGGCAGGGTGAGGTTCGAGAATAATGCCATCCTTTCTGTCATTGATGGGCTTGGGTACCCTGACCAGGCTGCAGGCAGCAATGATCAGAGCCTTCAGATGTTTTTTGAAGGAGAAGGAAAGACAGGCATGATAAAGCACAATGACCAGTTCCGCGGTGTTGAACATTCCTATCTTGACGGCATAGGCTGCGGAGGATCACATTTCAATTATGTGAGTCCTGATTTCTACAAGCTTGTGCCATGGGAAGGTATGGGCTATAAGCCAATAGGTTACGGTTTTGAATCAGTAGCTGCACTGGTTCATGCAGCTCTTGGAATTGAGAAGACTGCTGAAGGTCTGTCAGGAAAGGATTCCCTTCTGAAACGAAGGGAGATTATAAAGGAAATTGATGACAAAGGATTACTTGCGACTCCTGCAAACAGTTACATCAATGAGCTTGTTGTTGAAGCAGCCAGGATGTCGATACTAAGTGACGGATTACCGGTAACGATAGAGTACGGAAGCAAACCGCATGTAAGGATGAGGCAGTGACTTGAAATCATTGTCTGAAGAGGTAATTAATAATCTGAATCATTCTCAAACTGGAATTATTTCCAAAAGAGAATGATTCTCAAATAGGAAAATTACTAAATAAGAAAATTCTCAAATAGGAATGATTACTAAAAGAGAATTTTCGCTTTTAGGATATAAAAAGCAATAAAAATGCAGTTATTACATGCCAATACATTGATAATAAGCTAAAAACCTGTAAAAACTCTCTCATGAAAAAAAATCCCCTGATCATTATCATTTCAGCAATTCTGCTTATTGCGTCGGCCTGCAAGTCTTCTGATGAAGGCTTCAGGACAATCAACCCCGAAGTGCTCAAGGATAAAATAGCCGGCGGCTGGGCGGGTAAAATGGTTGGAGTTACTTATGGTGCACCTACCGAATTCAGAGCCCGCGGAACTATATTTGAAGATTCAATAACATGGAAACCTGCTGATATTGAAGGTAGTAAGTGGCAGGACGATATCTATGTGCAGCTTACCTTCCTTATGTCAATGGATAAATACGGCATTGACGCTCCTTCAAAGAAATTCCAGGAGATGTTTGCGAAAGCCGGTTATGGACTATGGCATGCCAACATGCAGGCCCGTAAAAACTATTACGACAGTATCTTTGCCCCTCTTTCAGGAACACCTGAATACAACATACACGCTGATGATATTGATTTCCAGATAGAAGCAGACTATATCGGATTTATGTGTCCCGGAATGCCAGGAACGGCACTATCAATTGCCGATAAGACAGGCAGGATTATGAACTACGGCGAAGGAGTTTATGGTGGTGTATTTGTAGCCGCACTTTATGCCGAAGCTTACTTTGAAAAGGATATTCCGAAAATAATAGATAAAGCCCTGCTCTCAATTCCATCAGAAAGCGATTATTATAAGATAGTCAAAGATGTGATAAAACTTCATGAGCATTATCCCTCCGACTGGAGGGCAGCATGGAAGGAACTTGAAGAAAAATGGGGTGATGTGGATATCTGTGGAGCCGGTGTTCCATTTAACATTGATGCCAAACTCAATGGAGCTTATATAGTTATGGGACTTCTGTACGGTGAAGGTGACCCGATGAAGACACTTGAGATATCAACCCGTTGTGGCCAGGATTCTGACTGCAATCCCTCAAATGCGCTTGCTGTGCTTGGTGTAATAAACGGATTCAGCGGTCTCCCGAAAGAAATGCAGGACGGGGTTAAGGCCCTTGGTGATACTCTTTTCATCTTCACAACATATTCGTTTAACACTGCTGTTGAGAGCACAGTTAAATATGCTAAAGAGCTGATAGTTAAAGATGGAGGATCTGTTTCTGACAAAGAAATCAGAATCAAAATTCAGGAACCTGTTGCACCGCAATATGAAAACTCATTTCCCAACACAGTATACGACAAGAGGGTATCTGTATTCGATAAAGAAGGCTTTACATTCAGGGGCAAGTGGAAACCCTGGGAAATTACAGGCATTGATCAGAAGAAGATAAAACAGTCAATTGTAGCCTCAAATGCAGGAGACGAAATGGAATTCAGGTTTTCAGGAACAGGCGTTTCACTCGTAGGTAACTGGTATGCCGACGGAGGCAAGGCTGATGTTTATGTTGACGGCCAGCTGCATCGCAGCATTGACACATATTATAATTTTGCCAGGCAGCAGCATACCGAAACAATATGGCACGTAATGAACCTTCAGCCCGGGGAACACGTTGTAAAACTTGTTGTTAAAGGCGAAAAAAGGCCGGAAGCTGAAGGAACGAATGTATATCTTACTTCAGCTGTAGTATTTAAAACTGAGGCCAAGAAAAACGAATCAAGAGTCTTTTCTTTTGAGAAGCAATAATTTGTAATCAGGAGGGTTTGAAGAAATCATTTTCAAATGCCTCCTTATCAAATTTATATTCAGCGCCAAGGAATTCGACTATTTTGGCTGTATCGGTATAAGCATTTCCAAGGCAGGTGGAAGCTCCTGGTGATGGTGTTATATTGAAAATAATGTTATCACCGGTAAGCTTGGCTTCTCCCAGCTCCAGTTTCTTTGTGGTGTTATTAATGATCTGAGGCCTGGTACCTCCTATTCCTTTGGCAAACCTCAGCTCACTAAGACGGACAGAAGGCACTATTTTTCGTACTTCCCTGATAAATAAACGCTTCCCGAAATAAGGAATCTCATAAAGGAAATTTGTAAAGACATAAGCAAAAATTGTCCGGTCAAAAAGAATTTTTACAAGGCTGAGGACAGGTTTTATCCCCAGGCCGAAAGTCTTCCAGTATTCTCCGAATGATCGCCAGTTATGTCTTTCAAGCTGGAAAATGGGCATGGCAGTAGGACCAAAGCGGGTCACCTCAGCATTATGTACTTCCGGATCGCCGTGAATGGCAGCAAAAGGAAGTTTTGGCTGCTGTATCGTATATACTTTCCCGTTAAGTACTTTCGGACCGGTATAGAAGCTTCCTGCCATTGACAGTATCGACAGGTTCTTCCCATAACCCAGAGATTTGGCTATCATCAGGCTGTGACCACCTGCTGCAATTACAAGCACTTTTGCCCTGATTTCACCAGTGTTTGTAACAACCTTATAATGATCTTCTTCCTTTGAAACCTTCAGCAACCTGGTATTCAGGTGAATTGAAAGAAGCGGATTCTTCTTAAGTGAGTTGTCAACGAATGAATGACACAGCTTCTTAAAATCAACAGTATACCCATCCTCAGTGAGAAGGGCAAGCAGTTCCTGGTCCGGATTCCTGCCTTCAAGTATTCTTGGCTCAATCGTGCCTATCTCTTCCTTCTCAATAATTTTCAGTTTGGGAAAAAGTTCGCCAAAGGGAGGATATCGTTTTCTCAGTCCTGCAACCTGTTCACTTCCCACAGCCAGAACCATTTTGGAAAACTTGCTGAACAGCTTACCGGCAGGATCATTTGACTTCTCCCTTTCCAGGTAATTCATCACCATATCGGCCATGGCCTTCACCTTCCTGGCTTTTTCGATTGTATAATTGGTTTCAATATCACCAAAATGAAGCGTCTGGCTGTTATTGTATGATGCCGAATTTACAAGTCCGAAGTCTGAGTATTTTTCAATCAGGCATATATTCCTGATATTTGAATAATTACTCAGGGTGTAGAGCAGGGCTGTGCCAACAACACCTCCACCGACTATGAGCACCTCATACTTTTCATCTGTCTGATTCATAGCTCCTGGTTTTTACGTTCACTCAGGGGGACATAACTCTGTTTTGGAAAGACATTTTTAAAGGCCGGCCTGATAATACGTTTTGCTGAGAATGTCAATTCCTCGATACGGTGAGTACACCATCCGGAGACACGGGCAACTGCAAACAATGGAGTATAGAGCTCCTTGGGAATATCAAGGCAGGCATATACAAATCCTGAATAAAAGTCAACATTGATGCATACCACCTTGGTGAATTTCTCTCCCTTGAACACTCTGAGCACCTCGGGAGTCAGTCGCTCGACAAGCTCATAAAGTTCAAATTCAGGCAGACGTCCTTTTTCAATTGCCAGCTCCCGTGCCTTTACTTTAAGTATTGTTGCACGAGGATCGGAAACTGTATAGACAGCATGACCGATTCCATAGATCTTTCCTGTAAAATCGTTAGCCTTCTTATTCAGAATTTTCAAAAGGTATTCCTCAACTTCCTTTTCACTTTTCCAGTCCTTTACATGAGCCTTGATATCTTCCATCATTTCAAGTACGCGGATGTTTGCACCTCCGTGAAGCGGGCCTTTGAGAGAGCCGATTGCAGAAGTAATTGATGAATAAATATCTGTCTCAGAGGAACTTGTAACCCTCATTGTAAATGTTGAGTTATTTCCTCCTCCATGTTCTGCATGCAACACAAGAAGCAGGTCAAGCAGGTCAGCCTCGAGCTTTGAAAATCCTGTACAATCGCCCTTAATCAGATAAAGGAAATTTTCAGCTGTCGTCATCTTCGTCTGGGGATGCCTGATTGAAAGTGTTTTTCCCTGATAAAGATGCCTGAGTGCCTGGTAAGAATAAGCAACTATTGTGGGAAATTTAGCCATCAGGTTAAGAGACTGCCTGAACATATTGTCAAGTGAAATATCGTCAGGTTTCTCATCGAGGGTATAAAGTCCGAGAACTGAACGGGCAAGAATATTAAGCACATCCTTCCCTTTCATTGACAGGATCATATCCTTTGTAAAATCGTCAGGGAGAGCCCGGAGTGATGCCATATACTCCGAGAATTCATTAAGTTCCTCCTTTGCCGGCAGACGGCCTGTAAGCAGGAGAAATACAGTTTCGTCAAATCCATGCCTGTTTTCTTTCTGAAACCCGTAGGTAATATCTTCAATATCTATTCCGCGGTAAAGCAGACGTCCGGGAATTGCTATAACTTTCCCATCTTCCTTTTTATAGCCAACAACATCTCCAATGTTTGTAAGCCCGACAAGAACTCCTGTTCCGTCCTTGTTCCTCAAACCGCGCTTTACATCAAACTGTTCGAACAGATCATTTTCAATCTGGCACGACTGTCTTACCTCAGCCTCAAGTCTGTTGAAGAAATCAGGTTTAATCATGGATCTGGTATTTTTTATTGAATATTTGAAATTATTGCATCGCCGAATTCGGAAGTTTTAACAAGAGTGGCATTTTCGGTAAGCCTGTGAAAATCATAAGTAACTTTCCTGCTCAGGATAGTTTTTTCAAGTCCTTTGTAAATATTTTCTGCAGCTTCATCCCAACCCATGTACTCAAACATTAAAGCACCCGAAAGCATTACTGATCCCGGATTTACCTTATCCTGATCAGCATATTTTGGGGCTGTTCCATGTGTTGCCTCAAATATTGCATGACCTGTTTCATAATTGATATTAGCACCGGGCGCGATACCTATGCCTCCCACTATTGCTGCAAGTGCATCAGAGATATAATCACCGTTAAGGTTGAGAGTTGCAATAACTGAATATTCAGCCGGGCGTGTGAGTATCTGCTGTAGGAAAGCATCGGCAATCACATCCTTTATTATTATTTTTCCTGCGTTTTCTGCCTGTTTCTGAGCCTTGTCGGCTGCTTCAGTTCCCTGCTTGTCAGCTATCTGCTTATGCTGGTTCCATGTGAAGACCTTGTCGCCAAATTCCCTTTCAGCAAGAGCATATCCCCATTTCATGAAAGACCCTTCGGTGTATTTCATAATGTTTCCCTTGTGCACAAGAGTAACTGAAGGTAGTTTTTTACGAATCGCATGCTTAATTGCCTGACGAACAAGTCTTTCCGTACCTTCAACAGAAACAGGTTTAATTGCTATTGATGTAGTTTTCGGGAAACGTATCTTCTTTATTCCCATTTCGTCAATAAGAAATTTCTTTACTTTTTCTGTCTCCGGGAGGCCATGCATGAATTCAATACCGGCATATATGTCCTCTGTATTTTCCCTGAAAATGTGCATATTGACAAGCTCCGGCTTTTTGACAGGACTTGGAACACCTGAGAAATACCTTACAGGCCTGTAGCATGTATACAGGTCGAGGAGCTGGCGGAGAGCGACATTAAGTGAGCGCATGCCTTCACCAACAGGTGTTGTCAGCGGTCCCTTTATCCCAACAAGGTATTCCCTGAAATCGTCAAGTGTCTTGTCAGGAAGCCAGTTACCCGTCAGCTTAAATGCTTTTTCACCTGCAAGTACCTCATGCCATTCTACCTTGCGTTTCCCGTTGTATGCTTTGGCCACTGCAGCATCAAAAACCCTTACAGATGCTTTCCAGATATCAGGTCCGGTACCATCACCCTCGATAAAAGGAATAACCGGATAGTCAGGCACATTTAGCTTGCCATTCGAAATAGTGATCTTTTCAGGTGTCATATTAATTTATTGTTAATAATTTCACAATCAGATATTTACATTATGCATTTGCCTTTCTTATCAGGTTAAGTGCACCTCCTGCCCTGAACCATTCAATCTGTGGCAGATTAAAGGTATGATGTGCATATATTGTTTCAGAGGTACCGTCGGAATGTCTGAGAACTATACCAACATTCTTACCGGGAGCCAGTTCCTTCAGACCTGTCACATCGAGCTTATCATTCTCCCTTATCTTGTCATAGTCTCCTTTTTCAGCAAAGGTGAGCGGAAGTATTCCCTGTTTTTTAAGATTTGTTTCATGGATTCTTGCGAATGATTTTACAAGAACTGCCCTGACATTCAGGTAACGTGGTTCCATTGCTGCATGCTCCCGTGAAGATCCCTCACCGAAGTTTTCTTCTCCCACAACAACCGATCCCAAACCGGCAGCCTTATATGACCGTGCCACTGCCGGAACGGTATCATATTTTCCTGAAAGCTGGTTCAGTATCTCATTCGGCTTGTTATTGAATGAATTTATTGCGCCGATCATGTAATTATTTGAAATATTCTCAAGATGTCCACGGTATTTCAACCAGAAACCGGCCATCGAGATGTGGTCAGTGGTACATTTCCCCTTAACTTTTATCAGCAATGGAAGGTTAACAAAATCCTTTCCATCCCATTCACTGAAAGGAGTCAGGTTCTGAAGTCTGTCTGAATCAGGTGCAATTGTTACTGTAACTGCATTGCCATCGCTTGCAGGTTCCTGATAGCCATTGTCAATCTTTCCGAATCCCTGTGGCGGCAGTTCATATCCTTTTGGTTCCGCGATCTTAACCTCTTCTCCTGCAGAATTCAACAAACTGTCAGTAAGGGGATTAAATGTAAGTTTACCGGCAATTGCAATAGCAGTGACTATTTCAGGTGAAGCCACAAAGGCATGGGTATTCGGATTTCCGTCAGTGCGTTTGGCAAAATTCCTGTTGAATGAATGGATTACTGAGTTTACAGGACTTTTATCTGCCCCTTTTCTGTCCCACTGACCAATGCAGGGTCCGCAGGCATTCGCAAACACTTCCCCTCCCACCTCTTCAAAGAGCCTCAGATAACCGTCTCGTTCCGAAATATGCTTTATCTGCTCGGATCCGGGAGTTATCTTGAATTCAGCTTTTGCTTTCAGCTTCACATCCAGCGCATTCCTTACAACTGATGCAGCTCTGGAAATATCTTCATAAGAGGAGTTTGTACATGAGCCGATAAGACCGACTTCAATATTCACCGGCCAGCCGTTTTTTTCTGCCGTCTCCTTCATCTTCGAAATTGGAGTGGCCAGATCAGGCGTGAATGGCCCGTTTATATATGGCTCAAGTTCAGAGAGATTGATCTCAATATACTGGTCGTAGTATTTTTCCGGAGAAACAAGAACCTCAAGATCAGAGCGCAGGTTCTCACCCACTGAAAGAGCCAGATCAGCGATCTCTTCCCTCCCTGTGGCTTTCAGATACCGGGTCATGGCTTCATCATAGCCAAACAGTGAGCATGTGGCGCCTATCTCGGCTCCCATATTGCAGATTGTGCCCTTACCTGTAGCTGACAATGATTCAGCGCCTTCACCAAAATATTCAACAATGCATCCTGTTCCTCCGCTTACAGTAAGCATGCCTGCGACTTTGAGTATTATATCCTTGGGTGAGGCCCAACCGCTTAGTTTTCCGGTCAGCTTGATGCCTATCAGTTTTGGCATTTTCAGTTCCCAGGCCATACCTGTCATAACATCAACAGCATCAGCACCTCCAACACCGATAGCCACCATGCCCAGACCACCTGCATTTGGTGTATGTGAATCTGTTCCGATCATCATTCCTCCGGGGAAGGCATAATTCTCAAGGACGATCTGATGAATTATTCCTGCTCCGGGTTTCCAGAATCCTATATTATACTTGTTACATACAGTACTCAGGAAATCATACACTTCCCTGTTGCCGGAGAATGCAGTTTTCATATCAGTATCAGCGCCTGATTTTGCCATAATAAGATGATCGCAGTGCACAGAAGATGGAACAGCTGTTTTCTGTTTTCCTGCCATCATGAATTGCAACAGAGCCATCTGGGCAGTCGCATCCTGCATCGCAACCCTGTCGGGAGCAAAGTCAACATAATCAGCGCCTCTCTGGGAAGGCTTCACTTCTGATCCCTTGTATAAATGTGTATACAGAATTTTTTCACTGACTGTCAACGGCCTCTGAAGTATCTTCCTGACTTCTGCAAGTTTAACAGGCATGTCCCTGTAAAAGGACCTTATCATCTGAATGTCGAAAACCATAATTAGTAAATAAATTTTTATGAACGAATCTGTCCGCTGCCTTCAATAATCCACTTGTATGTTGTGAGCGCTTCAAGAGCCATAGGCCCGCGAGCGTGCAACTTTTGAGTTGAAATGCCAATCTCTGCCCCCAATCCGAACTCCGCGCCATCGGTAAATGCAGTTGATGTATTTGAATAAACCGACGAGGCATCAACCATGTTGTTAAACAAACTTAAAACGCTTTTGTTCTCTGAAATTACTGCCTCACTGTGTTTAGATCCGTATTTGTTTATGTGCAACACGGCTTCATCAAAATCCTTAACTGTCTTAACAGCCATTTTATACGAAAGGAACTCCGTCCCAAAGGAGGCCTTATCTGCTTTTCTGAGAAGCTTATCCGGGTAGTGGCCTTTGAGCGCCCTGTAAGCTTTGGCATCGGCAAATACAATTACCTCCTTTGATGCACAAGGTTCAATAATGTATGAAAGGTCGCTGAGTCTTTTCTCATGGATCACAAGGCAATCGAGGGCATTACACACAC
The DNA here is from genome assembly GCA_022703405.1 of Bacteroidota bacterium. Lineage (GTDB taxonomy): Bacteria > Bacteroidota > Bacteroidia > Bacteroidales > VadinHA17 > LD21. The sequence goes on along the minus strand of JAKLDT010000031.1, from coordinate 9,115 downwards.
TTACCCTCCTCGTCTTGGCATTGAAAACGATCTTTCTGCCTTTTTCCCTGTCTCCGTATGCATCAAAATATGTATGGCAGATACCTGCGCCTGTCTCAATAACAGGTATTGTGGCATTCTCCCTTACAAAATCAATAAGTCCCCTGCTTCCACGCGGTATTATCAGATCGACATAGTCACGGGCATTAAGCAGCTGGTTTGTCTCATTCCTGCCTGCAGGCAGAAGTACCATAACATCAGGGTCAATTTTATTCTTCTGCAGCACATCTCTTATTATGCCTGTAATTGCAGTATTTGAATAAATAGCATCGCTCCCCCCCTTAAGGATACAGGCATTGCCCGACTTGAAACAGAGCGAGAAAACATCAAAAGTAACGTTCGGTCTTGCCTCATATATGATACCAATAACACCAAAAGGAACGGACATACGGATGATTTTCAGACCGTTGGGCCTTTTGGACTCAGACAGTACCCGCCCGAGAGGTGATGACAGCTGCGCAACCTTCCTGATGTCATCTGCTATTGATTCAATCCTCTCTTTTGTCAGCATAAGCCTGTCATAACGTGGATCAGACTCAGACATCCTTGCCAGGTCCTTTTTGTTTGCCTCAAGTATAAATGGTGTTTTTTTTACGGCAGTTTCAGCAAGCTGTTTCAGAATGTTATTAACTGAAGCAACATCTGTCAGGCTTAGTGAACGGCCTGCCTGAACGGCTTTTTTAAAGAGAGGAGTGCAATTCATTAAAGTAGAAAGTTCAAAGTTTAAAGACCCGCAATAATCCGCTAGCTATAAAGCACTTATGGCAGATTTAAGTTTTTCATCAAGCACAAGGAAGTGGTAATGGATGAAAGGTTTCTTCATCTTCTCACCAAGGTGTTGTTCAGTTTTTTTTGAATCGTACTGGGATTTTCCAAGTCCGATCCGGTTGTTGTCCTCATCAAGTATGCTTACAATATCTCCCTTTTTGAAAGAGCCGTGCACTTTTGTTATTCCAACCATCAGCAGGCTTGAAGCTTTCTCTCCAAGGAGGGCATCCTTTGCTCCTTCATTAACTGTTACCGCACCCCGTGCAAAAGTGCCGGAGTGAGCCAGCCATTTCTTTACACCAGACTCTTTTTTATGGCTGGCGATAAAGTGAGTGTACGGAATATCCTTGTCGCGGACAATATCAGTTATCACTGCATCTCTCATTCCATTTGCAATGTAGACATCAATTCCTTGTGCAGCGATTTTCCTGGCTATCGAGGATTTTGTCAGCATACCGCCTCTGCCAAAGCCCGACCGGACATCAGAAATGAACTGGTCAATATCTTCTTTATCGTCCTTTACCTCACGTATCAGTTCTGAACCTTCAACGCCGGGAATGCCCGTATATATGCCATCAACATTTGACAAAATTATCAGGGAATTACAGTCCATCATCGAGGAGATCATGCCCGAAAGCTCATCATTATCGGTGAACATGAGCTCATTGACCGAAACAGTGTCGTTCTCATTGACAATCGGGAGTACCTTGTTTTCAAGCATTGCTGCTATGCAGTTTTTCATATTGAGATAGTGCCGCCTGTCCCTGAAGCTTTCCTTGCTTGCCAGTACCTGACCTGCAGCAATATTGTATTTCCCGAAAAGGAACTGGTAATTCGACATCAGCTTAACCTGGCCTATGGCAGCCCATATCTGTTTAGCTTCAATTATATTAGTCTTTTTCGAAGGAGTCATTTCACTTCTGCCTGCAGCAACAGCTCCCGATGATATCAGAATAACCTCAATTCCCTGTTTGTATAATATTGCCACATCCTCAACAATGCGCAACATCCTTCTGCTGTTTAGAGATCCGTCAGCCTGCGTTATTACGTTGCTTCCGACCTTAATCGCTACCCTGTTGAATTTTGGTTTAATGCTTTTCAATTTTCAAATATTTTAAACGACATGGAAAACAATGCCGCAAAAATAATCAAATAAATGTATAAAACATCAATTTAAATTGCATATTTATGCATTTAGTATTGTCTGTCTTACAAATAGCTGATCATATCTTCAACCTTTTACAAAATAATTCTGCAAGTTAAACAAAAAATGAAAATATGACTTTTATCATGTTTTTGAAATGACTAAAAGAATTCCCTGCTCACTTTTATTGAAAGCGAAAAGACCTGTTTATTTAAATATCAGTGGACTTCGGAAATATTATTTTATGGCAATCTCCCCTTCCAGCCTCCTGTCTGCGGATGATGATCCCACGAAAAATTTAAGCAGACCCGGTTCAAGTACCCATGCATTTTTCTTCATATCCCAGTATCTCAGATCATCAGCTTTAAGCGGAATCGTAACATTAACCTGCTTTCCTTCAGGAACATACACCCTGCTAAATCCTTTAAGTGAGATCACGGGCCGAAGAACTGATGAACCTGGAAAGCTGACATAAAGCTGTGCCACTTCATCGCTCCCTGTATTACCTGTGTTTGCGATCGCGAATGTTACATTCAGTTCTTCTCCACTCTTCAGGGACTTCTTGTCTGTCTTAAGCCCTGAATAACTGAATGTTGTGTAAGTAAGGCCATATCCGAACGGGAAGAGTGGCTCATGCTTCTGGTACATGTAAGTCCTCCCGTTCCTGATATTATAATCGAGTATCGGAGGAAGCTGATCTATTGAACTTATCCATGTCTGAACTAGTCTCCCTGCAGGACTAACCTTTCCCGAAAGTACGTCGGCCATTGCAGTGCCCATCTCCTGGCTCGACTGTGTAACATGCAGAATAGCAGGCACATTCTCCTTCGACCAGTTAATTGCAAAGGGGAAGCTTGATACCATTATAAGTATTGTCTTTGGATTTGCTGCTCTGACAAGCCTTACAAGATCTTCCTGCTCAATTGTTATGGCCTGCCTGTCAATATCTTCCCGTCCGTCACTTGGAACATGGTTCTGGCCCCATCCAAGTCCATAGCTCAAAGGATGGTTTCCAATGCATACAATTGCAACATCACAGCTCTTTGCAGCAATTACAGCTGAATCGGCCTTGTTGCCGGCGGCATACATTATACTTATCTTATTACCGAATGATTTCTTTATCCCGTCAAGAATGCTTACTGAATAAGGTGGATTTGGCCCGTACCAGTCGGAAATAACCTTATCTGCAGAGGGACCTATAACTGCAAGTGATTTAATTTCAGACAAATCAAGTGGAAGCATGTTATTCTCATTTTTGAGCAGTACAATTGATTTCTCTGTTACTTTTTTCACAAGAACCTTAGCCTCATCCTTTGTCCATGGCGGTGTAGTGTCAGCAATCCCGATCTGTGAATATTGATTTTTTACAGGATTATCAAGAACACCAAGCTTCAGTAATACCCTGAAATTGCCATACAGGGCCTCGTCTATCTGCTTTTCAGTAATAAGACCTTTGTCAAGGGCCTCCTTCACTGATCCTCTGTAATCATCGAGGAACATAGTGATGCCTGCTTTGATACACTCTGCCGCAGCTACTGCCAGATCGGGATAATACTTATGTGTATTAAGCAACTGTTTGAAAGCGCCTCCGTCAGTTGTAATAATTCCACGCAGGCCCCACATATTCATTGTTACATTCCTTAGAACCGGATGAACAGTACACGGAATGCCATTGTATTTATTATATGCAGCCATATATGCTTGTGAACCAGCCATAACGCCTTCACGGAATGCATAGGAGTAATATTCGTGAAAAAGCTGATCGTCAAAATCGGAGCTGTTATACGACCTGAGGTTCTCATTGCTGTTAGCAAGGAAATGTTTCATCAGCGATGCCGTTTTCCAGTATACCGGATCGTCACCCTGCAGTCCTTTTACATAAGCTGCAACAATTGAACCGTTGAGAAAGGGATCTTCTCCAAAACATTCTTCAGTACGCCCCCACCGGATATCTCTTCCCATATCAGCATTTGGTGCAAAGACTATGAGACCGGATACGCCGAATCTCTGGTTCTGGGCAAGATACCTTGCCTCAGTTGCCTGCCAGTCTGCAACTTCGCGGATAAGTTCAGTATCCCAGGTAGCTGCAAGACCTATTGCCTGAGGAAATGATGTTGTTGGGGAAGCCTTGGGACCTTTTACCGCCCAGTTAGCGGGTCCGCTGTATGCAAGTCCGTGAAGTCCTTCAACTGTACGGGTACCCTTAACACCAAGCCTTGGAATAGCTATCCATGGAGAAAGACAATTTATCTTTTCTTCTCTGGTCATCAAAGAAATAAGGTTCCTGATACGCTCATCCTCCTTCAGTTTAACATTCTGAAAAGGATAAGTCTGGGCATTGACCAGGATTGCATGGGCAATCAGAACCGCAGAAGCAAGAATTTTTTTCATTATTGAAGTATTATTAATCAACATATAAAATTATTAAATTGATTTAAAATTAAAAAGTTACACAGAGAAGATCCTGAGGAGCACAGAAATCGTAGAGTACCTTCTGTCTGATTCTTTGTTTACTCTGTATAATAAAAATTTCTGCGAGATCATCTGATTCGTGTCATTTTCAATGCTTTTATTATTCCGGCTTCTCCGGATGAAGGCCCGATCAACTTCAGCATTATCTGAGCCTTACCTGGTGTAATTTCAAGATTTCCGGCCTTCATCCAGGTCCAGGTGCGTTCAACAGACTCGCTCCTCTTCACATAGTCACGCTCAGGAAGGATAACTGATTCAAAAGGAACATCGATACGGAAAATGAGGCTATCGGTTACAGATGAAAGGATGAATTCACTGCCCTGCTTTCCCGGCTGGCAACCATACTGAAGCTCAACATTGTATAAACCAGCGTTCTCAATAGCAAGGTTCCAGTATAAAGAATCACCGGCTTCTTTCCATCCTTCAGTATAGGCCTGATTGGGATGGATGCTCGAATATCTCAGATTTCCGCTAATTACAGCATCCTGTACAGGCAGGATGAAAGATTTCTCATCGCTGAATCCGGCTCTAATTGTTGTCACCGGGGAGTAGGCGCTGACAAGTTCATATTCCCATTTCCCGAGAAGTTCTGCCATTGATTTTTTTATTTCAGGTTCCCGGGCTGAAAGATCATTCAGCTGGAACGGATCAGAAATCATGTCATAAAGCACTGTATCACTGCTGGTTCTGACAAGCCTGTACTTCATATCCCTTACTGAGGCGCTGCATTTATCTATGTTCTGATATGCCTCGCGTGAATAAATATACCTGTCAGACGGATCTTCCTTCCCGAGGATCACCTTCGAAAGGTCAATTCCGTCCAGGGGCTTTTCAGGAACATACTTTATATTGCACAATCCCAGTATAGTCGGAAGAATGTCTATATCCTGCCCAAGCTGGCCGGTGGTTCCCGGAGCTATTTTTCCCGGCCACCTGATATAAAAGGGGGTTCTGGTGCCTCCTTCATCAACATTTCCTTTCTTTCCCTTCATTCTGCCATTGAACCGCCAGGTATTGGGACCATTATCTGACAGGAATATAACAAGAGTATTATCATCCAGTCCAAGTTCATCAAGCTTGTCCAGTATTCTTCCGATGTTATGATCCATGTTCTCAACCATTCCGTAAACTGATGAAAGGGTTGAATCAAGTCCTGTACTGATGTACCTGGCAAAATATTCCTCAGGAACCTGGAAAGGTGAATGAGGGACATTGTATGGCACATAACATAAGAACTGACGGTCCCTGTTGTCTTCTATAAAACCAAGAGCCCTGTCAGTAAAGAAATCGGTGGTATATCCCGTTGACTTTACAAGTGTATCATTATGAACAAATTCCATGTCATAATAATAACCAAGGTGGCCCATGCAGAATCCGACATATTCGTCAAATCCCTGACGGTTGGGATGCTGCAGATAATAAGCTCCGTTATGCCATTTGCCAAAGCAGCCTGTGGCATAACCGTTTTGTTTAAGTGCTTCAGCAAGAGTGACCTCATCGCTGCGCATGTTTTCATAACCCTGAGTTACTGATGAAACACCTGTTCGAAGAAAATACCTGCCTGTAAGCAGTTCAGATCTTGTCGGGGCACTGAGCGGACATACATAAAACCGGTCGAAGCTCAGGCTCTGTCGTGAAAAACCATCAATAACCGGTGTTCTGACATGAGGATTCCCGTTTATTGCAAGATCTCCCCAGCCCATATCATCAGCCAGGATTATTACAATATTTGGTTTTGCAGCTTCATGACTGCCACAGGATGGTAATATGGCTGCCAGACCAGCAATACAGTATGGAAGTGCAGGGTAAAGACTTTTCATTTTTTGTCCCGTATGTTTCTTGATGGGGTATGCAACTACTCTGTTAAATTATAAATTCTCACTTTGCAGCTTTTGCCACCGGCATATTTGCATTTATATTTTTTTGCCATTCTTTTAACAGCTTGTATAATTCATCTGTTTTTCCGGGCATTGTATATGAAAGATCATTTGATTCAGAAATATCTGTTTCGAGGTCATAAAGCTCAATCCTGCCCGACTCATATAATTCAACAAGCTTGTATTTTCCCATCCTCACTGCCCCGGCTGGCCGGCCAAGCTGATTTGAAAAATGAGGATAATGCCAGAAGAATGGTCGTGGAGCAACAGATTCTGATCCGGATTTTAGTATCTCTGCGAGTATACTGATACCGTCTGTATTTTCTGGCACGTTTTTTATTTCCGTAAGCTCACAAAGTGTCGGCAGATAATCAATTGTGCTGAAAACAAATTCTGAAACTGCATCCTTTTCTATTTTACCCTTCCACGATATGATTGCAGGTATTCTTATTCCTCCCTCATAGACATGACCTTTCCATTTTCTTAAAGGAAGCATTGAGGTTGGAATGGGCCCAAGTTCATCAAGCCCCACTCCGCCATTGTCAGAAGTGAATATTATAAGAGTATTTTCAAGAAGTCCGTTTTTTGTTAAAGTCTCAATCAGCTTTCCTACACCCTCATCAAGACTCTCAATAACTGCCGCATAGCTTGGATTGAATTTCTCCTCGGCCTGCCCGTATTTGAAAAAATACTTCATAAGCTTGTCACCCCGCGGTACAATTCCTACATGAGGAGCAGAATATGCCATATACAGAAAGAAAGGTTTCTTTTTATTCTTCTCAATGAATTCAGTTCCGTAGGCTGTCAGCCTGTCAGTCAGGTATTCAGTCCCGTTGTCAGTAAACTCATTTGAATATGAGTCGAGGTAAATTGAATAATTATAATAATCGAGTCCATTTTTACCTATCATCCTCGAATAATCAAAACCCTGGTTCCATGGCGCAAGGCTGTCTCCGCCCCCGAGATGCCATTTCCCGACAAGCCCCGTTGTATAACCTTTGGTCTTAAGCAGTTCGGCGATTGTAAGCTCCTTTGATTCAAGGTAAGGTTTCCATTCCGCAGGCAAAACAGGTGAATCAGGATCGGTCCGGTCTCCCTTGATATAATTTGTCAGCTTCAGGCGTGCAGGATATTTTCCGGTCATTATTGAAGCCCTCGTTGGTGAACTTACCGGGCATGCCGCATAAGCCTGATTAAATCTTATTCCCGACTTAGCCAGGGCGTCAATATTTGGCGTTTCATAATTACTATTCCCGTAACATACCAGATCTTTCCAGCCAAGGTCATCAGCAAGAATAAATACAATATTCGGCGCCGGCCTGTCTGCCGGAGCGGTGCTTCCTGCAGCCAGAACGGGAAGGCCCAGGAGGCTGATAATGAAACACTTTTCCTGTACCATGATTATAATTTTTAAATTGTATATGTCAGTCCCAGATTCCAGCTGAAACCCGGATTCGGAGTAATATTGCTCGAAAGGGCCTGAATGCAATGAAGGAAGATTGAAGCCGGCGCTCTCTTCAAAGAACAACTAAGCTTAGGAGACAGGAATAATCCATCATTGTTGCCATTATAATCAATATAAAACAGATGCATGTTTGCAGCCAGCAACAATGATCGGCCAAGCGGCAAGGCTGACCTTTCCGCCATAAGACTTAGAAAATGACCCTGGAGGGAGCCTGGGTCCTGGCCGCGGTCATTCCAGTATGCAGCCGACACGAAGCTGTTTGCGGAAGGTTTGTATACCGATGTAAACTCTGCTGCCCAGTACCTTTGTCCCTGTAATATTGTGTGATCAGGTAATTTCATGTCGATGAAAAACATACTGAAATTCACACCTGTTCTGAATTCAAACTCAGGTCTGTCAACTATTCTGAATCTGAACCAGTTATCAATGTACCAAGGCTGAATGTCAAAATCGTATGCCAGAACAGGTTCATAGTTGAAACGTCCGTAATTAAATGAGGGATTTGCTATTACAGCGGGAGCACCAAGTGAAAAAGAGGGTATTGAAGAGATCCCGTTTGTATTCAGACTGAAGGTGCAGGATGCTTTAAGCTTCAGTTCACTGTCGGTGGATGCATCACGGCAATAGGTTTCAAAGCAGATAATCGTGAAAATAAGTACCGGGAAAACTCTTCTGTAAATATCAATCATACCTGTATTTTTCCTTAAATCTAAGAAATAAAGCAAGACAGATTTTCATAAATTACTATTTTTAAGATAAAAACAACGGTTTAACTTCAGTACCATGTCAAAGTCATTATTTGTACTAACTGTACTTCTACAGTTTTTTATGCCAGGCAATGCAGCCATGTTTTCAGGTACCGAAACAAGGAAAATCTCAATAGTATGGACCGGACAGAAGCCTTCAGGCACTATTGAGATCACAAACGGCTCCCTTAAGGAAATAAGAATACAGGAGGGAAAAGGAAAAATTCGCGATAAGCAGTTCACATTCAGCACAACAGGTGAAAACAGGCTTGAAATTGAGATACTGAATGCTGTGCTGAAATATGGAAGCGGAGCAACAGTTGTAAAAGTCAACAGTGAGAAAAGCGCCTTTTCATTCTTTCTGAGGGATATAAATTCAGAATTCCCTGTACTTATCCCTAACTACAAGGTTGCAGTAACAGACTCGGATGACAGGCGAACATTCAGTCAGATTAAAGATGAAAATAATTCAAAGAATCTTTCGACATCTCTCCAGCTTATTGAAAATGAGCAGGAAGAATCATTTGAAAATGCCTCTGACTTTACAAGAAACATGGAATGTCCGACCTGGCTTGGCATCAGCCGCGACATGAGAATTTTTGAG
>JAKLDT010000309.1 GCA_022703405.1 Bacteroidota bacterium | reverse complement strand
CTCCCGCTATTCCTACTATCAACATAAATGCCTATTTTTGCAGAGTTTAAATTTAGTAAAAAATGTCAGAACTGTACCCATTGAAGTTTGAGCCTATCCTTAAAGACAAGGTCTGGGGTGGTCAGGCCTTATCACAATTATATAACAAGAAGGCTGGAAAATTGCCAAATATAGGTGAAAGCTGGGAAATTTCAGGAGTCCAGGAAAACCAGTCAGTTGTCACAAACGGCTTTCTGGCCGGAAACAACCTGGAGGAGCTGATTGAAGTTTACATGGGCGACATAACAGGAGACAAGATATATGATAAATTCGGGAATGAATTTCCCCTGCTTATAAAATTCATCGAGGCCAAAGAAGATCTTTCAGTGCAGGTGCACCCCGGTGATGAAATGGCAAAGGAAAGGCATAATGCCTATGGTAAAACTGAAATGTGGTATATTCTTGAAAGTGAAAAAGATGCCAGAATATACACAGGATTCAGGGAAGGTGTGACAAAGGCGATGTACGAAGAGGCAGTAAGCAATGGCAGCCTGCCCGGTCTTCTCAATACCGAAAAGGCTGAAAAGGGCGATACATTTTTTACACCGGCAGGAAGAATCCATGCCATTGGAGCCGGCACAACACTTGTCGAGATACAACAGACCTCCGATATAACTTACAGAATTTCTGACTGGAACAGGGAGAGCAAAGGACCTGCCAAACGGGAGCTTCACCTTGACCTTGCTCTTGATGCAATAGATTTTTCTGAAACTTCAAAAAGGAAAAAGATCAGGAAGGAACCTGTCCCAAATACTTCACAAAACCTTGTCAACTGTGAATATTTTAACACTAACTTTCTGAAATTCAATGAAAAAATAAGCAAGGAGTATTATTTCAATGACTCATTTGTTATCTTTATCTGCCTCGACGGGGAGTTCAGCATCCTCTGGGACGGCCAGACTGAAAGGGTAACAAGGGGCGAAACAGTGCTTCTTCCTGCAATGATAAAGGAAATAGTTCTGGAACCTGCAGGTGAGGCACAGCTGCTTGAAGTATTCATAAATTCCGAGAGCTCAATTTAGTTTAAAAAAATCTGTGATATGAAAAAGTTAACCGGAGCAGGTACAGCCATTTTAATTGCTGCACTTATTACAGCATGCGGAGGGCCCAGAGCTGCAGCGCCTGAGGAACAGGCAAAGGCCGATACGATAAGTGTGCCCGATACCGGTTACACAGGTATAAAGCAGTATTATACAGGGAATACACTTATAAAGGAAGTGACTTTTGAGAACGGAGTGAGGAACGGCCTCATGAAATCATTTTATAACGGGAAGCAGGTGCGTCAGACTTTCTGGTACAAGGATGGCTTAAGGGAAGACTCTGCCAGGTGGTATTATGTTGAAGGGCCTGTATTCAGATCGACACCTTATGTAAGAGATACAATACACGGAATACAGCAGCAATACTTTAAGAGCGGACGTATCAAGGCCAGAATAGGCTTTGAGAAAGGACTGCGGACTTTCTTTCTCGAGGAATTTGCAAGCGATGGAAGTCTTATAAGGAATTATCCGGAAATAATAGTGACAGAAAAGGACAATTACAAGACTGACGGCACCTACCGGATAACTCTTGAATTGTCGGACAAGTCACAAAAAGTCAAATACTACAGGGGGGATTTCGGGAAAGGGATTTTTGACACGGCAGCGGTTGAAGCTGTAAAAACTGTCAAGGGTGTTGGAAATATTACCCTTAGAAAGACCGGAACTCCTTCAGGAACCTCAGTTGAAATACTTGCGGAAATCCTGACAAACTACGGGAATAACTATCTGCTTGTCAGGAAAATAGATTTACCATACAAGGACCTTAAATAGAGATTTTTCATGCTTATTCACTCGGCTGCGTTTGTAAAAAGCTGTCCGTCACTAAAGGAGTGCCCGCACTCATCAATACCCGAATTTGCCTTTATCGGCAGATCCAATGTCGGTAAATCTTCGCTTATAAACATGCTCACGGGAAGAAAAGGCCTTGCAAAGATCTCTGTGCAACCCGGAAAAACAAGAACAATGAATTATTTCCTTGTTAATGAAAAGTGGCACCTTGTTGATCTTCCGGGGTATGGTTATGCAAAAGTATCTGCTTCCCAGAGGGAGAAATGGACAAAGGCTACAAACAACTATATTCTGAAAAGGGAGAATCTTGCATTGCTTTTCGTACTTATAGATATCCGCATCAAACCTCAGAAATCAGACCTTGAGTTCATGGAGATGCTTGGCAACAGCCAGGTTCCGTTTGCAAGGATTTTCACCAAATGCGACAAGATATCAACAGCAGCAGAAAAAAAGGCTGTTGAGGAATATGACAGGATAATGCTGAGTGCCTGGGAATCACTGCCTGTTACTTTCCTGTCCTCAGCTACAAACGGAAAAGGAAGAGCTGAAATACTCACATTAATTCAGGAAACTATCAACATTTTTTCAAACGGAAAGATAAATAGAGAGTGATTTTATATTTTTGCAGGAGTTGTATTTCATTATTAACTGTCCACTAATTTAACTTCAAATGTTTGGAAAAGCGCCTATGAAGCTTTTTGCCTGCCGTTCCTCACAACATCTCGCACAGATGATCGCAGACAAACTTGGTATTGAGCTTGGAAAAAGCTCGGTGACTAAATTCAGTGATGGAGAATTTCAGCCATGTTTTGATGAATCTGTAAGAGGTTGTATGGTTTTCATTGTCCAG
>JAKLDT010000308.1 GCA_022703405.1 Bacteroidota bacterium | reverse complement strand
TTTTTAAGCACGCTGGCACCGTCCCTGCTGTCTCTCACAATTATCCCGATATCAGAAAGCCTGTGTCCCTTATTGCGCAGACTGTTAATAAGTTCCGGCAGCCTGGCAAGAACTGTATCCCTCCATCCTGAGTCTTCGGTATCCTTTACAAATTCTATCCTGACATAGCCTCCCGTTCGCCTTCCGGCATCTTTCTGAACAGCCTCTGAGTAGAGGCCGGCGATTGCTTCCTTTTCATTTCCTGCTGAAACCTGGCTGTCGGTCAGTCCGGGAATTATTGAGAACAGTGTATTGTTAAACCTTATAATATTGCTGTAGCTCCTCCAGTTTGTAACAAGTTGCTCACTGAAAAATCTTTCATTGTCCACCTGATCCTTCAGCACTGATCCCAGTATTTTCCAGTCGCTGTTCCTCCACCTGTAAATGGACTGCTTCACATCACCAACTACCAGATTATCATTACCTTGCGACATGCTGTTTTCGATAAGTGGTTTGAAGTTAAGCCACTGCAGTTCTGAGGTATCCTGAAACTCATCTATCATGAAATTGTCATACCGGTTTCCGGCTTTCTCATAAATGAATGAGGTCTGGTCGCCACCGGTTATCTTCTTAAGAAAATCACCGGCTTCGGAAAGCAGGAAGGTATTCTCTGATGTTGATATCTGCCTGACATTCTTGAGAATATCCGAAAGAATTCCGAGAGAATAAATATTTGCCAGGATTGCCTGAGCCGTCCTGTAATAAACCAGCTCCCGTAAGAATAATTCAAATGATTCAATAAGTACCCTGCCTAATCCGGCATTAATAGCATTCTGAAGTGCAGGATCGGGTTTTCCTGAAGTCCATTTTGGAGGATCTTTTGTTATTTCAAGCACATAACTGTTTGGCTCCTTCACAATACCTGCACTGATTGAAGCTATATAAGCCGGAATGCCCCTGCCCTTCTGATAAAACATCGATTCTTCAAGTACGTATTCAGAATAGATTGCCCTTGCCTCCGAGCCGTATTTCCTGAGCCTTGCTTCAAAAGAGAAGATAATACTGCGCAACTCCTTTATATATGATAGCAGGAAATCCTTATCCTCAATTGTCCTGCGCTCCTCATCACTGAGTACCTTGAAATTCTCCCTGAAGATCTCCCGGGCAAGGGACAACACGTTCTCCTTCAGGTTCCAGCTTTTTTCCTCTTCAATGTTCGAGACGGCAAATTCACGCAGCCAGTCCCTGAGCTGATAATCATCCGAAGCAGATCTCAAAACTTCATCAACTGATTCTGACAGTATGGCTGTATTATCCATTTCAATGCTGAATCCTGAATTAAGGCCTGCTTCACGGGTAAAAGCCCTTAACAGTTTCTGGAAAAAACTGTCAATGGTAGTTACAGAAAACCTTGAGTAATCGTGAAGGATGCAGTTCATTATTGCAGCAGCCTCCGAACGTATCCATGTCTCATTTTTTCCTGTTGTCTTCAAAAGGCCTTCAAGATATTCTGAGTCTGCTCCGGATCCGAGCCTGTGAAGATTTTCAAGTATCCTGCTTTTCATTTCAGCAGTAGCCTTGTTTGTAAAGGTTACAGCAAGTATATGGCGGTAATTGTAGCGTGATTTAAACAGATGGTTAAGGTAAATGGCTGCAAGAGTGAAAGTTTTGCCCGATCCGGCAGATGCATTGTATATTGTCAGAGTACCTTTGCCCATGGTGTTGTAAAGGTAATGTTTTTTATCTTTGTGCCGTGAAAAAGAGAGTTGTAATAGGATTATCAGGCGGAGTTGATTCAAGCGTTGCAGCATGGATACTTAAGGAACAGGGGTATGATGTAACGGGCCTCTTTATGCGTAACTGGAACGATACAACCGGACTTCTTCAGAGCGACTGCCACTGGGAGGACGACCTTATGTTTGCCGAGATGGTTGCCAGAAAACTCGGCATCCCATTCAGCATGGTGGATCTGAGTGAACCGTACAGGCAACGTGTTGTTGATTACATGTTTTCGGAATACGAAAAGGGGCGTACACCAAATCCGGATGTTCTTTGCAACAGGGAAATAAAATTTGACTCCTTTGCCACTGAGGCAGAAAAGCTCGGTGGAGATTTTGTCGCAACAGGGCATTATTGCAGAAAAGATACAATAAGTGTTAATAATACACTTATTCACAGACTGCTTGCCGGCAGTGATGATAACAAGGACCAGAGCTACTTCCTTTGCCAGCTGAACCAGGATCAGCTTTCAAAAGCCCTTTTCCCCGTTGGTGATCTGCTCAAACCTGAGGTACGTAAAATTGCCGACAAGCTGGGACTTGCCACTGCACAACGCAAAGACTCCCAGGGAATATGCTTCGTCGGGAAGGTACATCTCCCAACTTTCCTGCAGCAGAAACTTGCTCCTGCACAAGGAGATATAATTGAAATAACTGACAGGTCAATTTACCCTGAAACACACACCGGACTTCCTGATAATAACCTGGATGACAATGCACTGAGCAGTCTTTCAGAGCCTTTTTCATACAAACGCACCTTTGGGAAAATTGCGGGCAGGCATAACGGCGCACATTATTACACTATTGGCCAGAGAAAAGGCATGAATGTGGGCGGACATGCTGAGCCTTTGTTTGTGATTGCAACTGATGTTCAGAATAACATAGTGTATGTTGGCGAGGGACATTCACATCCCGGCCTTAACAGGAAGGGCTTGTTTATAAGAAGTGATGAAATTCACTGGATTAGACCCGATATGCATCTTAATCCCGGACAGAGCCACGATTACATGGTGCGGA
>JAKLDT010000307.1 GCA_022703405.1 Bacteroidota bacterium | reverse complement strand
TATTGTAATCAACCGGCAAAGTCTTTCAGTTTTAATTAGTTAGATCAAATAATATATACTCATTGACTTAACTCAAGGTCTTCCGTCTTCCGTCTTCCGTCTTCCGTCTTCCGTCTTCCGTCTTCCGTCTTCCGTCTTCCGTCTTCCGTCTTCCGTCTTCCGTCTTCCCTCACATCTCCAGATCAACATCATGCAATTCGTTCCAGGGAAGTCCGAGCCTGTTAAGCTCAGCCATGAAAGGATCAGGATCAAATTCCTCGACGTTGAACACACCGGGTTTCTTCCATATCCCCTTAAGATACATCATTGCGCCAATTGCTGCAGGGACGCCTGTTGTATAACTGACTCCCTGTGTTCCTGTTTCCCTGTAGGCAGCTTCATGACTGCAGTTATTATAGACATAGTAGGTCTTTTCCTTTCCGTTTTTCACACCTTTTATCCTGCAGCCTATTGAGGTAAGTCCCTTGTAGTTTTCTCCCAGTTCTCCGGGATCGGGAAGAACAGCCTTAAGGAACTGAATCGGGATTATCTCCCTGCCTTCGAACATAATCGGCTCAATACCTGCCATTCCTATATTCTGAATTACTCTCAGGTGAGTCAGATACTCCTGACCGAAAGTCATCCAGAAACGGGCCCTTTTCAGTGAGGGATAATTTTTAACAAGAGACTCAAGTTCCTCATGATAAATCACATACGATTCCTTAGGTCCGATTTCCGGATAATTCAGAGGCTTGTGGATAGCATGGGGTGCTGTAAGCACCCATTTACCGTTTTCCCAGTATTTTCCTTTCTGGGTAACCTCCCTGATATTTATTTCAGGATTGAAATTTGTTGCAAAGGGTTTTCCATGATCACCCGCATTGCAATCGACGATGTCAAGATAATGCATCTCATCGAAGTGATGTTTCGCGGCATAGGCAGTGTAAATTGATGTCACTCCCGGGTCAAAGCCACAGCCAAGGATAGCTGTAATGCCTGCTTTTTTATATCGCTCCTGGTATGCCCATTGCCAGCTGTATTCAAATTTCGCTTCTTCAAGCGGCTCATAGTTGGCAGTATCAAGGTATGCCACTCCTGTTTCAAGGCAGGCATCCATTATGTGGAGATCCTGGTATGGAAGGGCAACATTGACAACAATATCCGGCTTGAATGATTTTATCAGTTTTACAAGTTCAGGAACATTATCAGCATCAACCCTGGCTGTTTTCAGCCTCTTGTCGCCTATTCTTTCAGCAATGGCATCACATTTTGATTTTGTCCTGCTTGCATGCAGAATCTCACTGAAAACTTCAGGCAGCTGTGCCATTTTATTTACGACTACCGTACCAACTCCACCAGCGCCAATTACAAGAACTCTTCCCATTTTTCGTAATTTTTTAATTGTAATATCAAGGTGAACTGTAGTTGAAAGACTGACAGATTCAACACTTCAAATATATGATTAAAAAATGACCAATCAATGACTTTTGTCTGCACTTAACAAGATTCTGATGCAGAAAATGGCATAATACGACTTTCAATTATTGCTTATATTTGTATCCTTGAAAATACCGGAATTACCTGATGAAACTTATAAATCCATTCCTGATTATCAGGGTTTTGAGCACAGTACTGTTTATTGAAACAATAGCCTTTCTGACCTGTCTTCCGGTTGCATTTATTTACGGGGAATCGCCGGATCCCTTTATCTGGTCGGCAGTTTTTTCACTGCTTCTTGCAGCCTTTTTCAGGTTTATAACATCAGATGCAGACTATAAGAAATTCAGCAACAGGGATGGATACCTTGTAGTAAGCCTTGCATGGATTATCTTCCTCCTGCTTGGTTCTCTCCCGTACCTTCTGAGCAATACTCTTACCTCCTTCCCTGACGCGTTTTTTGAATCAAGCTCAGGCTTCACAACAACAGGTTCAACTGTTTTCATGGATGTTGAAATTCTTCCTCATTCGATTTTATTCTGGAGAAGTCTTACACACTGGATTGGTGGTCTGGGCTTTGTAACTCTTGTAATAATAATCCTTCCATCGCTTAAAATCACTGGTTTTCAGATATTTACTCTTGAATCATCCTTAAAGGAAAAGATCCATCCAAAAACAAAATCAATAGTAATCAGGATATTATACATATATACCGGGCTCACCATAATGCAGATAATCCTTTTGAGCCTGGGAGACATGAATTTATTCGAGAGTATTTGTTATTCATTTGCCACTATCGCCACAGGAGGCTTTGCCACAAAAAACGACAGCCTTATCTCTTACTCAACTTACAGTCAGTATATTGTAATGCTTTTCATGTTTCTGGCAGGAGTCAGCCAGATTGTATATTATTATCTTATCAAGAGGAATTTCAGAAAGGTTGCGCAGAATGAAGAATTATGGTTCTACCTGGGAGCAGTTTTAATAGCAGGCACTGCCGCAAGCTCATTGCTGCATGTCAGCTTCTCTGTAAATCCTGAAGAATCAATCCGTCACGGTTTCTTCAATACAATTTCAATAATCACAACTACCGGTTTCTCATCAGCTGATTATCTGCTATGGCCCGTTGCAGGTCAGATTCTTATTTTCATGCTTTATTTCGCAGGTGCAAGCACAGGGTCTACAACAGGAAGTATCAAAATGGCAAGACACCTGATCATTATAAAGAACATCAGGAGTGCATTTATAAAACTGAATCATCCGAATGTAATATCAGGGATTAAGTTCAGCGGCAAATCAGTTGGTGAAAGAACAAATATTTCAATACTGTCCTTTGCAGTTCTCTATCTTTTTATCTTTATGCTTGGCACTCTTGTAGTTAC
>JAKLDT010000306.1 GCA_022703405.1 Bacteroidota bacterium | reverse complement strand
CAATGTCGCCTATGATGAAACAGGGTATTGGAATGGCATATCTGTCAAAGGGTTACTGGAAGACAGATACTGAGATTTTCATCAGGATCCGTAACAAGGACCTTAAAGCCCGGGTTGTAAACCTTCCTATTTATCAAAAGAGCTGATAACAGGATTTGTGATGCTGAGAAAGATCGATACGTGCTTTTCACCTGCCCTTTATGAACCTGAACAGCATAAGGGATCAGTTGTAATAATAATTGATATTCTTCGTGCTTCCTCGGCAATATGCACTGCATTTGCAAACGGCGCTGCTGAGATAATACCTGTATCCGGAATTGATGAGGCCAGGGACTATAAGAACCGCGGATACCTTGTTGCCGCCGAAAGAGACGGCTATGTACTCGATTTTGCAGACTTCGGAAATTCCCCGTTCAATTTCACTTTTGAAAAAGTCAGCGGAAAGACAATTGTTTACAGTACAACAAACGGAACAGGTATTATAAAGCTGGCTTCAGATGCAGCCATAATAGCTGTTGGTTCCTTTCTGAATATTAAAGCGCTGCTGACCTGGACAGGCAATCAGGATAAGGATGTGATGCTTTTCTGTGCCGGATGGAAGAACAGGTTTAATCTGGAGGATACAATATTTGCAGGAGCGCTTGCTTCAGAACTTATTAAAACAGGGAAATATTCGACAATATGCGATTCCACCCTTGCAGCAATTGACCTTTGGAAACTGGCAGAAAATGATCCGAGGGCTTATATTGAGAAGTCAGCACAAAGGTCGCGGCTGAGGGAGAAAAAGCTTGATGACTGTATTGATTTCTGTCTTTCAACCGGTTTTACTGAAATAATCCCTGTACTGAAAAACAACAGCCTTGTTTCTTTAAATTACTGAAATACATGATTTTACGATTAAGAGGGAAGTTCGCTAAATATTTTGTAAATTTGTTATCAGAAATCCGTTAAACTAAAAACTCTAACAATATTAATAAGTAAAGTATGAAAAAACATAACTTTTATGCAGGTCCGTCCATTCTTCCGCAATACACTATTGAGAAATCAATTGAAGGAATAAAGGATTTTGCCGGAACAGGGCTGTCAATACTTGAGATATCGCACAGAAGCAAGGAATTTGTTGCTTGCATGAATGACACTATCGCTCTTTTCAGGGAACTTCTCGGGATACCTGAAGGTTATAAGGTACTTTTCCTTGGCGGAGGAGCCAGTATGCAGTTCTGCATGGTGCCGATGAACCTTATGGAAAAGAAGGCTGCATACCTGAATACGGGTGAATGGGCAGGTAAGGCCCTGAAAGAGGCAAAGTTGTTCGGCGAAGCAGTTGAGGTGGCATCATCAAAAGAGAAGCTCTTCAATTACATCCCCAAAAATTATACAGTGCCTGCAGATGCTGACTATTTCCATATTACAACAAACAATACAATTTACGGTACTGAGATAAAAAAGGACATAGATTGTTCAGTACCACTTGTTGCAGATATGTCATCAGATATTTTCAGCCGTCCGGTTGACATTTCGAAATATGCACTTATTTATGGTGGTGCACAGAAAAACCTCGCCCCCGCGGGTGTTACTTTTGTTATAGTTAAGGAATCAGTGCTCGGAAAAGTTACCAGGCCGCTGCCTTCAATGCTTGATTACAGGGTGCATATCAAAGGCGAATCAATGTTCAATACTCCTCCTGTATTTGCTGTATTTGCAGCTCAGCAGACGCTGAGATGGCTGAAAGAACTAGGTGGTGTTAAAGCTATACAGAAAAAGAATATTGAAAAGGCTGCAGTACTCTATAATGAAATTGACAGGAACAAATTATTCAGGGCTACTATTGCTGATCCTGAAGACAGATCGCTTATGAATATTTGCTGGGTGATGTCTGATAATTACAAGGAGCTTGAAAAGCCTTTTGCAGATTTTGCAAAATCAAAAGGAATGCTTGGCATAGAAGGACACAGATCAGTCGGAGGATTCAGGGCATCTACATACAATGCCTTGCCACAAGAGAGTGTGGAGGCATTGGTAAGCGTTATGAAGGAGTTTGAATCGAAAAACTGATTCTTAGCTTGTTTATTAGCCGGTAATCAAAACACATGCTGTTATGAAAATACTTATAGCAACTGAAAAACCATTTGCTCCGGTTGCCGTTACTTCGATGAAGGAAATTGTTGAGTCGGCAGGCTTTCAGCTTGAAGTTCTTGAGAATTATAAGTCTGAAAATGAGCTTATTGATGCAGTTAAACTGGCTGATGGCCTTATTATAAGAAGCGATCTTGTAACTCCGGCTGTAATTGATGCTGCCGGTAAGCTTAAAATTGTTGTCAGGGCCGGTGCAGGTTATGACAATATTAACCTTGAGGCCTGCAATGTACACAAGGTGGTGGCAATGAATACTCCTGGTCAGAATTCGAATGCCGTGGCCGAGCTTGTTTTTGCAATGCTGCTGTATCAGATCAGAAACGGATTCAACGGCAAATCAGGAACCGAACTCAGGGGAAAATCGATTGGTATTCATGCTTTTGGAAATGTTGGTAAGATTGTTGCCGACATTGCAAGGGGCTTTTCGATGTATGTTTATGCCTATGATCCTTTCATCCCTGAAAGCGAAATAAGGAAATACGGGATCAAGGTTCTTAAGCGTGCAGAGGAAATGTACAGGATATGTCATTTTATATCCCTGCATCTTCCTGCAAATGATGCAACACGGAAATCAATAGGTTATGACCTGTTATCGAAAATGCCAACTCCGGCAACAATAATTAATACAGCACGAAAGGAGATAATCGATGAAGAAGGCTTGT
>JAKLDT010000305.1 GCA_022703405.1 Bacteroidota bacterium | reverse complement strand
CATGAGTTCAAATATTGCGGCAATTGCTCTCAAATTCATTAACGTAAAGGAAAAAATAACAAAGGACCCTGACTTAAGGAAATACCATTTCTATA
Source organism: Bacteroidota bacterium (assembly GCA_022703405.1). GTDB lineage: Bacteria > Bacteroidota > Bacteroidia > Bacteroidales > VadinHA17 > LD21. The sequence goes on along the minus strand of JAKLDT010000305.1, from coordinate 2,713 downwards.
TACACTGGTGCGCAAAGGAAGCTTTGTACAAGATCTGCGATAAAGAAGGAATAAGCATCAGAAAAAATATAACAATTTCTCCTTTTGAGGTGAAGGAAGCAGGTGAAATTATGGGAAGGGTGCATACCGACAAAATAGATGAATCCTTTATTCTGCATTATTCAAAATATGATAACTATGCAATAGTGTGGACAAAGAAAATAATGAAGCTCAATAATCTGAATATTAAATAAGCAGATGAAATCACTGTTGTCAGATAAAGGGAAAAAAATTGCCTTGCTTCTTGACCCGGACAAAGCCAGGGGGAAGGCGCTTCTCAATATTCTGAGAATAGCTGAAGAAAATGGAGCAGATTTCATCCTAGCCGGAGGAAGCCTCACATTCAACACAATCGATACGCTTATCAATCACATCAGGGAGAACTGCTCATTGCCTGTAATACTCTTTCCGGGTAACCTTTTGCAGCTGTCACACAATGCTGATGGAATTCTGCTTCTTTCACTGATATCAGGGAGGAACCCTGAACTGCTAATCGGGAACCATGTAATTGCGGCTCCTTACCTTAAGGATGTGAAAGAGAAATTAATACCCACCGGATACATTCTTATCAGCTGCGGATCAAAGACTTCCGTTGAGTATATCAGTCATACAGAAGCTATCCCATCCGACAAGCCCGGGATTGTAGTGGCAACAGCCATGGCAGGTGAGATGCTCGGACTTAAGATGATCTATCTTGAGGCAGGCAGCGGTGCTTCAGCTCATGTTCCGATTGAAATAATCAGAGCAGTAAGGGAAAATATTTCTATCCCAATTGCTGTAGGTGGTGGCATCAGGAACAATGAAGAGATAAGGAAGATCTATGAAGCTGGTGCCGACATAATAATACTTGGCAACGGTTGTGAGAAAAGACCTGAACTCCTTACTGAAGCCTGCAGGGTAAGGAATGAATACAAGTAAATAAAAAGCTTTTTATCTGAACAACTCGATCATAGGTTCTCCGCTGCAAGCGTTGGGATAGGGTACCTTGCATAAGGATGAAAGCGTTGCAGCAATTCCGGTCAGGTTTGTTTTCCTCGTAACACTCTCCCTGTTTACGGTCCATCCATACCAGATAAGCGGAACATGCGAGTCGCATTCCCATGGAGAATTATGGTTTGTTACAAGATCACCTTCCTTCTCCACCCATCCCGGATTAAGTGTGATAATCACATCACCCGAGCGTTGCGGATTGAAGTTGTTCATAATCCGTTTCAGGTGCCCGTTTACGAAATCGTCTGCCTCAAATGCAGAATATGGATAGGCTGCGGCTACACCCGAAAACTGAACCAGGAATCTTGCCACTTTTTTCTGAACCTCTTCAAGCGATAACCGGGCATCTTCAATCAGGGACCTGTTTAAAAAGACCTGCCTTTCTGAATAACCCTTTACCCAGTCGCCCTCGCCATACACGGCATTCATATAACTCCGCAGAAGCTGTACTGCCTGATTCGGGCGGAAATATCCCGAAGGAATCCGGTTCTTCTCAAGGATGCCGGGTATTTCAGAGATACCATGAGCGGAAGTGAAATAAATAAGGATATTTCTTTTCCCTATACTGTCGTTCAGATAGGTAAGGAGATATCTAATCTCGTCATCAAGGCGGAGTATTGCATCTCCCATCTCTCTCGAGCTGGGACCAAACCTGTGCCCTATATAATCAGTTGCAGAATAACATATTGATAAATAATCTGTTACATCATCCCTGCCAAGCTTTTCCTGTTCAATCAACCGCATAGCAAAACTCGTTGTAAGTGAATTTGCATAAGGTGTTTCCCTGAGAAGTGAAAATGTGTTTTTCGGCCCTGTTATTTCTTTCGACCTGATCTTTTTCAGATCGTAGGGAAAATATGCAACTGAACCAAATCCTCCTTCAAAATTATTGGAATCATTCTGACAGTCGGAATAAACCTCAGGTGACCTGAATAATTCCCAGGACCCGGAAAGAAAGGTCTCAGAGTAATTCATTGCATTGAAGTCATTTACCCATGAAGGCAGTGAATCGGTATAGTAGCTGCTCGTCATAAAGGTACCGCTTGAATTATCAAACCAGAAAGCACAATCAGCTGCATGACCACCTGAAAGAATGGCTGAGCTTTCCCTGATTCCGATGCTGTAAACCTTTGAAGCCTGATTGCTTGCCATCTTCAATTCATCAGAAAACGATGAAGCCTGCAGGTTAACAGGTGAATGTAATCCAGATTCGAAGCTTCCTCCAACAGGATTCACACTGGCATCCTTTGTTGAATAAATAAGTTCATTTCTTAGCGGAAGATACCAGTTGTCTGAAGGTATCCCGTGTGCAGAAGGTTCGGCTCCTGTCGAAATTGTAGCATGACCGGGAGCTGACTGTGTAAGCATGAAATCGTAAGAGGCATTCCTGAAATATGTGCCCTCATTTATAAGTTTTTTAATACCACCGTCACAAAACCTGTCTCGAAACCTTTCAATATGATCGTAACGGAGCTGCTCAACAACAATACCGATAATAAGTTTCGGCTTGTCGGGCGGAAGATAAGCCCCCTGACCTGAAACTGAAAAATCAAAAACCAGCAGTATTAATAAGTATGCTGACCTGTGAAGTAAGGTGTATATTTTTTTCATAATAATTACCGGATTGCCACTAAGGCACAATATTTCTTCAAGTAAGCTGCAAAAATACTTGTTTTAATCACAG
>JAKLDT010000304.1 GCA_022703405.1 Bacteroidota bacterium | reverse complement strand
GAAGTATTTCTCACTGATGGCATCGGCTTTTGAGATGTGGTTTTTCACATTCATCTTATATGTCTGTTCCATCAGTTCATCAAAATCGTTGTTGATATCCTTGTAAGTCAGGTATATACTGGCTTTGTAGTCAGGGAATTCGATGTTGAACCAACCTTTTTCGTTCCGAAACTCCTCATTGAACTTCAGCTTTCCCGATACAGGATATTCAAATGAGAATGGAAGATAGTCGGATGCTGTTTTTACACCCCCGAAGGTTGTATACTTTTTGTCAGGAAGGTCGATTCTGAAATGACCTCTTGGTTTTGGTACGTTAACTTTTCTGCAGCCCGGAAGTATGCAGACTGATGTGAGCAACATTATCAGCACAACAGCAATTATCACATTATATTTTTTCTGCATCCGGTTTTATATCTTTTCTTTCAACAAGTATTTCCTTTATTCTTCTTCTGTCAGCTGATTCAATGCTGAAACTTAAGTTTTCAGTTTCTATTTTTTTACCTTTCTGAGGAATCTCACCTGTCAGTTCAAGTATCAGGCCTGCGAGTGTTTCTGCTTCTCCACGGATATTTTCAAGAGTCTCTTCACTTATATCGAGGATCCTGCAGAAGTCATTAAGCTGAATTTTGCCTTCAAAGATAAAAACCTTATCGTCTATTTTCCTGTACAGAACCTCATCCTCATCGCTTTCGTCCGTTATTTCCCCGACTATTTCCTCGAGAATATCTTCAAGTGTAACAATGCCTGAAGTGCCGCCATATTCATCAATTACAACGGCCATGTGTATCTTTTTTGTCTGAAACTCTTTCAGAAGGTCGTTTATCTTTTTTGATTCCGGCACAAAATATGGTGGTCTGATAAGCGATTGCCACCTGAACTCTGAGGGGTAGTTTGTATAAGCCAGAACGTCCTTGGCATAAAGAATCCCCTTTACTGAATCGAAGGAGCCTGAATAAACGGGAATCCGTGAGAAGCCGGATTCAACAATAACAGATACAACTTTGTCGAAGCCATCCTTTATTTCAAGGGTTGTAACGTCTATCCTCGGACACATTACGGCGCTGACATTAATATTTCCGAAATTTACTATTCCCTTGAGCAGTTTCTCATCTTCCTCAATATCGTCGGAAGCAAGTTCAAGGGCATCGGAAATATCATCCATGCTGATATTGGTTCGCTGGGTGACGGTTCTTTTCTTTGCAAAGGCAGTTGAGTGAATGAGCAATGATGTTACCGGTTTGAAGATGTTCTGCAGAACTGTAAGCGGCAGGGCCATAAAAAGGGCAAACCTGTAGTGTATCCTGCTTGAATACACTTTTGGCATAACCTCGCCGAAGAACAGGAGAATAAAAGTAATTACAACAACATTTATAATGAATCCGAGAACAGGCTTTTCACTGAAATCAAACAGCTGGGAGCTGATAAATGCAGCAAGAAGCACTATTGCTATGTTTATTGTATTGTTGGCAACAAGTATTGTACTGAGAAGTTTTTCAGGATTATTATAAAGCCTGATTGCCGCCTTTGCTTTTTTATGATTGTTATTTTTAAGTTTTTCAACATCCTCAGGCCGGAGCGAAAAATAGGCAACCTCCGATCCTGACATTAATCCTGAGCCGAACAGCAGCAGTCCGAATACAACAAACTCGGATACGATCTTAAGGTGGGGCAAAACCGCACCTGTTGCATCCATAGCAGCCAGAACAGAATTTTGATATGCAGGCTCCAATTGATTTATCTTTTATAGTGCATCAGCTAGAATGGCAGATCATCCTCATTTGAACCCTGGAAGGGATCATTTCCCTGAGCTCCTTCCTGGTCGGGGAAGTTCTCAGGCATATTATCCTTTACCGGATTCTGTTTGCCTGAAACAGCTGCATAGTTTCCGGAAGGCTCATTGACCTGCCTGCCATTAAATTCGTTTTTGCCCTGATCGGTAGGAGTATTGATGCCTGGAGCTGACTGTTTCTTTTCAAGAACGAGCATTGTGTCAACCAGTATTTCTGTAATATACTTGTTCACACCATCCTTATCAACATAGGAGCGTGTCTTGATCCTACCCACAACATAGAGCTGGGAACCTTTTTTAACAGTTTTTTCAGCAACCTCAGCAAGCGATCTCCAGAGTACTATATTGTGCCACTCGGTTGATGTTATTGTTTCACCCTGCTGATTTGTATATGTTTCACTTGTTGCAAGGGGGAAAGTTGCTTTTGCAACTCCTTTGTCGAAATAGCGTACAACAGGATCTTTTCCGACATTCCCGACAAGTATTACTTTGTTGATAGACATATAGTTGTAAATTAAGTTACGCTCCAGATAGCAGGATGTAAAGTTAAGAAAAAATCATATAGTAATATAGTTGCATACCCTCATTCTGTGTTAATTAATTAACATTAAGGCACATCGGAAAAGACATCTGATTTATAGTTATTTAACTATTGGCAGGCGCGAATGCTTTTCCTATATCATTGGAATTAAGGCAATAATAAAAAGTCAAGAAAAAAATTATTATGTAAGTGTTTCTATTTAAACAAATAATATTTCTATATTTGCACAGTTGAAAAAACGCATTACAAAATAATTTGTTGAATTTTAAACTTCACGAACATGACTAAAGCAGACATTGTTAACGAAATCGCCAAGAACACTGGTATTGAAAAGGTAACCGTACAGAAGACTGTAGAAGCGCTGATGGATACTGTTAAGGATTCTATGGTTAAGGGTAATAACGTATATCTCAGGGGATTTGGTAGCTTTATCGTTAAGAAAAGAGCAAAGAAAACCGCAAGGAATATTTCAAAAAATACCACAATCATTATCCCGGCTC
>JAKLDT010000303.1 GCA_022703405.1 Bacteroidota bacterium | reverse complement strand
GGACAGGAATCACAGGCAACAGGTCGTCTTGAACAGATATGCAAAGGCATCGGCGTTGAAGAAGAGCATATAAGGATAGTTAATCCCTTACGTAAAAATCATGATGAAATTGTACGTATAATGAAGGATGAGTTTGAACACAGGGGCGTTTCTGTGATTATTGCAGCCAGGGAGTGTATTCAGACAGCAACAAGAAAAAAGAAAACCGGTTCAGCTAACAATTAATCAGGGAGTTACAGATGAAAAATGATATAATAATTTCAGGAGTCGGAGGGCAGGGGATACTGTCAATTGCTGCTGCAATAGGACTTGCAGCTGTTGCGAACAATTTATTTCTGAAACAGTCAGAGGTACATGGCATGAGCCAGCGGGGAGGGGATGTGCAATCTCACCTGAGGCTTTCAGATGAACCGGTGGCTTCAGATCTTATCCCTCACGGGAAAGCCGACCTGATAATATCTGTTGAACCAATGGAATCACTGCGCTATCTCCCGTGGCTTTCAAAAGACGGATGGATTGTGACAAATTCGGTTCCGATGATTAATATCAATGATTATCCGCCTGTTGAGAATATTCTAGGTGAGATAGGAAAAATAAAAAACAATATTGTCCTTGATGCTGATGTAATTGCAAAAGACGCCGGATCAGTACGGGCAGGAAATATTGTAATCCTTGGTGCTGCTTCACATTTTATAAAAATGCCTTTCAGCAGCCTTGAGGATGCCGTCAGGACTCTTTTTGCCAGAAAAGGAGAAGAGATTACAGAAATAAATATTAAGGCTCTCAGGGCCGGAAGGGAGCATGGAAAGGCCTTCTCAAAACCTGAATAGGGCATTCATGTAAATAAAGTTCTGCTGCGATTTTGTATCTGAGTATGGGTTTCTGTTCTGCAGGTTAAGTGCGAGCTTTATATTGGGCGTGAAGCTGTGCTGTAATCCGATTATAGAGAATGTTCCGTCCCGCAGACTATTCCAGTGATCAGTTTCTCCATCAGGAATTACAGATGTTGAGTAATCGTGCCTGATAAAGATCTCATTTTTTTCATTGAAGCTATAAGCTCCTGTTCCTGAAATTCCCCAGCCATGGTGACCGTCTGTGCCGTCAAGATTTGTTTTTGAACTGAATTCAATGCCTGCATTGAAAGTTTTGTTTTTGTAACCGGCAAAAGCCACTGTAGTAAACATATTTAGTCGACCCTTAACAAGTCTTGTTTTTCAATAAATCAGTACAGTTGCATATTTTACCGACCAGTTGCCGGTCAGTAAATCCAGGACAAAATAAATGGCATTCCGGATCTGCCTTAATCTTTTCATCATATTGAAGGCTACTGCTGCCATAATCGTATTAATCATGTCACCTTCAATGCCCTTGAGATAGTTCCTTAACATCCGGTAATCACTTTTGAGATGGCCAATCACTGGTTCTACTGCAGCCCTTCGTCTGAACCTGGCTCTGTCCTTGAGCTTCTCATAGGCTGTTTTGCCTTTGCCAGTACCGGGCATCTTGATCTCTACCCCAAGAATGGTCTTGCGTCCTTTATAACCTCTGTCAACCAATGCAACCTTCGGTAACCGGCCCAGCAGATCCGATACCTGCTCCAACTGAGGCAGAAGTGTATGACCATCGTATGGATTACCTTCAAAAGCCATTGCCCCAAGTATAATGCCGCTGTTCTTTGTAATCACAAAACCGCTCTTGTTTCCAAACTCGTACTTCTTGTGATCCTTGCCCTTGGAGATACAGCTGACTTCAGGTGCATGAAAGCTATAGATCTTATCCTTACTGTCTCTCTTCTGTCCAAGAACCCGGTAATACAGCCATAACTGCTCATCATATGCATCAAGGCGTTCTTTATCATCAAGGCTACGTTCAACATCCCTTACCAGGCGGCCGGCAATGATCTTTATCTTCCGGGCTGCTGCCATCGCCTTCCTCTTCCGTTTGGGATGCTCGCGGAACCGCTGATCGATCATAAGTTGACCAAGAGTGCGGCTATAACTCTGCCGTAAGACTATGCTTTCTTTTTCCGCTATCTTCCAGCAGCCTTCTATGATCTTTTTATGCAGCTTGGAATCAGTTGGAAAGGTTATGTTTTTCTCCTGGACTGTTGTGTCAATAAGAACTTCTTTCTCTGCTACTTCTTTCTTCTCAAAGAGACTAATGCTTAGCTTTAACAACTTCTCCGCTCCGTCCGTCCCAAGACGCTTGCGGAAGTGTACGAACTCACTGGGGTCGAATGGCTTTTCAAACTGAAAGTAAGTCTCGCCACAGAAGTATTGCCAGTAAACATTTTCAACCCAGCGATCAACAAATGTCTCATCCGACAGACCGTACATCTGCTTTAGAAGCATGCAGCCTACCATCTTACGCACAGGAACTGCCGGGCGACCCATATCAGCATAATAAGGAGCAAAGTCCTTCTCAACTGATTTCCAGTCAATTCGCTGAGCCAATTCAACTAACTCATGCTTCATATTTATCACATTCACCAACGGAATACGAAAGACATTCAATTGCGGATTCTTGTCTGTTTTGCCTATCATTTTGCAAGCTTTTTAACGAATCTACCAAAAAGCCTGCAAACTGACAAACATTAATATTAACTTATATCATTAGTTATCAACAATATAGCTGCTTTATAAGGGTCGACTATTTACTCCATGCTTCTTTTCAATATCTCCATAGATGCGGAAAAAAATATTGTCACCAGGAGTTATGTTTAATCCTAATGAACTTCTTACATTATTGTCAAGCTGCAGTTCAAGATAACCTTCCCCGTTCATTACAGTAAGGTCAGCACTCAGAATGTCATTTATTTTATAATCAAGGGCAAGCCCAAGGTCAGCAACATAACCA
>JAKLDT010000302.1 GCA_022703405.1 Bacteroidota bacterium | reverse complement strand
TAATATCAAGTTCCGGATGTCCAGGGGTATTGCTGCCCCACTGACGGAATGATTTAAGGTCCTCCGGAGAAAAATTGCCGGTAAGTGTGAGTATTGAATACAACATTGGCGACATGTGTCCCGGGTCGAGGAAGAACCTGTCACGGTTTATCCACGCAGGATCTGCCGGATCGAAATTCAGAAACTCAGAAAAAAGTATATGCACGAAATCAGCACCGCCCATTGCTCCACCGGGATGGCCTGATTTTGCTTTTTCAACCATAGCCATTGAAAGGATACGGATATTGTCTGCTGCTTTTCTGTTTATATCAGTTTTCATATTTTACTGCTAAAGGATTAATGTGTGCAAAAATATGATTATTACCTGATAAAATTCAACTCCTGTTAACAGAATAACATAACTTTTTGTATATTTAAACATTACGAAGATAGTCAGAAGGTCTTATGGAATCAAAACTTAAGGCGCTTATAGTAGACGATGAGGAAGGTGCACGCCAGCTGTTGAAAAAACTCCTTGATGAAACACATTTTTTTTGCGATCTGAAGCTGGCCGGTTCAGCTGCCTCAGCAACAAAAGAATTAAAGGACTTTGAGCCTGATATGATCTTTCTCGATATAAGAATGCCTGGTAAAGACGGCTTTGATTTTCTCAAGGAGATGGTAAACAGAAACGGAAGTCCCGGAGTTGTTTTTGTAACAGCTTACGAACAATATGCACTGAAAGCAATTAAATATCAGGCATTTGATTATCTTCTAAAACCAGTGAACAGAAAAGAGCTCAGGCAATGCGTTCAGAAATATCTTGCTGTGAAGCATCCTTCTTATGATCAGCAATATGCTCAACTACAGCAATCTGTACAGGATAAATTAAAGAGGATAAAGGTGACAACGCGAACCGGTACAATGTTTATTAATCCTGCAAATATACTTTATTGCAAAGCCGATGGCAATTATACAAATATTTATTCCGGAGGTAAGGAAGTTCTTTGTTCAATGAACATTGGCCGGATAAGGGAAATGCTTCCTTTGCATACTTTCATCAGGCTTGGGCGGTCGTTAATACTGAATATTGAGCATATCACTCTTCTCGACAGGAAGCATTGCATAGTAACACTTGCGAACCAGGGGGATGTTGTTTCAGTTAATATCCCCAGACTGCATCTCAAGGATCTGGAAATGATTTAACAGATGAATGCTGAAAACCGCCTCAGAGGGCTGATAAGCTCACAATGGTTGCTGGCTGTTATTCCGTCTGTATTAATTATTCTTTTGCTTCCTTCACTCGCGACAAAGTATACGCTTAAAGTTGAGGATCTTACAAAAGGATCTGCAAATTATCTTTTTTATGATCTGAATTCTGATGGTATAACTGAACTGATGAATTCCGGAAAAGGATTGCCACACTCTTTTGTTGCTGTTCTGAATAATGATATCAGAATTTATGACCAGTGGAACATTGAGGAAGATTTCATGCCTGGTATTTCTGAAATTTTCTTCGGTAATTATGATAACGACAGGTACAGTGAAATATATGTTTTTTCAGTAAGGAATGATTCTCTCTTTCTGAATGCAAATGAATTCTTTGATCAGGGTGGACTGAAGTTCAATGGGATGTTTGTTACACTCATCTGCAGGCTGAACGGGACAATCACCTCTCATGTCGGCCCGGCAGGATTCTATGACAGGAATAAGGATGGATTTCAGGATCTGTACTTTGTTATTCAGACTGGCTTTGGTCTTGAACCACGATATATTTACTGCTTTGATTTTGTAAACAGAACGCTGATTCACAGTCAGTTTACAGGTACAATTTTTCAGTTTCCTGTTTTCTGTGATGCCGATGGTGATGAAAAACCTGAAATATTCGGCATTTCACATGCTGCAGGAAATTACAATATACCTTCTCCCTACAGCGACTGGAGTTCCTGGGTAATGGTATACAATGAAAACCTTGAATTTGAATTTCCACCAATAGGATACAAAGGAATAACTAACGGAATGGAAACTATTCCGTACAGCAATAATGGTTCACAGAGCTATATTGTTTCATATAATACTTCTTCTGCCGATTCAACTGTGCATGAACCCGGAATAATGCTTCTATCACTGAAAGGAGAGAAACTAAGGGAAAAGAAATATTCTGACCTTGGACTAAATGGCTATGTCCTCTGTTTTGCAGACAAGTCGGAGCCTTCTGACAGAATTTTTGTTTTTGAGAAAGAACTGCTTGAATTGGACAGTAAGCTTGAAATGGTAAACAGGGAAGAAGCGCCCTTTGATCATTTTTACTCTTGTCTTTCGGAAGATTTAAACAATGACGGAAAGAAGGAATATCTGTTCTATTCTGATAAGCTAAAGAGGATAAGTGTATATAATTCTGATCTGAAAAAGATCGCCGAATCCGATTTGAACAGCTCTTTAATGAGACACAGGATTTCCCGCGCCACAGTACCCGGGAAGCCTGACAGATTTCTTATGACTAATATCGAATCCGCTAATATTCTTGAACTTCAGCTAAACAAGAATTACTATACAAAATTTCTTGCTCATCCCGGCATTTACCTGTTGATGGTATTATTTATCTATCTGATTAAGAGGATCACTGTTTCACAGGTGGAGCAAAGGGAGAAGCTGAAGCAACGATTGCTTACTCTTCAGTTACAGGGAATAAAATCACAGCTTGACCCTCACTTTACATTCAACGCGCTTAACTCGATAGCTTCATTGATTTACCTTGAAGAAAGACAGGCAGCGTATGATCACCTTAATAAGTTTACAAGATTGCTGAGAGTGATGCTCAACGACGCTGAAAGGATATATCGCACTCTTAATGAGGAGATTGAGTTCCTGAATACCT
>JAKLDT010000301.1 GCA_022703405.1 Bacteroidota bacterium | reverse complement strand
CCCTATAGGCATAAATACTAAGAAGTTTCAAGCATTATTGCGATTGATGTTAAAAGTTTCTCCGGATACTTTTGCATTGTTATTTAAAACAGACCTATATGCTTGATGTATTGATCAATCAAAAAGAGACTTCGACGAACACAGAAGGTGTCAAAAAGATCAGTGACAGGGCTGATAAACCTGTAAAGAGCATTATGAAAGCCGTTTCATGGAGAATTGTCGGAACTATCGATACAATTGTAATCAGCTATCTTATAACAGGGAAACTCACGATGGCTGTATCAATAGGCGGAGTGGAAGTGTTTACAAAAATTGTGCTCTACTACCTTCATGAAAGAGTCTGGGCACACATACATAAAATAAATTTTAAATTCTGGAAAAGAAATAACAGAGAGGCTTATGAAGTTAAAGGAGTTGAGAGAACAGCTTACAGGCAGGTCAGTTGAGGATAGTCTTTCAGAACTTGTAAAACAATTTCCTTCCCAGGTCATTTTTACAACAAGTTTCGGCATTGAAGATCAGGTTTTAACTCATAAAATATTTAGTAATAATCTGAATATTAAAGTAGTAACACTTGATACAGGCAGGCTGTTCCCTGAAACCTATGAGGTTTTTTCCCAGACAGTCATTAAATATAAAAAAACTATTCACACTTATTTTCCTGATTACCTTTCAGTTGAGAAACTTGTCACTGAAAGGGGCCCATTCAGCTTTTTCGAATCGGTTGAAGACAGAAAAGAGTGCTGCAGGATAAGAAAAGTTGTCCCGTTAAACCGTGCCCTGTTCGGCATGAAAGTATGGATTTCCGGTATCAGGGCTGATCAGTCTGACAACAGAAGCAATATGGAATCGCTTGAATATGATGAAGATAAAAAGCTTTTCAAATACTATCCAATCTTCTCCTGGACCTACCAGGATGTAAAGAATTATGTAAAGGAAAACAGCATCCCTTATAATTCATTACACGACAAAGGCTTTGTAAGTATCGGTTGCGAACCTTGCACAAGGGCTATTGAACCGGGTGAAGACTTCAGAGCTGGCCGCTGGTGGTGGGAAAAAGATGGGGCCAAGGAATGCGGGTGTCATGTAAAATAAAGGCGTCCCGATAGTTATCGGGAGGCGGAAGGCTAAAGGCAAGGGCTACCGGAAGGACTGTCACCTGTATACAAATACATTTAAAAAGATAAACTAATCTGATTTATGACTAATCCGTTGCATATTAACGACGAACACCTGAAGGAACTTGAGAGCGAAGCCATTTTTGTTATGCGAGAAGTTGCAGCCCAGTTTGAAAACAAAGCTCTTCTTTTTTCGGGAGGCAAGGACTCAATAGTACTTGTTTACCTGGCGCGTAAGGCATTCTGGCCGGCAAAAATTCCGTTCACCCTCCTGCACATTGACACCGGGCACAATTTTGAAGAAACTCTGAAATTCAGGGATGATCTTGCAAGGGAGTTTGGCTGCGACCTTGTAGTTGCAAAGGTTCAGGACTCAATCGATAAAGGCAGGGTTGTTGAAGAACAGGGAATAAATGCAAGCAGGAACAAGGCTCAGTCGGTAACGCTGCTTGATGCTATTGAAGAATACAGGTTTGATGTTGCTATTGGTGGCGGACGACGTGATGAAGAAAAGGCAAGGGCAAAAGAAAGATTTTTTTCACACAGGAATGAATTTGGTCAGTGGGATCCAAAAAACCAGAGACCTGAACTCTGGAATATCTTCAACGGAAGGAAGAACATGGGTGAACATTTCAGGGTATTCCCTATCAGCAACTGGACAGAACTTGACGTCTGGCAATATATCCTCCACGAGAACATAAAGCTGCCCGAATTGTATTATACCCATAAAAGGAAGATTTTCAGCCGCAATGGCACATACCTTGCCTGGGCTCCCTTCATGCAGCTGAAACCTACTGAAAAAGTCTTCGAAGCCGATGTGAGGTGCAGAACTATAGGTGATATAACATGCACGGGAGTCACTCTCTCAAAAGCAGAGACCCTTGAGGAGATAATTACCGAGATAGCTGCCACACGAGTCACTGAACGAGGCGGAAGATACGATGACAAAAGATCTGAAGCCGCAATGGAGGACAGGAAGAAGGAGGGATATTTTTAAAGGCAGAAGGCGAAAGGCGAAAGGTGAAAGGCTCTTTGACTCCCCTCCCTGGAAGTCCCGATAGCTATCGGGATGGGGGTGGGTTTGAAGGAATATGAGAGCCAGAAATGAGTTTTGAGGTAAAAAAACACAGAATTATTATTAATACAACATGTTAATTGATCCGAAAGAAAAGAGTAAAAGTCTGCTCAGGTTTACGACTGCAGGAAGCGTTGATGACGGTAAAAGCACACTAATAGGCCGTCTTCTGTATGACAGCAAGTCTATTTTTGAAGATCAGATGGACCACATTGTGCAGTCAGGTAAAAGACTTGGAAGAGAAGATCTTGACCTCTCTCTTCTAACTGACGGGCTAAGGGCTGAAAGGGAACAGGGTATAACAATTGATGTTGCATACAGGTATTTTGCAACTCCTGCAAGAAAGTTCATCATAGCAGATACTCCCGGACATATCCAGTATACCAGGAATATGGTTACAGGCGCAAGTACTGCCGACCTGGCCGTTATACTTATTGACTCAAGGAAGGGTGTGCTTGAACAGACAATAAGACACTCATTCATTGCTTCTCTCCTTGACATCAGGCACATAGTATTCTGTATCAACAAAATGGATCTTACAAACTGGTCAGAACAAGAATTCAACAGGATAGTTTCAGATCTTGAGATACTGAGGAACAAACTTGGCATCCCTGATGCAAGGTACATTCCAATAAGCGCAAAACTGGGGGATAACGTAGTAGAATCCTC
>JAKLDT010000300.1 GCA_022703405.1 Bacteroidota bacterium | reverse complement strand
TAAGACTTGAAAAGATTTATGCTAAAAAGAAATAACTAAAAATACAGATCATGACAAAAGTTTTTAATAAAGTAGCATTGTCAATCAATGCTCATCCCGATGATGCCGAAGCATGGAATGCAGGAGTGCTTAAGCTTCTGAAGGACAAAGGGTACAAAATAGTAATTGCTACAATGACCGGCGGTGACCTTGGCGGTTGCAAGATGACTATGGAGGAGACTGCAAAGGTTCGTTATGAGGAAGCAAAAAAGGCTGCTGCAGTTCTCGATGCCGAGTACTACAACCTTGGCGGAATAGACGGATTCCTTTTTGATTCAAAAGAGTTCAGGCTCAAGGTTATATCGCTTATCAGAAAGGTAAAAGCAGGAGTAATCTTCACCCACCTTCCGAATGATTATCATTCTGATCACCGCACCACTTCATTGATAGTGGAGGCTGCTGCAATGGTATCCTCACTTGATACAGTCCCGGTGCCTGAAGCGCCTGTTGAAATAACTCCGTTGCTTTACCATTCTTCTCCACTTACACTTTCCGATCCCCTTGGTTCGCAGATAGTGCCTCCTCATTTTTATGTTGATGTGACATCTGTAATAGAAACCAAGAAAAAAATGCTTGGATATCATATCTCGCAGATAGATCTTATGAAGCACATGCACAAGATGGACGACTTCTTCGGATTTGTTCTGCAGGGGAATAAGGACTACGGAAAGATGGCCGGTGTGGAATATGCAGAAGTTTACTGGCAGCATCTGGGCGGAGGATTCCAGAAAGATCCTCAGGTGCAGAACGATCTAAAAGAATTTCTTATCAATAAAAAATAACTATCATGAATCTTAAAGAGGAAAAATATAATAAGTATGCTCTCGTAAGGGAGATGATGGAGACCCCATCAATAATCAGAGCATTTGATCCTGAGTCAGTTAAGCATATTGCTGACAAGGCTGCAGCAAAAAAAGGACTGTTTCTGACAGGTGAAGGAAGCAGCAGGATCTTTCCTGCAAAAAGAGCCATCCAGCGGTCACTTCAGAAATCATTCACTAAACCTGTTGTGACTGAGGGAAGCACCCAGGCAATGGAATACAGCCTGAAGGATTTTGCTGTGTTTGCAGCCTCCAACTCAGGGCAGACAAAGGAAGTAATCAGGCTTGTTACAGCTCTCAAGAAGGAGAAGCATGACGCTGTTTTCGGACTAACCGCTAATAAGGGAACAAAGCTCGGAGATATTGCGGATGCAACTCATGTACTTACCTGCGGAAAGGAAGATGCAGTTGCAGCAACCAAGTCAGTAGTTGAGCAGGGAATGTTTTATGATTCCCTTCTGCGCAAAATACATGGCGTTAAGATGGAAGGCCTTAAAAAACTTGGAGACCAGACTGAAGAGGCTCTTACACTGAAAATTGATCCGGCAATAACCAATATTATAAAGAATGCCAGCATTATTTATTTTGCAGGCAGGAATAATGGTGTAGCTGAAGAACTTGCGCTTAAAACAAATGAAATCACAAGGAAGAAATCAGCCTATCTTGAAGGTACTTTTGCAGTGCATGGAATTGAAGAGGTAATGGACAAAAGTGAAGTTCTCATCTGGATAGATCCCTTTGATGCTGAACAGGAAAAATTCAATGAGTGTCTTGTAAAAGGTGTCGGAATGAACATCATTGCCGTTTCAACCAAAAAGACAATATTCCCGACAATAATAATTCCCGACGGCGGCGAACATGCAGAATATGTTCAACTGACTGCAGGCTGGAACATACTTGTTGAAACAGGTATTGCCCTTGGCATCAATCTCGACAAACCTGTACGTGCAAGAAAAGTCGGCAACGAGTACATGGGAGGATAATTTTAAAACTAGGACAGATTCTAACACCCCTGAAAATGGCAAAAAAGCAAGTAGCAGTAGGCATCGATATCGGAGGAACAAACACGGTATTTGGTTTTGTTGACAGAGAAGGTAAAATTCTCGGGGAAGACTCAATTAAAACCGCTCATTATGATGAACCTGAAGTATTTATTGCCGCTCTCTATGAGAAGATTTCAATTGTTGCACAAAAAATAGGGAATGGCATTGAAATAATAGGTTTCGGAGTAGGAGCTCCTATGGGAAACATAAACAAGGGAACAATCGAACATCCTGCCGATCTTCCATTCAAAGGCATCATTCCCTTCTCTGATCTGTTCAACCGGCATACACCTCTTCCTGTTATTGTAACAAATGATGCAAATGCTGCAGCTGTAGGTGAAATGATATACGGCGGTGCCAAGGGGATGAAGAACTTTGTTGTTATAACACTGGGCACAGGCCTGGGCAGCGGCTTTGTTGTTGACGGGAAGCTGGTTTACGGTCACGATGGCTTTGCCGGAGAAATCGGTCATACCGCAATACGACCCGGTCCTTCAAACAGGGATTGCGGTTGCGGAAGGAAAGGCTGCCTTGAGACTTATGTATCGGCAACAGGACTTAAACGTACGGTGCTGAAGATAATGGCTGACTCACTTCAGCCAAGTGAGCTGAGGAAATACAGTTTTGAAGAGCTGGATGCCAAAATGATACATGATGCTGCAGTCAAAGGTGACTATGTTGCAAAACGTGCCTTCACACATACCGGAAGAATGCTTGGATTCAAGCTGGCAGATGTAGTTGCCCATACGAATCCGGAAGCCATATTCCTTTTCGGAGGACTGGCGCTTGCAGAGGACCTGATCTTTGAACCGGCAAAAGAATATATGGAAGAGAACCTTCTCACAGTCTATAAAGGTAAGGTCAAGCTCCTTGCATCAGAGCTCAGCACACAAAATGCAGCCGTTCTCGGGGCAAGCTCGCTTGTATGGTCTTCAAGGGAGGAGGCTAAATGAAAAAATAAAGGCAATGGCAAATTTTCAGGAGATTCTG
>JAKLDT010000030.1 GCA_022703405.1 Bacteroidota bacterium | reverse complement strand
GGTTGAAAAAGCAAAATCAGGCCATCCCGGAGGAGCAATGGGCGGAGCTGATTTCGTGCATATACTTTTTTCTGAGTTCCTGAATTTCGATCCGTCAGATCCCGCATGGATAAACCGTGACAGGTTCTTTCTCGATCCCGGACACATGTCGCCAATGTTGTATTCAATACTCACACTTACCGGCAATTTCTCTCCGGAGGACCTTAAATCATTCCGTCAGTGGGGCAGCAATACCCCTGGACATCCGGAACTTGATATTATGAAGGGTATTGAAAATACTTCCGGGCCCCTCGGACAGGGGCATACAATGGCAGTAGGAGCAGCAATTGCAGAAAGATTCCTTGCAGCCAGGTTTGGCGAACTGTTTACACACAAAACCTATGCCTTCATTTCCGACGGAGGTGTGCAGGAGGAGATCTCGCAGGGAGCCGGAAGAATAGCAGGACACCTGGGTCTCAGCAACCTGATAATGTTCTATGATTCAAATGATATTCAGCTTTCCACCGAAACAAAGTCCGTAACAACAGAAGATACTGCTTTAAAATACACTGCCTGGGGCTGGAGAGTAATCACAATTGACGGTAATGATCATGACCAGATAAGGAAAGCGCTGAAGGATGCAGGACAGGAGAAGGAAAAGCCTGTGCTCATAATCGGTAAGACTATTATGGGAAAAGGACTCCTTGACAAGGACGGAAACAGCTTTGAAAGGAAAACCTCCACTCATGGAATGCCTGTTGGCGAAGCCGGTGGCTCTTTTGAGAAATCGATACAGAACCTTGGTGGCAATGTAAGCGATCCATTCCTGATCTTTGATGAGGTAAAAGAGCTATACAGGGATATTCTTGGAAAGAAGGCCTCTCAGGCAGCAGAATGGAAGAAAAGGAAAAAGGAATGGGCAGAACAGCACCCTGAGCTGGATAAAAAACTTTCTGCCTTTTATTCCGGCTCGCTTCCCGAAATTGATTACAGAGCCATACAGCAGAAGGAAGGTTCTGCCACAAGGGCGGCTTCAGCTGCAATACTTGGCATCTATGCTTCAAAGGTTGAGAACATGATAGTAGCCTCTGCAGACCTTGCCAACTCCGACAAAACAGATGGTTTTCTGAAGAATACACATCCCTTTACAAAAGGTGACTTCACAGGTGCTTTCCTGCATGCCGGTGTATCGGAACTTACAATGGCATCGATAATGAACGGGCTGGCGCTTCATGGTGGAGTGATAGCAGCCTGCGGCACCTTCTTTGTCTTCTCTGACTATATGAAACCAGCCGTGCGCCTTGCATGCCTAATGAGGCTGCCTGTGAAATATATCTGGACACATGATGCTTTCCGTGTCGGGGAGGATGGGCCGACACACCAGCCTGTTGAACAGGAGGCCCAGATAAGGCTTATGGAGCACCTGAAAAACCATCACGGAGAAAACAGCATGCTTGTATTAAGGCCTGCTGATGGTACTGAAACAACGGTGGCCTGGAAAATGGCCCTTGAGAATAAAGCCACTCCAACCGCACTTATCCTTTCAAGGCAGAATATAAAAGATCTTCCGGCACTGTCGGGAAACAGGTTCGATGAGGCCCTGAAATCTGTTAACGGGGCATATACTGTACTGGAGTGCGAAGGGAAGCCCGATATTGTTCTTGTTGCAAGCGGATCGGAAGTATCAACACTGATTGAAGGTGCTCAGTTACTGCAGAAGGACAAAATTAAGGTCAGGGTGGTTTCGGCGCCATCTGAAGGCCTTTTCAGAAACAAGGATAATAAATACAGGGAATCAATAATACCATCAGATTCACCGGTATTCGGTCTTACAGCAGGATTGTCTGTAACCCTTCAGGGGCTTGTTGGTCCGAAAGGTATTGTATGGGGAATGAACAGCTTTGGCTATTCTGCACCATATAAGACTCTTGACGAGAAGTTCGGTTTTACAGCTGTAAATGTTTATAATCAGGTTATTGCATTTCTTAAGTAGTAAAAATGATTTTCTTTTATACATTTGCGGCAAAATTTTCTGAATGCAATATGATATAAAACCCGGTGTAAGGGGATTGATTTTTGATCTCGACGGTACGCTAGCTGATACTATGCCCTATCACTTTGAAGGATGGAAAAAGGCATGTAATAAGTACGGCGCCAGCATCGATCCTGCCTTTCTGAGAAAACATACCGGAAGTCCGGGCTGGATAATAGCCGGAGAAATTTTGAAGGAAAACAACCTTGACGGTGATGTTACTGTGGAGGAGATTATTGAGGAAAAACTCAAGGTATTCTATGAACAGCAACAATATGTAAAACCAATCAAACCTGTTGCTGATATCGCAAAAAAATACTACGGAATACTGCCTATGTCAGTTGGAACCGGAGGACACAGGCTTGCAGTTGAACGAACACTTGAAGTCACAGGCCTCAGGAAATATTTTGACATTATTGTTACAGCCAATGATGTTAAACATTTCAAACCTCACCCTGAAACTTTTCTGAAATGCGCTGAGCTGATGAAAGTTGATCCGCAGCACGTTGAAGTTTTTGAAGACGGTGAACTTGGCATCATAGCTGCAAAAGAAGCAGGAATGAAAATAACTGATGTTCGCTCATGGTATGATTCCAACTGGTAGAATCATATTCCTGTGATCTGAGCAAGAGCTTCAACCCATTTGTCATCATAGTTCAGGCTTTCAACCATATCGAGCCGTTCTCCGCCGAGGGCGCTGAATACCTGCCTGTACTCCTCTCCTATTTCATGTAATGTCTCAAGACAATCAGCTGCAAATGAAGGAGATACTACCAGTACTTTTCTTTTCCCCTGTATGACAAGGTCTTTCAGTACTGAGTCAGTAAATGGGGAGAGCCAGTTTGATGCAAAACGCGACTGGTACGAAGTTGAATAGGTTCCAGGCTTAAGGTTTAGCCTTTCGGCAAGCAAACGGGTTGTATGATAAGTTGTTGCCTTATAGCACAATGATCCATGTGCAGGCAGGTCATTTTCACATCTGCAGTCATGGATTTTTTTCTCAGGATGTGCTTTTTCAATATGCTTCAATGGAAGTCCATGATAAGAAAAGAGAACATGGTCATATTCATCAATTTTATGTTCCCTGATTTTCCCGGCTAAAGTATCGATATATAAATTATTAGTATAAAACTGCCCTGTGAAACTGATATCGGGAAGTGAGTCCCATTTTTGCACAAGTCTCATAACATACTCATATACAGATCCTGTTGTTGAAGAAGCATAATGCGGGTAAAGGGGAACTATTTTAATAGATTCAGGCTGCAGATCACGCGCCTGCCTGAGTGCCTCTTTCAGGGAAGGTCTTCCATAACGCATTGCGGCTATTACCTTATAAGTATCACCTGCCCTCTCCTGGAGCTTTTCCGTAAGCTTCTGATGATTTATTTTCAATGGCGAACCATCATCAGTCCATATCTGCCTGTATTTTTCTGCCGATACAGGTGCTCTGAAAGGAACAATTATAAGGTTTACAAGCAGTTTCCTTGCAAGCCATGGAATATCAATGACCCTCCTGTCATTGAGAAACTCGCCGAGATACCTTCGGACCGCTGAAACAGATGAAGAATCAGGGCTTCCCGTGTTAACCAGTATTATTACTTTCCTGCTCAACTGAAAATTATTTTTATCTGATCAGCTATTCTGGCAGCCTGTTTAACCCTGTCAGACATGCCTATTCCATCTCTTATGTTACCGGCAAGTATCAGCCCCGGATATTCACGTTCAATTCTGCCTATTGCCTCAAGCCGCGACCCTGTTGATTTATCATACTGGGGTATCGCATGTTCATACCTGAAAATCCTCAGAAGATCTGGAACCTGTTCAGTTTTCATTGTCAGTTCCAGGGTATCAAGGACTATGCTAACAATTTCATTATCAGACATGCTGTAAATATCAGGTCTTTTCATACCTCCCATAAATACCGACAGGAGGGCGCCGTTTACCGGAGCACGGTCCTTAAATATAGCAGAAGGGAAAAGTATTCCGAGGATATTCTTTTTCTCCATTCCGGGAACAAGGGCGCCAAAAGCGTCGAGCTTTAAGCCCTTCCATTCAGTATAGCCTGCAGCAACCTGCACTACCCTGGCATAATTGAGCTGCAGCAGCGGTTCAAGCGAAGTCCTGTCGGCAAATGGCAGTATTTGAGGCAAAGAATAGGCGCCTGTCGTAGTTACTACTACAGGAAACAGTTCTTCATTTCCCGATCCATTACTGCTATTCCACGAAACCCTGAACAG
The DNA here is from genome assembly GCA_022703405.1 of Bacteroidota bacterium. Taxonomy (GTDB): domain Bacteria; phylum Bacteroidota; class Bacteroidia; order Bacteroidales; family VadinHA17; genus LD21. Next base: position 16,510 of record JAKLDT010000030.1, on the reverse strand, counting down.
TCTTCCTTCAGGAAGTATCTTCAGGTCTGATATTCCGCATGATATATTACTTTCACCGGCTGATAATACAAGCGCAGAGATAAGGTTTCCCAGCCCACCTTCAGCGGAGAAGACCTGCTTTGTTACTTTCATTTCCTCAGGCGTCTTCTTAATCCTGCTCTTTGCTATTGTTCCTTTTATGAAGCTGCCGTAATTCTGCTCAAGGGCGTAAAGTTTCGGAAGGGCATAGCTTGTTGCAAGGATTTTCGGATCACCGGCATAGATACCTGAAATGAACGGATCAACAGCATAGTCGAGATAACTCTTTCCGAGCCTCCTGACAACCATATCGGCAACACTTTCATAAGGATTGTTTCCCGGCTTCCTGAAAGGCTCTCCAAGTATACCGAACTTATCCTTGAGTGTAAACAGAGGAGTACTAAGTGCAGAAATCAACCCTGAAGGCAGGGCTTCCCACTTATTGTTCTTCAGAATATATCTTTTCTCTGCTGCCTTTCTGGCTGTTTCGAGTGTTACATTGTCCCTGAGATCCTCAAACAGGCTTACAAGTTCGTATGATGACAATACACCTGTATTTGGTCCGGACTCATAGATAAAACCATCCTCTCTGATTGTATTAATCACTCCGCCCGGACGATCTGATTTATCAATTATCCTTGTCTTAATTCCATGCTTCTTAAGAAAATGTGCGAGTGAAAGCCCTGTAAGGCCTGCACCTACTATCAATACTTCGTTGTTATTCATTTAAACCGGTTTAGAATATGTCTGTACTTTTTCTGTATATACCTTATCAATTGAAGCTGCAATATTTCTGATAAAGAAAGATCCAGTTTCGCTAACCCTTATCTCTCCGTCAGAATAATCAATTAAACCATCCTGCTGCAAGGCTGCAAGGGCCTGGTCCTCAATCCTGAGCGAACTCCTTACAAGCTCATCAGAAACATTTAACGCCGGGGAAAGGTCATTGAAATTCAGTCGTTTATTGCACATTAATGTTGTTATGGCTTCACGGGCCACCTTTTCGTTAATATTCAGCTCATAACCCCGTTCAACAGGCAGTTTTCCTGATCTGATATCTGAAATGTAAGCATCAATCTCCTTTCTGTTCTGGGCATATCCTCCATCGAGCTGGCTTATTGCAGTCACTCCGAAAGCATATACCTGTCCTGTTGTATTACGGGTGCAGTAACCCTGGAAATTTCTGTGAAGCATGCCAGTCTGCAGTGAAGTCCAGAGCTCATCAGAAGGGAGAACAAAGTGATCAAGTCCTATCTGCTTATAACCCTTTTCTGCAAGCAGGTCACAGGCAGCAAGAAACATCTCTGTCTTGTCCTCAGCTGTTGGCAGGCCTCTCTTCTCGAGAATAAGCTGATGTTTTTTCACCCAGGGAACATGAGCATAGGAAAATGTTACAAGCCGGTCTGGTTTGATTCCGGCTGCAATCTGCATTGTCCTTGTGAAAGATGCTATTGTCTGACCTGGCAAGCCGTAGATAAAATCAAAATTGACTCCTGTTTTCTTCTCTGAAGACTTAAGATATCTGAACAGTTCTGCCGGAGGAATTGATGAAGGCTCGCGGTTGACCTTCCGGAGAGTATCCTGGTTAAAATCCTGGATGCCAAGACTAAACCTGTTAAATCCGGCATCTTTTAAAACATCTATATATTTAAAATCGAGGTAGGCAGGGTTGCATTCAATTGCTATTTCAGGTTCATCAATGAATCTGAACTTTGAAAAAAGGAACTCATTAAGCTCTTTGATATATGATGAATCAATTGAATTTGGAGTACCCCCTCCATAGTGGATCTGTGAGACCTGTCTTGTCGTATCAATGTGCTGTGAGACAAGTTCTATTTCCCGTTTTACAGCATTCATGTAAGCCGACACCTGGTTTTCGTTGCCTTTCGGATATGCATTGCAACCGCAGTAGAAACATATCTTCTCACAAAAGGGTATATGAATGTAAAGTGCAATATTCCGGGGCTCACAACTGTTTGAACTTTTTAACATTGAGACATATTCACTTTCGCCGAAAGCATCAGTGAAATGATTTGCAGGCGGATAGCTTGTATATCTTGGAACAGGAACGTTATACTTATCGAGCAGCGGTTTCGGTATCTTCATTGCTTATTTCTTTCGGAAGTGAATAAATCAGTATAAAAAATGTCAGCACACAAACTCCTGCCTCTATAAGGAAAAGACCTGAATAACCTGTTACATCGGCTATTTTCCCGCTCATTACGGCGATTATAAGACTGCTGAGATGTGTAATAACTATCTGTATTGTGAAGTCAGTGCCTTCCCTCCCTTTGCGCACAACGTCCATTGAAGTTGTATATATTGCCACAGTTGAAAGGCCATAGGATCCCCACAGCAGAGCAATACCGGCATATATCATAACTGAGGAGGGAGTGGTGTAGCTAAGCATCAGGAACCACAAAGCAGCAACAAAGCTTAATGAGAGGAAGAGGAACATTGACAACCTCCTGCCAATTTTCCTTACAATAAAACCACCGGCAAATGAGCAGGCAACAGCAACTGAGGTACCAAAAATGCCCGACATTATTCCTATATTCTTAACATTGTAGCCCAGATCGACAAGATAAGGCTTAAGCATTGTAAGAACGCCTATAATCCCTGAGTAATAGAAAAGCAGAATCAGAACTCTTTTGTGTCTTCTTTTCTCAGCAAAAAACCTGTAAATATCTGAAAGCCTTACCCTTTCGCTTGTTACGGTATCCCTTTCAACAGGTTTCCTGTAAACAAGGAGGGGCATAACTGCAAAAACAACAAAGCAGGCAAGTAAAACAAGAAGATTGGTCCATCCGAAATAATGGTAAGCGATAAGCAACACTCCGGTTCCGAAGAGAGTCCCTACAAAACTACCGGCTGACTGCATACTGTTTCCAAGGCTTCTCTCCGATGGTTTAAGCTGCAGTATTGCAAAAATATCGGTTGCTATATCCTGTGTTGCCGAAGCTATAAAAGCAACTACCATCAACATCACTATTAGTCTGAAATCAGTCTGCAGGTCAAACAGCCCGATGCTGAGAATAACAACTGCATAGAACAGTTCAGAAAAAATTATCATTCTCCTGAGCCGGCGTGTGCTTGTTGCATTATTGTCAATCAGCGGAGCCCACAGGAACTTGAATATCCATGGCAGTTTGACCAGCTGAAGGAGGCCTATTGATTCCAGTGAATATTTTTCCTGTCTCATAATAACAGGGATAACAGTTGAGAAGAAGCTCATTGGTATTGACTGAGCTATGTAAAGGCTGAAAAGTACAGGGTATTTGGTCCAGTTGTTATTTTTCATCATATCAGAACTTAATTGACAGGTTCATACCGATCTGTGCAGGCCGGCCTGTCTGAACATATTTGTTTCCCAGAGCTTCAAAATAGAATGAAGCATATTCTGTATTTGTTATATTGCGGGCCCAGACATCAAACTGAACGGACTTTCTCATGAAGGATACTTTTGCATCGAGCAGACCGTAATAATCCTGTCTTTCCGAGTTTTCCTCATCCCAGTATATTTCACCGTTACCACGATATAGAATATTAAACCTGATGTTGTCAATTATCTGGGAATTATTGACTTTTATACTTTTGCTCACCTGTGCAGAAAGCGTATTTCGCGGAACATAAGGGAGCATGTTTCCATTGTGATTCAATGTAGAATTGACTATATATGATACAAACCTTGCATGTGTATATCCGTATGACATTGCAAATTCATAACCATTCAACGGTGCGCTTTTAAGAGACAGCTCTCCTCCCTGGCTGACTGAATGGCCTGCGTTTTTAAGCATTGATCCCCTTCCGCTTGGAACTGTCTGGTATATCTGCTGGTTCTTCCAGTCGATGTAGTAAAAAGCCAGATCGGCGTAGAGCTTATTGTTTAACAATGGTGTCTTAATTCCGACCTCGTAATTCCAGCTGAATTCGGGATCAAATGTAAGGTCTTCAGGACGCTCAAAAGTTGAATTGAATCCACCTGTCTTGTATCCCCTTGCAACCACAGCATAAAGGCTGGAAGCCGAGAGCCTGTAATTAAGAGCGAAACGGGGTATAATTTCAAGCGAGCGCAATGCCGGGTAAATTGTGTCGGCAAGCATGGCATAGCGGCCATTTAGCGTTCTGTCGTAAGTGTAATTAAGGTAATCCTTCTCAGCATCGATCCTCACACCGGCAGTCACCGTCAGATTCTTTATGATAAAATCATTTAGGGCAGACTGATGGAAGAATGCATAACCGTCAATTTTATGATCATAGGTCTTAACATAGTTCAGGTGCGATTTGTAAGCATCAACATCAACTTCATTGTCAAAAGCCTGATAAAAAGCATAAGCCCCAAACAGCCATTTGTAGCGCCTATTCTCCTTCGACTTAAATAAAAGTTCCTGGGATATCATGTTCTGCTTCTGCTCCTGATTGATATAATACAGGCTGTCAGCAGTAAAATCCTGATCAATACCCTGAAGGTCAGCTAAATACTGAAAACATGTTGTTGCTGTCAGATCAAAATTATTACCTGAATATTTGACAAGAAGCGCATCAGAAAATAGATCCCTGTCGTACAGGCTGTACTGGTTATAATTTATCTTTTCAGCTGCTTTAAGTGAATCATTATAAATAGCATAAGGATAACCACCCTGCTTACTGACCTCAAAACCTGCAATGTTCTCAACAGTGATTTTCCTGGTGAGCTCATAGATTGTCCTTAGTCTGGCGCCATAAGAATTCAGCTTGTCTACTTCATTGCCTGTATAGATATTTGTATAAAACCCGTCATTATGAAGATAATTCATTGACAAAGAGTAGGCAAATTTATTTCCCAGCTTATCATAATGACCAGCATTTACGGAATAGGTGCCATAATTTCCCGCTGAAAGGTTAAGGATGGTTCCGTTAAAATCCATCGGAGAGGTAGTGACAACATTAATTATTCCTCCCATTGTATTGCGTCCGAACAAAGTTCCCTGCGGGCCGCGAAGGACTTCAATGCGCTTTACATCAAAAAAGTCAAAGTTAAATGCGGCTTTTTCAAAATATGGTACGTAATCCACATACAAGCCTACTGATGGTGAGTTGATCCTCGATCCTATACCCCTTATGTATACAGGGGAAGTAAGCTTTGACCCGTATTCAGGCATATAAAAGTTAGGAGCCATTGCCGAGATATCACTCAGCGTCCTTATCTCATTCTCGCTTAACTTTTCAGATGATATGACTGATACTGAGGCTGGTATGCTTTTATATGTAACATTATCCTTTGAGGCCTTAATAACGATCTCACTCAGCTCAATCAGTTTCTTAAGCGCACTGTCAGCTGAATTTACCGGCCCCTGAGCAAGAACATCTGACAGGAATCCCGTAAAAAAAACAAGTATTATATAGTAACTCTTTTTCATGCATGTAATCATTTAAGATTCACTTATACAATTGTCAGTGAATCATTTGCCACATAGAAGCATTTTATGCAGCCGGTTAATCCAAAAAATTGATTTAGAAGGATTTATATTCAGGCAGAAATACCTGAAAATGCAATCCCCTGATTAATGATTACAGGAGGGGGGCGTGAAAAAACCGAAAAATCAAAATGACATGAGACCGTGTTTTGAACATTTATCCGAAATAATATTGTCTCAGTATAAGAATGTTGAACCGGAGTTTGCTCCTCTGTTTCGGCACAATCTGAATTAAAAGTCGTATTTGCGGCAAGGGAGAAAAGATCAGGCGCGTCAGTGCCTGCAACAAAAATTACAGTTTTTTCATTACTGTCAGCAAATGAATCAGCAACTTCCCTCGACTTGTTTACAGCAACAAGTCCAAGGTAGAGCATGTAGAGCCCGCCAATAATAAGCAGGGGCAACTGTGTCAGTATGGAACCAAAAGGAAGCAACTGTTAATTTTTTCACGCAAAGTAAAACATAATAATTTAAAGCTTCAAGTTTTAAGAAATTTTAACTCTGCGAAAAGAAATGCTATTAATCATAATAATGCGGATCTTTAATTGATCAAACCATATCTTTGAGAGAAAAACTTTACTTCTGATGAACACATACTTTCTAATTGCAATAACAGTATTTCTTGCCTCAGAACCTGCAGAACCTGAAAAACATGAATGGAGAGGAACTGACAGAACGGGCGTCTACATGGAATCAGGATTGTTGAAATCATGGCCTGCTGAAGGACCTTCAGAACTTTGGAGCATAAGTAATATCGGCAATGGTTTTGCTTCACCTGTCTTTACTGAGAAAAATTTCTATATTACAGGTGAGCGTGATTCAATGTCTGTTTTATACTGCTTCGACCTTTCAGGAAAAAAGATATGGCAAACGACACTCGGAAAAGAATGGGTAAAAACCACCCGGGGTGCAAGATCATGCCCGACTGTAACTGATAAGCACATATACATCGGTACAGGTTTGGGGGATTTGTACTGCACTGACAGGGAAACGGGGAAAATAATCTGGAAAAAGGATATGACCCGTGATTTTGGAGGAGTCCTGCCCCTTCACGGACATTCGGAAGCCCCCCTTATTTCGGAAGATAAAGTATTCTGGACGCCCGGAGGAAAAGAGCACAATGTTGTTGCACTAAACAGGTTTACAGGAAAACTGTTATGGTCACACAGCGGATTCGGGGAACGCTCGGGATATAATTCCCCGAATCTTATTGAACTTCCTGGCAGAAAGATCCTTGTAACCTTTTCAGCATACCATCTTATGGGTTTTGATACAGAAACAGGAAAACTGCTCTGGTCTCAGGAACAGGACACATATCCCCCTGACAAAAGAATTCCGGGTAATGGCGACACTCATGCCAATACTGTTCTGTTCGATAACGGATCGGTCTATTATGCTGAAGGGGATGGCAATTGCGGAGTTAAGCTTAAACTCTCAGATGATGGCAGCAGTATAAGCGAAGTATGGAGAAACCGTGGTTTCGACGGCTATATGGGAGGAATTGTAAAGATCGGCGATTACATTTACGGCTGCAGCACACAGTCACCGGAAATCAGATCGGTAAATGCAACAACAGGTATGCTTGCCGATTCCCTGAAGGCAGGAAGCGGAGCTGTAATTGCAGCTGATAAAATGCTTTACTACTACAACTATAAAGGGGAAATGATGCTGCTTGCCATTAATGATGGTAAAATCAGCAAGGTGAGCTCTTTCAAAATAACAAAGGGAACGAACCAGCATTTCTCACACCCTGTTATTCATAAGGGTGTCCTGTACCTCCGTCATGGTGACGTGCTGATAGCGTATGATATAATGAATAAAAAAGCTGTTTCAGCAGTATAATACTCTGAAACAGCTTCACTTATGAATTTTCAGATCAGTTATTAAACAAGAATTTTACCTGTGAGGTTTTTTATACTCTTGTTAATATCACCAAAAGGATCACCATCCCTTGACTGATCCTGTTCAACGATCATATATTTCATTCCGGCTATATCCTTAACAGCCAGAATGTCTTTGAAGTTGATAACACCCTCTCCTACGGGAGCAAAGTCCTTAACATTGGCTGTGTCAAAGAAAGGAGCTTCATTTGTGTACATATCCTTCATGTGGAAAAGCTGGAACCTTCCTGGATACTTCCTGATAAGCTCAACAGGGTTCTGACCGGCTTTTGAAGTCCAGAAAAGATCAAGTTCCATTGTTACAAGGTCCTTGTCCAGTCCTGCAAGAAAGATGTCGAAATAGGGCACTTTTCCTTCAACATTGTCAAACTCGAAATTATGGTTATGGTAACCAAACATGATACCATTTCCCTTCATTATTTCACCAACCTTGTTCCAGTCTTCCACCATCTTCTGGTAACTGGCAACAGTTTTCCTGGCTTCAGGCACCACCCATGGCTGAACGCAGTATTTAACGCCCAGAAGGGCATGATCATCAGACATTTTTTTAGCATTTTCAAGAGTAATGCCCTGAGCCTCAACCTGAGTATGGCTGCTGAGTATTTCCATTCCAAGGTCGTTCACAAGCTTTTTGAACTCAGCCGGAACCATATTGTAGAATTTGCCATCGGCATAACCTGCAAGTTCAAGGTACTTATAACCGGCATCAGACACTTTTTTAAGTGAACCGGGGACATCTGTACCCATAGCATCCCTTATTGTATAGAGCTGCAGACCAATGCCAAATGATTTTGGATCAGCAGCAGCCACCGGAGCAGGTTTTGCTCCAGATTTGCATGAAGTCTGGCTGACAACGATTGCACCGAGTGCACCTGCAGCCGACACTTTGAGAAAATCCCTTCTTGTTCTTGTTTTCATTTTATATGCTTTTTTTATAGTTATTTATTGTAAATACCTGCCTGAAAAGGGCGAATAAATTTACTATAATCCTCACAATATCCGAGTTATCAGAAAAAAATAAGTTTAAAATATGCTAATTTTGCGGCTGCAATGGCAGAAATCACAATAACAGAAGACGGTTCGCACACAATTTATGTTCCTGAGCTTGATGAGCATTATCACTCGGTTCACGGTGCAATTCAGGAATCGATGCATATTTTTATCAGGAATGGCTTTGAGAATTTTGAAAAAGACCGGATAAACATCCTTGAAATTGGATTTGGAACCGGACTCAATGCATATCTGACTGCCCTCAGCAATAAAGCACTGTGCAAAAATGTGCATTATACAAGTATCGAAAAGTTCCCTCTCCCTGATGGTATAACTGAAAGACTGAATTACAACAGTCTTATACCCGGCGCCGACCCTGCACTGTTCAGGCTGCTGCATTCGTCATCATGGAATACTGATGTCCGGATTGACACGAATTTTGTACTTCATAAAATCAACGCAGACCTTACAGAATATTTTCCTGAAGGTATTTTTGACCTGGTTTATTTTGATGCTTTTGGTCCCGACAAGCAGCCGGAAATGTGGAAATCAGAAATATTTGCAAAGATTGATGAACACACATCCGGAGATGCGGTCCTTATGACATATTCTGCAAAAGGTGATGTTAAAAGGAAGCTCCGGAGCAATGGATTCAAGGTAAAACTGCTTCCCGGACCTCCGGGTAAGCGACATATAATCAAGGCTTTAAAATATTAAAATTTTCTTAAGCGCCACATCCTTTTTACTTTCCCGAAAGTATTATCTTAGCGGAAATTTTTAATTAAAAATAATCTATATGAAAATCAAGGTATTTGTTGTTTTGACAGTAGTTGCAGCATTAACATTTGGTTCATGCGGAACAGGTTCGGTAACAGGACAGAAGCTTAAAACAAATGTTGACTCATTATCTTATGCATTCGGAATCGTAAACTATAATGCTTTAAAATCTGACAGTCTGGATCTTAATGCAATGGTTGTTGCAAAAGCCATGCTTGACGGCAAGGAAGGAAAAGCAACAATGACAGATGAAGAAGCCCGCACATATATAATGACATTCATAAATGCCAGGGAAAAAGAAAAAATGGCAAAGTTAGCTGAAGCGAATAAAGTGAATTTCAAGGATTATATCGAACAGAATGAAAAATTCCTTGCTGAAAACAAAGGCAAATCAGGAGTTACCACAACAGAATCAGGCCTTCAGTATGAAGTTGTAAAGATGGGAAATGGTCCTAAACCAACATCAGAGAGCACTGTAAAAGTTCATTATACAGGAACTCTTATCGACGGAACAGAATTTGATTCTTCAATAAAGAGAAATGAACCTGCCCAGTTCCCTGTTTCAGGAGTTATTGCAGGCTGGACAGAAGCTCTTCAGCTTATGCCTGTTGGCTCAAAATTCAAGCTCTATATTCCTCAGAATCTCGCTTACGGAGAGAATGGCGCAGGTGATGTAATCAAGCCATACTCAACACTCATATTCGACGTGGAGCTTCTTGAAATTTTAAAATAATATGGGAAAAACAGCCGAAATACATACAGCTCAGGGTGTTATGAAGGTCAGCTTTTATGAAGCTGATGCGCCCAATACTGTGGAAAACTTTGTAACTCTTGCAAAGAAAGGTTACTATGACGGCCTCGCATTTCACAGGGTTATACCTGATTTCGTTATCCAGGGAGGCTGTCCATTTTCAAAAACACAGGGTGATCCAAGAACAGGAACCGGAGGCCCGGGCTATACAATCAAATGTGAGCTTACAGGCGGCAACCAGTATCATGACCGCGGCGTTCTTTCAATGGCACATGCCGGAAGAAACACCGGTGGTTCCCAGTTCTTCATCTGCCACAGCCGTAATAACACAAAACACCTCGACAGGCAGCATACCTGCTTTGGCAAAGTATATGAGGGGCTTGATGTTATTGACAAGATTAAGCAGGGTGACAGGATTGAAAAAATAGTTATCAACGATAATGCAGAATAACATATTATGGCATTTGAAATAACAGGAAAAATAGTTGACATCGCACCTGTAAACCAGGTTAGTGATAAATTCAGAAAAAGGGAATTTGTCATTGAGAAAAAAGAAGCCGGAGGAACAGCAGTCTTTATCGACTACATAAAATTCCAGCTCATACAGGACAAATGCGACCTCATAAATGAATCGTTTATGAATGAGGAAGTTAAAATCTGGTTTAACCTTAAGGGAAACAGATGGGAACGTGATGGTAAAGTCAATTACTTTACAAACCTTGATGCCTGGAAAATTGAACGGGTATCGGGTCAGGGCAGGGATCAGGCAGCCCCTCAGAGGCCGGCAATTGAAGATCTGCCTCCTGATATTGATGAACTAAGCGATTTGCCGTTTTAAATTATAAAAGGGTGCCAGAAATGAGCACCCTTTTTTCTTTATATTATTGTAATTTTATCGCCTGAAAACAAAAAATAATTGCAGCCATGAAATATTTACTTACATCAGTTTTACTTCTTTTCTTTCTTTCAGCCGGCTCCCAGCCGATAGAAGATCCCTTTGCTCCCGGTGCCGGAAGAATCTCACTTCCTTATGACAGGTTCATTCAGCCGGCAGGTATTCAGATACCCTTCGGTGATGCAATCCAGGAGAGCCATGCAATGGATGCAGCCCTCTCCCCCGACGGAAAATGGCTTGCAGTAATGGAGCGATCAAGCCTTGTATTCATAAGTACAACAGACAACAAGGTAAAATTCATACTAAAGAACTCATCAGCCCCCGTCATTGCAGGTGGCACTAACAGCTACTCGGGAATACAATGGTATTCAGGTTCTGAGGGTATTGAAGTATTCTGGAGTATTGTCGGAAGGCAGTCGAAATCGTATGTGGTATCGGCCAGATGGGATGGTGTGAAAGCTGAATTTGCAAGAAGATTCATGTATATGCCTGAAAATAAGGCAGCAACAGCATTGCCGAATGAAATACTTGTAAAACGCGAGGGAAAGCAGGAAGTGCTGTACGTGGTTCTGAACGGCAACAATAAAGTAATAAAGCAGAACCTGCCCGAAGGAGATACAATATGGGTGACAGATCCTGGTGTAGCGCCCTATGGACTTACCATGGCAGCAGGTAAGCTATACGTCACAAACTGGGCTGGAAGACATCCGGAAAAGGGTGATACGGAAGTTGCAGGTGTGCCCTGGGGAAGTGCAAGAGTTAATAATAGCACAGGAGGAGGAACACGGGAAGGAAGTGTGACTGTAATCAATCCGACAGATGGCAGAATAATAAAAGAAATAATCACAGGACTCCATCCGAACGAGATAATAAGCAACAGATCTGGCAAATATGTTTATGTGACTAACTCCAACAGCGACAATATTTCAGTAATCAGCACCAAGAAGGACCTTGTTGAAGAGACAATCAGCGTAAGGCTTCAGCCTGATATCAATCCATTTTTCGGTGACTCTCCAAATGGTCTGTGCCTTTCAAAGGATGAGAAGACTTTATTTGTGGCAAACGGGATGGATAATGCATTGGCTGTTATATCAATGAAAGACAAGCTTGTACCGCCGGGGAAAAATCAGAAAAACCGCCTCATGGGCTTCATCCCCACAGGCGCATATCCATCATCAGTGACAATTACAAAAACCGGCAGCATTTATGTAACCAACCTTGAAGGCGCCGGGGCACTGGCAGGAAATATTACCAGCTCAACATCAAACATTGTGTACAATTCACACAAAATGCTGACCTCCGTTTCAGTAATTCCTGTAAAAGAACTTAAAAAACTCTCAGCATTCACCGACACGGTTATAGCTCTGAACGACCTCTCCCGTTCACTGGCAGGCAGAGAGGCTCCAAGGGCCGATGCTGTGCCGAAACCTGTGCCCGAAAGGGTAGGTGAACCTTCTGTATTCAAACATGTTGTATATATTATAAAGGAGAACAGAACATACGACCAGATACTGGGCGACATGGAACAGGGTGACGGCGATCCGGGCCTTTGCATTTTCGGGAAGGAAATAACACCGAATACCCATAAACTTGCTGAAGAATTCCTGCTGCTCGACAATTTCCACGTCTCAGGCAAATGCTCTGCCGAAGGTCACCAGTGGACTGATGCTGCAATTGTGACTGACTATATTGAAAAAAACATGAGTGCCTGGTTCAGGAGTTATCCGCATGCCCAGACAGATGCCCTCGTATATGCACCATCCGGATTCTTGTGGGATAATGCAATGAAACACGGAAAATCAGTAATGATATATGGAGAAGCATCCCTGCCCAGGGTAAGTGACACACTCAACTGGACAAAGGTATACCGGATGTACAAGTCCGGTCAGAAAGTTGAATTCACAAATGTTACCACAATTGATCCCGTAAGACCAATACTCAGTCAGACCTATCCATCGTATGGAAGCAATGTTTTCACTGATGTTATGCGGGCTGATGCATTGATAAAGGAGCTAAATGAATTTGAAAAAATGGATGGAGACAAGCTGCCCGGACTGATGATTGTGGCGCTGCCAAATGACCATACTGCAGGAACAAGGCCTGGTGTGCCAACACCAAGGGCAATGGTTGCCGACAATGACTATGCACTCGGCAAGATCGTTGAAGCATTTTCGAAAAGCAGATTCTGGGAAAACACTGTAATATTTGTTGTTGAAGACGATTCACAGGCCGGATGGGATCATGTTTCTGCATACCGCACAGTTTCACTTGTAATAAGTCCCTATTCAAGGCTTAAGAAAACAATACATACATATTACACACAGCCGGCAATTGTGAGGACAATTGAACAGATACTGGGAATTCCGCCAATGAATATCCAGGATGCAATAGCGCCTCCTATGGTAAACTGCTTCACCTCAGTGATCGACAAAACTCCATATACAGCGCTGTTGAATAATATACCACTTGATGAAATGAATCCTGACCTCCAGGCACTTTCGGGAAAGGCAAAATACTTTGCTGAAAAAAGCATGCTGCCTGAATTTGACGGCATCGATAAAGGAAATGACGACCTGCTCAACAGGATACTCTGGTTTGCTGCAAGAGGAAATGAAAAATATCCGGCATGGTTTGCAGGTATAGGTAATAAAGATGAAGATGATGACTAATAAGAGTCTGAAAAACAATCCTTTGCTTGAACACTGGGACACGCCCTTCGGCACCCCTCCTTTTGACTTAATTAAAACAGATCATTTCAGGGAAGCTGTTGAAAAGGCTATCAGTATTGCTGAAGATGAAATAAGCAGGATATGCACGAACAACGAGCCTCCTGATTTTGAGAACACAATCGAAGCGCTTGAAAGAGCTGGTGAAGCCCTCGGAAGTATTACACTGATCCTTTTCAATCTGAACAGCGCAGAAACATGTGAGGAGCTGCAGTCAGTTGCCCGGGAACTTGCTCCTGTCCTGACCAAATTCTCTAATGATATAACTCTTAATCCGGTACTTTTCGAACGAATCAAAAATATATTCGGAAACTGCAGTAATACTGAACTGAGTTCTGAAATGAAAATGCTTCTGCATAAAAAGTATCAGAACTTTATTTTGGGCGGAGCTGCACTTAATGAGGATCAGAAGCTGAGATTCAGGGAAATAACTGAAGAACTGTCAACGCTGTCGCTCAGGTTTGACGAGAATGTACTGGCTGAAACAAACTCATGGGAACTGATAATTTCTGACAGGTCGGATCTTGAAGGTTTGCCGGAAAGCCTTGCGGAAGCAGCAGAAATTGAAGCAAAATCAAAAAACAAAGCTGGATGGCTGTTCACACTGCATTATCCAAGTTACGTACCGTTTATGCAATATTCAAACAGACGCGATCTGAGGGAAAAAATGCTGAAAGCCTATTCCTCAAGGGGCTTCAATGGAAATAAGCATGACAACAGGGAACATGTAATAAGAATAGTGAATCTGCGACTTGAACTTGCCAGGCTTCTTGGATATGAAACTTATGCCTCAATGGCTCTTACAGACAGGATGGCAGACAGCCCCGGAAAGGTTTACGATCTGCTTGAGAAACTATATACAGCTTCAAAACCTGCTGCTTACCGCGATCTTGAGAAGATCAAAAAAACTGCTTTAAAACATAATTTCACTGAAAGCATTGAAAGATGGGACTGGGCATATTATTCGGAAAAACTCAAAAAGGAACTTTATGATTTTGACGATGAGGAACTTAAGCCGTATTTCAGGCTCGAAAATGCAGAAAAAGCCATCTTCGGGCTTGCATATTCACTGTATGGCCTGACTTTCAGGCTGAACGCACTTATACCTGTTTATCACAAGGAAGTAAAAACCTATGAGGTATATGATGATGACGGTTCATTCCTTGCAATCCTTTATCTTGACTATCATCCCCGGCAGGGGAAAAGCGGTGGTGCCTGGATGACAAGCTACCGTGAACAGAAAACCTTGAACGGAATTGATATCAGGCCTCATATTTCAATTGTTACAAATTTCACACGGCCTACTGACACAAAACCTTCACTTCTGACATTCAGTGAACTTACAACCTTCCTCCATGAATTCGGACATGCACTTCACGGAATGCTTTCAAAATGCAGTTATGAAAGCCTGTCAGGCACTAATGTAGCACGCGATTTTGTTGAACTGCCATCACAATTCATGGAGAATTATGCCTATGAGGAAGAGTGGCTTGAGCAATGGGCCTTTCATTATCTGACAGGTGAGAAAATACCACTGAACATCATCAGGAAAATAAAAGAAGCCGCAAAATTCAATGAAGGTTATGCCTGTTACAGGCAACTCGGTTTTGGTTTCCTCGATATGGCATGGCATACTGTCGATAATCCTTTGAAAAAAGACGTCGCAGAATTTGAAAAGAATGCTGCTGATAAAACAGAGTTATTCCCGCCTGTTGACGGAACAAATACAAGCTGTTCCTTCAGTCATATTTTCGCCGGCGGCTATGCAGCAGGATATTATGGATATAAATGGGCTGAAGTGCTTGATGCGGATGCTTTCAGCTTCTTTTCTAAAAATGGCATTTTCAACAAAAAAGTGGCTGCATCGTTCAGAAAGAATATCCTCGAGAAAGGAGGATCAGAAAAACCAATGGACCTTTATCTCAGGTTCAGAGGTAAGGAGCCTTCAACAGAGGCCTTGCTGATCAGAAGTGGTCTGGCTGAGATATGATTAGTATATTATCTTTTCTTGACTTATATTTACAACATGGCGCAGATCATGCGATATCGCTTACAAAATACTATAAACCAATCATTTACATCATATTAAAATGATCCTATTTTTTGAGTGCAAATCAGGAAACATAATTACTGCAGGTACCAGCTCAGAACTGCCGGAAAAGGACATTAAAAAGCTTGAATGGCTTTTCGGTGATGCACGACAGCTGATGAAAGATAGTATAGAAGGTCAGTTTGTCGGTCCGAGAAAGGAGATGATAACTCCCTGGAGCACAAATGCAGTTGAAATAACCCAGAACATGGGCATCAGAGGGATAGCAAGGATTGAAGAGTTCTATCCGGTATCAGGCAAAAAGGAACATCACGATCCCATGCTTCAGTCACTCTACAAAGGTCTCAGCCAGGATATTTTTACAATTGAAAGGCAGGCAGAACCTGTTGTTTATATTGAGGACATTGCTGAATACAACCACAGAGAAGGATTGGCTCTCAATAATGAAGAGGTTGAATATCTTGAAAAACTCAGTAAAAAACTTGGAAGAAAACTAACTGACAGTGAAGTCTTTGGCTTTTCCCAGGTTAACTCGGAACATTGCAGGCATAAAATATTCAATGGCAGCTTCATAATTAATGGCAGGGAAAAGAGCAGGACGCTTTTCCAGATGATAAAAGACACAACCCGCACCAATCCCAATCATGTAGTATCGGCATACAAGGACAACTGTGCCTTTATAGAGGGACCGGAGGTTGAGCAGTTTGCTCCGGCAACACAGGACACAGCTGATTACTTCAAGATAACAGACTATGAATCAGTTCTTTCTATCAAGGCTGAAACACATAATTTCCCTACTACTGTTGAGCCTTTCAACGGAGCTTCAACCGGAACCGGTGGTGAGATAAGAGACAGGATAGCAGGCGGGAAAGGAGCCTTTCCTGTTGCAGGCACTGCTGTTTACATGACATCGTATCCAAGGCCTGACGGACCAAGATCGTGGGAG
>JAKLDT010000003.1 GCA_022703405.1 Bacteroidota bacterium | reverse complement strand
AGGACCGTGTTGGACAGACCTCTAGTGTACCTGTTGTGGCGCCAGCTGCATCGCAGGGTAGCTATGTTTGGAAGAGATAAGCACTGAAAGCATCTAAGTACGAAGCTCGTCTCAAGATGAGATCTCCCTTAAGGGTCGTTGAAGACTACGACGTTGATAGGCTGCAGGTGTAAAGGCGGTAACGTCAAAGCTGAGCAGTACTAATTACCCGTGAGCTTTCTGAGGCAGATTTTATTAACTTACTTTCCGATGTGTCATGATATTTGGAAGTCAGAAGTCATTAGACGGAAGACGGAAGCAAGAAGTCAGGAAGAAACATTCTTCGTACTTCGGACTCCGTACTCCGGACTTCAAGCTTCAAAGATCTTTAGGTGACTATAGCGGCAGGGTCCCACCTCTTCCCATTCCGAACAGAGAAGTTAAGCCTGCCAGCGCCGATGGTACTGTGAAAACGGGAGAGTAGGTCGTCGCCGACTTTAAATTAAGAGCTACAGGAAACTGTGGCTCTTTTTTTTTGCTATCTCGCAAAGCCGCTCATTGTAATCCGATTTACTTAATTACTATAAATTACGGCGAAGCCAAATTATGCGCGAAGCGCAAATTACCACGAATTACAGCGAAGCAAATTACGCCCGCAGGGCTAATAATTATGAATTACAGCGCAGCGAATTACGCACGCAGGGCTAAATTACGCGTGAAGCGCAAATTACCTTTGAGCAATTGCGCCTTTGCGAGAAACTGGAAACTATGGAAAATTCCTTTTAACCACAGAGTTCACAGAGGCGCCTTCGGCGTAACACAAAGGACTCAGAGGGTAGCAACAGGTATTTAATTACAACGAATTACAGCGAAGCAAATTACGCCCGCAGGGCTTATTACAATGAATTACGGCGAAGCCCCACCGCCTTCCCCAAAACAAAAAACCCCTCCCCGCCATACGACGGAAAGGGGTTCTGTATATCAGGTAATATTAACTGCTAATAGAACTTATATCTCTTGTCTACTATATCTGCACCCTTGCGCAAAGCTTCATAAGCTTCATAGCTTCCTCTCATCTGGTAGGTGCTTGCAAGTCTTTTCTGTATTGTTTTGATATCTTCAGCCTGGGCTGATGAAGAATTATTGACAGTAAGAAGAAATACTCCGTTGGTTCCTTTTACCGGACCAGATATAACACCCTGAGCCGATACTGAAGAAGCTGCTGCAAGAGCAGGTTCAGTACCAAGACCAGGAACTGAGTATGATCTGAAGTTAACCTGAGCCGCATCCTGAACTGTAAGTCCCATTGCGGAAGCTACAGCATCAAGAGATTTGCCGTCACCTGAATTCTTTCTGAATTCTTCGGAGATTACCTCTGCTTTTTTGTCCTTAAGCAGGGCAAACCTTACATCAGCTTCAACATCTTTTAAGTCGGCATAACCGTCTTCCTGTATTTTTGTACAATATGCAACAACATACTTGTCACCAATCTCAAATACTGCCTGCTGGTTATTGTCAAGAATAATACTACCGTTTTCTGCATTGAAAAGCGACATTATGAGATAGCGTGGATTCTCGAGTCCCGGAAGTGTCTTCTGCTGAGGAATCACATTGTTGGCAACCCTCTTGTTGAGTTTATTCTCGGCAACTGCCTTATTGAATTTTTCATAGGTATTATTTGTTCCGGCAAACTGGCTTGCCTCACTGTAGATCCTCTGGTTGGTCTGTGAACCTGGGATTATTTTTCTGTCTATATACCCGATATTGTATTTTTTCGAGGTCTTCGACTGTGCAAGAATTTCGATGATATGAACACCGAAAGTTGTTTCGGCAGTTTTAATGTCTCCTTTTTTCCCTGAAAAGCATGCATTGTTGAAAGGAACAACCATTCTGCCTTCGGTAAACCATCCAAGGTCGCCGCCTATCTGGGCAGAACCCTGGTCGTCAGAAACAGATTTTGCGAGATCTTCAAATTTAGCACTGCCCTTTTTTATAACAGCAACAAGGCTGTCGGCTATCTTTCTCGATTCTTCAAGTGTCCTTGTTGTGCCTGCTGATATTAAAATATGACGTGCATGGACTGAATCGGGCCTTTGTTCTACAGCAAGCAGCCTGGCAAGCTTATATGAATCATTTTCAATATATGGTCCGTAAATGCTGTTCGTATCTTCTTTTTTCACAAATTCCCTGAGGGTCTCAGAAACATTATCAATGGGATAGAAGAATCCAATATGACGCGAATCAGCAGTAAGGTTAATAAAATCAACAGGATCAGCTGCTGTCCTGAATTCTTCCTTCACTTTGTTAATCCAGTCTTCAGTCTGCTTCAAATCTTCAGGAGATGGAACAACATCAAAGGCAATATATTCAATGTCCCTGACTGCACTTCTTTTATAGCTCTCCTTGTTTTTTTCAAAGTATGCTGTAATTTCACTCTCAGTTATTGTTACAGATGAATCAGGAATTGTATTGTAATTCTTCATTATATAACTGAAATCAACTGTCTTCTCTGAAAGTGTCTTGTCAAATTCAGCCTGTTTTGATGTAACATAGAGCCCTTTTGACACAAAAGTGTTGTATTTGGAATTCATTCTTTCATTTACAATCTCATCTTCAAAGAAGAGCCAGTATTTTTTTGCTGTTTCATCAACTTCAGTCTGCTTCAGGAAATTAACCATGAATGATTTGTTGAACATGCCTGTCTGCTGGTCAGTGAACAGCTGCTGCACTATCATGTGCGGATTGTTTCCGAAAACAAGCTCATCAAGTTCTTCGGTGCTGACACCAATACCAAGTTTTGAATACTGTCTGTCAAGGATTGTCTCCCTGACCATCTGCTGCCACATCTGTTCGCGAACCTGTTCTGTTGTGTTTTCATCAAGGTCCCTGCCTGAAAGTTTATAAATCTCATACAGATTCTGCAGCCTCTGTTCATAGTCCTGATATGAAACAGATTCATCACCGATTGTGCCTAATTCATAATATTCCTTTTGTCTCAGTCTCTGACCTCTTCCGTTTCCAAAGAAGTCGCTGACTACGAAAATAAACAACGAGACTCCGATAACAACAGCCACAAGCACACCGGCTTTCTCACGCAAAAATTGAAGTGTTGACATGTAATATATCCTTAATTGATTACTGAAATTATACCTTTAAAAATACAGGCGACAAATATAAGAAAATTTCTGTAGCAAATACCTGTTTAAATGCGGGTTGAAGAAAAGTCATTTTTCTTCGGTATTACAGGAACAGCTTCTGGAAAATTAAAAAACATAAGAAAAAAATGATAAAGGGGCTAAAAAAGGGGGGTATTCAGGAGAAAAAGTAAGAAAAAATAAAAATAATATAAAAAAATAGGGGGTGTGTATCAAAAAAAGCATATCTTTGAAGCATTAAACCTAAAAAACGATTAAAAAAATGGCGGAACTCAGATTTAGTGCATTAAGGGAAGTATTCAACAGGGAGCCTGTTGCAGTGAAAGTCCCTTCTCCTGTAATTTCCGATTATTTCGGAGAGAATGTTTTTGACCTGCCGAAAATGGAGCATTACCTGTCCAATGAGGCTTATAAAGTAATAAAGAAAGTAATTAATGAAGGCAAATCACTCACCAGGCAGGAGGCAGAGCTGGCCGCCACAGGCATCAAAGCCTGGGCAATTGAAAAGGGCGCCACTCACTACACTCACTGGTTCCATCCTCTCACTGACGGAACAGCAGAAAAACACGACGGCTTTCTTGAAATAGGCGATTATAACAGGGTAGTGGAGAAATTTTCAGGAGCAGTTCTGGTTCAGTCAGAACCCGATGCATCAAGTTTCCCGAGCGGTGGAATCAGAAATACCTTCGAGGCAAGGGGATATACTGCCTGGGATGTTTCGTCACCTGTTTTCATAGTAGGTACAACCCTTTGTATTCCTACAATCTTTGTTTCATACACCGGAGAAGCCCTTGATTACAAGGCTCCTCTGCTTAAAACATTAACTGAACTCGACAGGGCTGCAGTTGATGTATGCCAGTACTTTGACAAGGATGTTACTAAGGTTTATTCCACACTGGGTATAGAACAGGAATATTTTCTTATTGATGAAGCATTGTACTATGCACGTCCCGACCTTGTCCTGGCCGATAGAACAATGATGGGGCACCAGTCATCCAAGGATCAGCAGCTGTCCGACCACTATTTCGGTTCAATCCCTGAAAGAGTAATGAGTTTCATGGAAGACTTCGAATGTGAATCCTATAAGCTCGGCATACCTGTTAAAACACGCCATAACGAAGTTGCACCAAACCAGTTTGAGTGTGCTCCTGTATTTGAGGAAGTCAACATTGCAGTCGACCACAACCAGCTCCTCATGGATATAATGAAAAGGGTTGCCCGCAAGCATAAGTTCAGGGTATTGTTTCATGAAAAACCATTTGCCGGCATTAACGGGTCAGGAAAACATAATAACTGGTCAATGGCTACAAACACCGGAGTAAACCTGCTTTCCCCCGGTAAAAATCCTAAAACAAACCTCCAGTTCCTGACTTTCCTTGTGAATGTCGTTAAAGCTGTGAATGAGAACAATGACCTCCTCAGGGCTTCTGTGATGAATGAATCAAACTCTTACCGCCTTGGTGGACATGAGGCTCCTCCTGCTATAATTTCAGTGTTTTTAGGGTCGTACCTGAATGAAATGCTTAACAATATTGCCCACAAGGTTACTGACAGGAAGATGACCCCTGCCCAGAAAACCGAACTGAAACTTGGTATTGGAAAAATACCTGAAATACTTCTCGACAATACTGACAGGAACAGGACATCTCCGTTTGCTTTTACAGGCAACAGGTTTGAATTCAGGGCTGTTGGATCATCAGCAAACTGCAGCGGAGCAATGATAGTGCTCAATGCTGCGGTTGCTTCATCTCTCCGTCAGTTTAAAAAAGATGTTGACGTCATAATAAACAAGGGAAGAAACAAGGATGAGGCTATCTTCCAGGTTCTTAAGAAATATATTCTCGAGTCAGGCAGGATTTTGTTCGAGGGCGATGGTTACAGCAAGGAATGGCATGCTGAAGCCGCCAAAAGAGGATTATGCAATATAAAGAGCGTACCTGAATCAATAGGCCGTTACCTTACTCCGGGTTCAAGAAAGGTACTTGTTTCTTCAGGAATCCTGACCGACAAGGAGCTTGAAAGCCGCGTTGAAGTGGAATATGAGAAATTCACAAAGAAGGTTCAGATTGAAGCGCGTGTTCTCGGCGATCTTGCTATCAACCATATTGTGCCCACTGGCATTACTTACATGACAACTCTTATTGCGAATGTAAAAGGTTTGAAGGAAGTCTTCAGTGATATTGAATTTGAGCGTCTGGCTGGTGCCAGAAAGGAAATGATTGTAACAATCTCTGATCATATTTCAAGCATAAAACGACTTGTAAATGATATGATTGAAGAACGCAAGAAGGCAAACGTAATTGAAGACTCATACAAAAAAGCACTGGCTTATGAGAACAAAGTTAAGCCTTATCTCGATGAGATCCGGTACCATATAGATAAGCTTGAACTTATCGTTGATAATGAAATATGGCCTCTTCCTAAATACAGAGAGCTTCTTTTCACAAGATAAAAACCTGGGGTTTTTGTTCATGGTTAAAGGGGAGGACTTCGTCGCGGAGTCCTCTCTTTTTATAATAAATGCTTCATGGCATCGTTTTATACTATCCCGGCAAATATTAAAATGATTACTTTTATGGTCTGTTTAATAAGAATTCTATGAAGCAAAACATAATACTTTTTATTGTCTGCATGATCCTTATCCCGGACCTTTCTGCTCAGAAAAGGAAGATCGAGAGGGCTTATGAAACTTATTACGCCGGCGAGTATTATGAAGCTACAGATCAGTTCAAGGATGCATATTCAAAGACATCCAAATCAGATAAAAACACACGCACCGAGCTTGTATTCATGATAGGTGAGTGCTACAGGCTTATAAATGATCCGAAAAATGCAGAAACCTGGTATAAATTAGCTGTAAAATCTTCAGTGTCAAAGCCTGACGCTCAGTACTGGCTTGCCGAATCGGTAAAAAAGAACGGTAAATACCAGGCCGCAATTGACGAATTCCGGAAGTACAAGCAGATAGCTCCTTCTGATGCCAGGGCAGACCAGCAGATAAGAGCGTGTGAACTCGCCCTTGAATGGAGCCGTAATCCTGAGGCTTATAAGGTTGATGATCTGAAGGATATAAATTCAAGGGAATCCGATTTCAGCCCTGCTTATGGCCGCGATGATTTCAGCCTGATATATTTTACATCCTCCCGCGATGATGCCGCCGGAAGCAAGACACACGGGGCTACCGGGCAAAGCTATACTGATATTTTTGAAAGCCGGATAGATAAAAAATCGAAGTGGAGCACTCCGGTACCTGTTGAAGGTCTTAACAGTGAATTTGAGGATGGCACACCGGTCTTTACTGCCGATTTCAGGGAAATGTTCTTCACTCGTTGTGAAGCCGGCAAAAGAGAAAAGAAAGGCTGTGTGATAATGCACTCAACACGCTCGGGTGATTCCTGGAGCGAAGCTAAAAATGCAAAGATACTCCCTGATTCGCTTGTGGCAGCTCATCCGGCACTTTCGAGCGATGGTACAACACTGTATTTTGTATCCGACATACCCGGAGGCTTTGGCAAAAAGGATATCTGGATGACAACAAGGACAGCCGGAGGCGATGTATGGTCAAAGCCGGTGAACCCTGGACCGGATATAAACACACCCGGCGATGAACTGTTCCCTTACGTAAGAAATGACGGGGCTCTGTATTTTTCGTCTGACGGTCATATTGGCATGGGTGGACTCGACATCTTCAGGGCAGTGGCCCAGCCTGACGGCAGCTGGCTGGTGAATAATATGAAACCGCCGATTAACAGCAGTGCAGATGATTTCGGGATCATCTTTGAAAATGATGCCGAAAAAGGAATATTCGCTTCAACCCGCAAGGGAAAAGGAAATGATGACCTGTATGCCTTTGAACTGCCTCCGTTGAAATTCAGTGTTACGGGACTTGTTAAGGATGAAAAGACAGGCGCAGCTATCCCTGCTTCAGTGGTTCAGCTTATAGCAAGCGATGGTTCTAACCTGCAAGCAGAAACAGGTAATGGAGGCGATTTCAAATTTTCCCTTAAACAGGATGTCGACTATATCTTCCTTGCTTCTAAAAAAGGTTACCTGAACGGCAAGGAGAAAGAAACAACAAAGGGTCAGGACAAGAGCCGTGACTTCATGGTTACAATACTTCTGACAGCAATAGATAAACCTATTGAACTGCCCAATATCCTGTATGATTTCGGAAAATGGGACCTCAGGCCTGAATCAATGGTCTCTCTTGATAAACTTGTTGAGACACTGAATGATAACCCTAATGTTACAATAGAGCTGATGTCGCACACCGACTCACGTGATACAGAGGAATATAACCAGGATCTGTCACAGAAAAGGGCTCAGGTTGTTGTTCAGTACCTTATTGATAAAGGTATAGAGCCTGAACGTTTATCGGCAAAAGGTTATGGTGAGTCAACTCCAAAAACAGTTGATGCAACAATAATTGCACAGAATCCATTCCTGAGAACCGGAAGCGTTCTTACTGAACAGTATATCAACACACTGACAAGTGACGAACAGAAGGAAATTGCACACCAGATAAACAGGCGTACTGAATTCAGGGTGCTCAGGACCGATTATGAAGCGCCAAAGAAATAATTACCGGCAACCGGCAACCGGCTACCGACATCCGGAAAAAGGCATGAGGTGGATTATAAGTTAACATTATGAGATACAGACTGTTTTTTATTTTTGTACTGGCGGTGTTTACTTTTTTTCCCGGGAATTCAACTGCAGCAGCCGGAAAAATCCGTGTACTTGTTGTAACAGGAGGACATGATTACAAACATGAGGAATTCAATAAGATGTTTGAAAGTATCGGTCCGCAAATTACATATTCGGTTTCTGAGTTTCCTGCTGCTTTTGATATGTTCCTGCCTGAAAACCGGGGGAAATATGATGTTCTTGTCTTTTATCACATGTGGCAGAAAATAACTCCTGAACAGGCTGCAAACTTTTCAGAATGCATTGGCAGCGGGAAGCCACTTATAGCTCTGCATCACAGTATTTGTGCATTTGACGACTGGCCGGAATATTTTAATATAATCGGCGGGAAGTATTTTCACAAACCCACAGTTGTGAACGGCAAGGAATATAAGCCCTGCACCTATCAGCACGACCTGCATTTTAAAGTCAGTATTGCAGACAAAAAGGATCCTGTTACCCGGGGCATAAAGGATTTTGAAGTATTTGATGAAGCATATAAAGGATACTATGTTGAGCCGGGTGTGAAGGTGCTGTTGACTACTGACGAGGCTGCCAGCAATAATGTTATCGGCTGGTCAAAAACCTACGGAAAATCAAGGGTTGTGACAATACAGAGCGGCCATGATGTGCCAACATTTAAAAACCCGGATTTCAGAAGGCTTCTTAAACAGGCCATAGAATGGGTATATGAAGATGGAAAGTAAAATTATCTGTCGATCCTGAATATCCTTTTTGTTATATTTGCTGGCTGATTTCAGAAAATGACAAAAGATTCCAAATACAGCAGGAGAGGGGTTTCTTCAGGGAAAGAAGACGTTCATGCTGCTATAAGAAACATAGACAAAGGTCTGTTCCCCAAAGCATTCTGCAAGATAGTTCCTGACCTTCTGGCAGGAGACAGTGAGTACTGCAACATAATGCATGCCGACGGTGCCGGTACAAAATCATCACTGGCCTATGTTTATTGGAGGGAGACAAATGATCTTTCCGTGTGGAAAGGCATTGCCCAGGATGCTATTGTGATGAATCTTGATGATCTCCTGTGCGTGGGCGTATATAATAATATACTTATTTCATCTACAATCGGCAGAAATAAGTTTCATGTTCCGGGTGAGGTCATTTCGGCAGTAATTAATGGTTCGGAAGAGGTACTTGAAGAGCTGAGGCAGCTCGGGATCGGAATATGGTCGACAGGGGGAGAGACTGCCGACATAGGAGATCTTGTGAGAACAATTGTTGTTGATTCAACTGTTGTTGCCCGGGTCAGACGCTCAGAAATAATCTCAAACCACAACATTCAAGCTGGTGATGTTATTGTAGGACTTTCCTCCTCAGGCCGGACAACGTATGAGAAAGAGTACAACAGTGGCATGGGAAGCAATGGTCTTACCGGGGCACGGCATGATGTTTTCTCCACCTACCTTGCAGCAAAATATCCTGAAAGCCTTGATACTCAGTTGTCTTACGACCTTATTTACTCAGGGAAGTTCAAGCTTACCGATACTATTGAAGAACTTGGGATAAATGCCGGAAAACTTGTATTGTCACCCACAAGAACCTATGCGCCGGTAATCCGGCAGATACTTGAAGAGATGAGGCCTGCTGTCCACGGCATGGTTCATTGTTCAGGGGGCGGACAGACAAAAGTGCTGCATTTTATCGATAATATGAATGTTGTCAAGGATAATATGTTCCCTGTTCCTCCGCTCTTCAATATTATACATGAACAGTCGGGCAATCCGTGGAAGGATATGTACAGGGTATTCAACATGGGGCATCGTTTTGAGATTTACACAACAGCTGATAAGGCTGACAGGATAATTGATATTGCAGCCGGTTTCAATCTGGATGCGAGAATAATAGGTCATTGTGAAGCTTTTGAAAAAAAGAAGCTGACAATAAAATCCGAATTCGGATTATTTGAGTATTAACCAATCCACAGCCGTCAACCTAAGAGTCGTTCTATAGAGAGATAGCTATCATAAATTCTCCCCTCCTTTTGAAGGAGGGGTGGCCGGGCTCCATAATTATGAATATTATAAGTAGTTTGCTTCCCGGCCGGGGTGGTTGATTTGATTGTCACATCTGCTCAATTATCCTGTTTAAATTCTTTTGAATTTAATTCCATCTATTTTTCTGGATTTCAACATCTCCCATAATTTTACTTCCGCCGAAGTGGAACTCTTCCTGAAAGTGGCTCTGAAGTATTTAAGTTCTTTACGGTTGAAGATGTTATTATTTAATATAGATATAAAGATACAATCCAATCAACCACCCCGGCCGCAAAATATGCTGTTAATAAATTAACAATCAATTTGCTGCGGCCACCCCTCCTTCAAAAGGAGGGGAAACTTATCTAACATATTCTTTAGATATTTTACCCTTAAGTTGACGGTTATGCACGAAACCCCTTTAGGACAGGACCCCAACCTAACAGCCATTGAGCCTTTGTGCCTTTGAGCCCATAAGCCGATATTTATTTGTGTTTATCTCTCTTTTTTGTACCTTTGCACCCTGAAATTCAGTAATCATGGCAAATAATATAATTCTGGAGAGGCTTGAAGGGGTGACACACCGTTTCACAGAGGTGGGCGATCTGCTTACACAGCCCGATATCCTCTCGGATATGAAGAAATATGTCAAGCTGAATAAGGAATACAAGGATCTTCAGCCTGTTGTTGAAGCTTATGAGAAATATAGGCTAGCCCTGAGCAATGTTGAAAGCGCAAAGGAAATTCTGTCAAAGGAGAAGGATGAAGAGCTCCGTGAAATGGCGAAGCTTGAGATTGAAGAGCTTTCTGCCAAACTTCCGGAGATGGAGGAAGAGATAAAAATGCTTATTATTCCTGCCGATCCTCAGGATGATAAGAATGCAGTTATGGAGATCAGGGCAGGAACAGGCGGTGACGAAGCAAGTATTTTTGCCGGCGATCTTTTCAGGATGTATACGAAATATTTTGAATCGAGGGGCTGGAAATACGATGTTAACAACTACTCTGAAGGAACAGCCGGGGGCTATAAGGAGATTGTAATTAACGTCTCAGGCGATAAAGTATATGGCATACTGAAATATGAATCAGGAGTACACAGGGTACAGAGGGTTCCTCAGACTGAAACACAGGGCAGGATACATACCTCAGCAGCTTCTGTTGTCGTTCTTCCTGAAGCTGATGAATTTGATGTTGATCTCAGGCAGGAAGATATCAGGAAAGACACTTACTGTTCTTCAGGACCAGGCGGCCAGTCAGTGAACACCACTTATTCCGCAATTCGCCTTACACATATTCCGACAGGCATTGTAGTAACCTGCCAGGATGAAAAGTCGCAGCTAAAGAACTATGACAAGGCACTTAAAGAACTGAGAACCAGACTATATAATCTTGAATACCAGAAATACCTCGATGAGGTAGCACACAAGCGCAAAACAATGGTTTCAACCGGTGACCGTTCTGCCAAGATCAGGACTTACAACTATCCGCAGGGCAGGATGACAGATCACAGGATTAACCTGACCATCTATAACCTTCCTTCAATACTTGACGGAAATATTCAGGAAGTGCTTGACAAGCTTCAGATGGCTGAGAATGCTGAAAGATTAAAAGAGAGCAATATTCAGTAACATATTTATGAATCACACACAACTCTTCGAGAACATAGTCCGGAAGAGATCATTTCTTTGTGTCGGACTGGATTCTGAATCAGCTAAAATTCCGGAATTTCTTCAGAAAGAAAAAGATCCGGTATTTGAATTCAACAAGCTCATTGTTGATGCAACACACAGTTTTGCAGTGGCTTACAAGCCAAATGTTGCTTTCTATGAGTGTCATGGAGCCAGGGGTTGGACAACGCTTGAAAAAACTGTAAACTACATCTGCGAAAATTATCCCGATCTTTTCCTGATTGCCGATGCAAAAAGGGGAGATATCGGCAATACTTCAAAAATGTACGCGGATGCGTTCCTTGCAAATATGCCCTTTGATGCAGTTACAGTAGCTCCATACATGGGAGAGGACTCAGTAACACCGTTCCTCAGTTACCAAGACAAATGGGCAGTTTTGCTGGCGCTTACCTCGAACAAGGGAGCAGATGATTTCCAGTACCATGACGAGGACGGGATAAAATTATTCGAGCGTGTTCTGACTGTATCGCAGAAGTGGGGTTCAGTTAATAACCTCATGTATGTTGTTGGCGCCACCCGAGCCGAAAAACTTAAGGACATAAGGAAACTTGTCCCGGAGCACTTCCTGCTGGTACCGGGTGTGGGAGCTCAGGGAGGCAGCCTTCAGGAGGTCGCAAAATATGGAATGAACAGCAAATGCGGCCTGCTAGTTAACTCATCAAGGAACATAATCTTTGCCGACAGCTCTGTGAACTTTGCAAAGACAGCCGGAATTAAGGCGCGGGAAGTGCAGCAGGAGATGGAAGGCTATCTGGCTGAAAGAAATCTGATCTAGGTGTCTTACAGGTCTTTGGTCTTGCAGGTCTTTAGTCTCAGCTGACTTGCATGACTTGCACGACAATAAAAAATTCTTCTTATCTTTAGGTAACGCTGTTTTCTAAATTCGTGCCGGGATGAAAGAAGAATTCCTCCATTTTATATGGAAGTATGGTCTTTACGATCATGATAAATTACTTGATAATGAAGGGAATCAGATAACTGTCCTGCATCCGGGAGAGTATAACCGCGACTCCGGACCTGACTTTTTCAATGCAAGGATAATATCAGGCGGAACAATCTGGGCCGGCAATATTGAGATACATACACTGTCATCTCATTTCGATATTCATGGCCATCAGCATGATCGCATGTTTGATAATATTATATTGCATGTCGTCGCAAAAAACGACAGGAAAATCTTTAATTCAAGAGGCGAAGAAATACTTACAACAGAGCTTTGTTTTGAAGAAGCAATATATGATAAATACCTGTCGCTTGTAAACAATCCCTTCGCTATAGCCTGTCATGACGAATTAGCAGCTTACAGCCCGGTTCTTTTACGCAACTGGATTGATGCACTGATTATTGAGCGGCTTGAATCCAAGTCGGAGCATATTGAATCGCTGCTTGTAAAAACCGGAAATGACTGGGAAGAGACATTTTACAATGTTCTGGCCCGCTACTTTGGCTTCAGGGTAAATACCGGCCCCTTTGAGATGCTTGCCCGAGCCCTGCCGGTGAAGATCATACGCAGGCATTCCGATAACAGGTTTCAGGTGGAAGCTCTTTTATACGGAACGGCAGGAATGCTTAGTGAGGGCTTGTTCAGGGATGCCATCAATGATACCTACTACAGGGACCTGATAAAAGAATATAAGATCCTGTCTTCAAAGTATTCACTTCAACCGCTTCATGGCTGGATATGGAAATTTGCAAGGCTTCGTCCTGCCAACTTCCCGACAATAAGGATCTCACAGCTTGCAGGCATGTTGTCAGGCCCTGAAGGACTGTTTTCAAAGATCCTTGAGATAAGGGATATTGAAAGCTTGCGTACCTTGTTCGGAGTGAAGGCTTCATCATACTGGGATGATCATTACACATTCGGGGCTGCCAGAAAGGGAAAGGCCAAGAAGACAGGAGAGAAATCGGCAGATATAATTATAATTAACGCGGTTGTACCAGTTCTGTATGTTTACGGGAAACAAAGGGCACAGGCTGAGTATTCCGAAAGAGCTGTTTCGCTACTGGAACAAACAGAATATGAGGACAATTCAGTAATCAGGGACTGGTGCGAAACAGGAATAACAATATCCACAGCCCTTGAGTCACAGGCTTTGCTGCAACTGCGTGACAGTTATTGCAGAAAAAGGAGGTGCCTAGATTGCCGCGTCGGTTTTTCGCTTTTAAGTTCCGGGAAGAAATTCAAGGAGCAGAATGAGCTGATTCTTGAGCCCTGAGAAATCATTTTGACGAATAGTGCTTTTTATGTGATAAATAGCATGTTAAATCGTTTTGAAGACGCAACGATTGGCCCTGTTTTTGCGTCTTATATAGTAGGGAAGTTGCATTAATTTTAGTTAATATTTTTCTTCTCTGCAAAAAATATTTCAGGATTTTATTAAAAAAAACACAAATTGTTTGACAATTTACATAAAAAAGCCTTATTTTTGCGTTCCAAAATTGGAGACTCGATTTATATTTGGATTAATAATATTTTGGTTAGAGACATGTATTTAACGACAGAAAAGAAACAGGAGTTTTTCAAAACATTCGGAACGTCTGAAATCGATACCGGTACTGCAGAAGGGCAGATAGCTCTCTTCTCATACAGGATAAGTCATCTTACAGAGCATCTGAAAAAGAATAAGAAAGATTTCAGTACACAGCAGGCTCTCGTTAAGCTTGTTGGTAAAAGAAGAAGGCTTCTTGATTACCTGAAAGTGAAGGATATCGAGAGGTATCGCGAAATCATAAAAGCGTTGAAATTACGTAAATAAGAGAGGAAAGGCAATCAAAAGTTGCCTTTTTTCATATTGATTTACATTTCTGTAATTTCAGAAATCATTAATAAAAAAGCTAAATGTTTAAAGTAAAAGAGAAAATCATTGATCTCGGCGACGGGAGAACAATAACACTTGAAACAGGAAGACTCGCCAGGCAGGCTGACGGTGCTGTTCTGTTAAAAATGGGTAAAACAATGCTGCTTGCAACTGTTGTTGCAGCAAAAGATGCGAAAGAGGATACCGATTTCATGCCTCTTTCAGTTGAATACAAAGAAAAATATGCATCATCAGGAAGGTTCCCCGGCGGATTCCTTAAACGTGAAGCAAGGCCCTCAGATTATGAGATACTTGTTTCAAGGCTCGTTGACAGGGCTCTCAGACCACTCTTCCCCGATGATTTCCATGCAGAGACCTTCGTGACTATTAACCTTGTTTCAGCCGACATGGATATAATTCCTGATGCGCTTGCAGGTCTTGCTGCATCAGCAGCACTTGCCGTTTCAGACATTCCTTTCAATGGTCCTATTTCCGAAGTAAGGGTTGCACGCATTGGAGGTAAATTTGTCATCAATCCCGCCGCAAGCCAGCTTAAGGAAGCAGATATCGACCTTATGGTTGGAGCAACCTATGAGAACATTATGATGGTTGAAGGGGAAATGAAGGAAGTTTCAGAGCAGGATATGATTGAAGCCCTTAAGGTTGCGCATGATGCAATTAAGATAATGTGTAAGGCGCAGATTGAATTTGCTCAGGAGGTTGGTTCGACAGTTAAAAGAACATATTGCCATGAGGTTAATGATGAAGACCTCAGGAAAAAGATATGGGATGAAACTTATGATAAATGTTATCAGGCTGCTAAATCATCAACAGCTGACAAGCATAAGCGCATTGAAACTTTTGAAGCCATAATTACAGAATTTCTGGCTCAGTACACTGAGGAGAATCCTGTAAATGAGACTTTGGCAAAAAGGTATTACCATGATGTAATGAAGGAAGCTTCAAGAAGGCTGGTGCTTGATGACAATGTCCGTCTTGACGGAAGGAAACCTGATGAGATCAGGCAGATTGTATGTGAGATTGATCCTCTTCCTGCCACCCATGGTTCTTCACTGTTTACCCGCGGCGAGACACAGTCGCTTACAACAGTCACTCTCGGAACAAAGCTTGATGAGAAGATTATTGACGATGTATTGAACAAGGGATCGGAAAAATTCACCCTTCACTATAATTTCCCGCCTTTTGCAACAGGTGAGGCAAAACCTTATCGCGGAACAGGAAGAAGAGAGATAGGACACGGAAATCTTGCCCTTCGCGCTCTCAAGAATATGATGCCGGCTGATGAGGAAAATCCTTACGCAATAAGGGTGGTTTCAGATATTCTTGAATCAAACGGTTCATCATCAATGGCAACTGTATGTGCAGGAACACTTGCTCTTATGGATGCTGGGGTGAAACTTAAAAAACCGGTTTCAGGAATTGCAATGGGACTGATAACTGACAAGAAAACAGGTAAGTATGCTGTTCTGTCGGATATACTTGGCGATGAAGATCATCTTGGCGATATGGACTTTAAGGTTACAGGTACCCGCGATGGTATAACTGCAACCCAGATGGATATCAAGATTGACGGACTTTCATTCGAGATACTGACAAAAGCTCTCAACCAGGCAAATGCAGGCAGGATGCATATCCTGAATATTATGAACCAGACTATTTCCGAGCCTCGTCCTGAGCTTAAACCTCATGCCCCGAGAATAGAAATGCTTACAATCCCGAAAGAGATGATCGGTGCACTGATTGGTCCTGGTGGAAAAGTAATACAGGAAATACAGCGCGTTACAGGTGCAACAATTATTGTGGAAGAGATTGATGGTCATGGAGATGTAAATATCTTCGGCGAGAATGCTGAGGTTATTACAGCTGCTCTTGACTGGGTTAAGAAGATAGTGACAATACCTGAAGTAGGACAGATATATAAGGGAAAGGTGAAGACAATAGTTCAGTTCGGAGCCTTTGTTGAGATACTTCCCAATAAAGACGGGCTGCTTCATATCTCAGAGATAGACTGGAAAAAGACAGCAGCAGTTGAAGATGTCCTGAAAGAGGGCCAGGAGGTTGAGGTTAAGATAATTGAGATTGATCAGAAGACCGGTAAGATAAAGCTCTCACGCAAGGAACTTCTTCCGCGTCCTCCGAGGCAGGATCATGAAAAGAAACATCAGGAGTCCGATCAGCATGAGAAAAGGCATCAGGATCATGCTCATCATGACAGGAAAGCTCATAATCCCGGGCAGGAAAACTAACTCAAATATTTTCCCCGGGCAGATAAAAGGATTTTGTTTGAATTTATCCTGAAAAAGAGGTTGCATAAACCTCTTTTTTTATTGCCCTTTGCCATACTCTTGTTAAATTTGGTTCCTGAGGAAAAACTGATCGTTTCAATGGAAAGCAGATATAACTACGTTGTAATTGAGGGTAATATAGGTGCGGGTAAAACTACTCTGGCCAGGCATATTGCTGAGGATTTTAATGCCAGGCTTATACTGGAGCAGTTTTCCGACAACCCCTTCCTTCCCAAATTTTACGACGACCCGGTAAAATATTCCTTTCCGCTTGAGCTTTCCTTTCTGGCCAACAGGTACAAGCAGCTGAAGGACGAACTTGAGCCTCAGGACCTTTTCAAGTCCTTCACGGTGGCTGATTATTACTTCATGAAATCACTTGTATTTGCTGCTTCTACGCTTGAAGGCGATGAATACAATCTTTACAGGCAGATTTTTTATATAATATATGGTAGTCTTCCGAAACCCGATATCTATGTGTACCTTCATCTTTCTCCTGAGAACCTGTTAAAAAACATTAAAAAACGGGGACGTGAATATGAGGCCGGAATAACGAAGGAATACCTTCAATCGATACAGGAAAGTTATTTTGCCTTTTTCAGACAGAATCCTGAGAATAAATATCTCGTAATTGACGTCAATAATATTGATTTTGTGAAAGATAAGGTGCATTACAATAAGATTGTTAAAACAATATTTGAAGGGGATTACCAGGCTGGTCTGAATACGGTCATGTTGTAATAAATTTTGAAAAATAGCTTCAATTATTCCATAATTATTTTAAATTTGCCGATATAATAGAAAAATTATTATCTTGTTCATTATTACGTATATCTCAGAAATATCAAACAAATAACACTTTTAACTATGAAAAAAATCAGAAGCTTTTTTATCCTGGTCCTTGCCGCATCACTTATGGCAGGTTGTAGCGGCCTGAATAAAATGAAAAAGAATGCCAGTCAGATCAAGTATGATGTTACACCAAAGGTACTTGAGGCTCATGCTGGTATGGTTACAGTAACTATCAAGGGTACCTTCCCCTCAAGTTATTTTGATAAGAAAACCACTTTGACAGCAACACCTGTGCTCAAGTATTCAGGTGGAGAAATTGCTTTTGATAAAGTACAGGTTGTCCAGGGCGAAAGCGTACAGGCCAACAATAAGGTTATCAATTACACAGGTGGCGATTTTACTTATACAAGCGCTATTCCTTACAAGGAGGACATGAAGATTTCCGAGCTTGTACTGAAAGTAAAAGCACAGAGAGGTACAACAAGTCTTGACTTCGACCCTGTTAAACTTGCTGACGGAGTTATCGCAACTTCAACACTTGTTCAGATTCACGGCAAACCGATTATGATGAAGGATAAATTTGTAAGAATTATCCCGGAAACAGGCGTTGCTGACATCAATTACATCATTAACAGGTCTGATCTTCAGCCAAAAGAACTTAAGGCAGAAGATATTGCTGCTTTGAGAAAATATATTGCTGAAGTAAATGCTGACCCGAACCGCAAATTCAAAACAACAGTTGTAAGCTCTTATGCTTCACCTGACGGCAAATTTGACCTTAACGAGAAACTTTCAGGTAACAGGGGTACAACAGCTGACAAATTCATCAAGAAGGAGTTTTCAAAGATCGAAGCTGCAAAAGCTGCAGGTTTCTTTGATGGCAAAACAACAGCTGAAGACTGGGATGGTTTCAAGGCAGAAGTTGAGCAATCAACAATGGCTGACAAAGACCTGATCCTCCGTGTTCTTTCAATGTATGCTGATCCTGAAGTTCGTGAAAAAGAGATCAAAAACATGGCTGCTGCTTATGAAAACCTGAAAACTGACATTCTTCCTAAACTCAGGAGATCAAAAATGGTTGTCAATGTTGACAAGGTTGGCCGCAGTGATGAGCAGATTCTTGCTGCCATGAGAGGTGATGCAAGCGTTCTCGGAATTGAGGAAATGCTCTATGCAGCAACTCTTACAACCGATCAGAATGAAAAACTTAAATTCTACCAGACAGCTGCTTCTGCTTTCCCGAAATGCATCCGCGCACAGAATAATATTGGCTGCATCCAGATGGCTCTCGGTAAAACAGATGATGCTGTTGCTGCATTTGAGAAAGCAAAAGCAATGGAGAACAATGATGTTGTTAAAAATAACCTCGGAATGGGCGCTCTTGCAAAAGGTGACCTTGCAAAAGCTGAGGAGTATTTCACATCAATGACTGCTGCAACTGCTGAATCAAAATGGGGAATGGGCGTTATTTCAATCACAAAGGGTGAATATGACAAAGCAGTTAACTACTTTGGTGCTGAGCCTTGCTTCAACAATGCACTTGCTCTTGTACTGAAAGGCGATGTTAATAAAGCAAAAGTCATGCTCGATGGAATGAAAGAATCATGCAAAGGCAAGGTTCCTTACCTCAAGGGAGTTGTTGGTGCACGTCTTGATGACAGAAACTACATGCTCAACGGTATTCGCGAAGCTGCAGGTGTAGATGCAAAATGGAAAGGTTATGCAAAAACTGACCTTGAATTCGGCAAATATTTCAACGACGACACATTCAAGTCAACAGTACAGTAAGCTATAAACTGATTGATATAATAAAAGGGTGTCTCAAACGGACACCCTTTTACTTTTGTGTTTTCTGCTCAGCTCCCATAGAACAATTCCGGCACTGACAGAGATATTGAATGAGTGTTTGGTCCCAAACTGAGGGATCTCTGTGCAGAAGTCGCAGATATCTATAATATCCTGGGCAACTCCGTTAATTTCATGCCCGAATATGAGAGCGTATTTTTTTTCATTTTCAATTTTAAGGTCCTGAAGCTCCACCGCTCCATCAGCCTGTTCAACTGCAATAAGTGTGTATCCTTTCTGCTTAAGTTCAAGCACAGCCTCCATTGTTGTGCCGAAATACTTCCAGGCAACTGATTCTGTTGCCCCGAGTGCGGTTTTTTGTATCTCACGATGTGGCGGTTGTGCCGTTATCCCGCAAAGGTATATCGCTTCAACAAGGAATGCATCAGCAGTGCGGAATACACTCCCTATGTTGCTTTGGCTCCTTATATTGTCAAGAACTATTATAAAAGGAGATTTGCCTGCTTCCCTGAACTGATCAATGCTTTTCCTTCCGAGCTCGGAATTTAGTAGCTTCCGCATGATATTTTTTATGCGAAAATAAATAAATAATAATATAATTATTGCTATTTTACTCCCTTTGAAATCTTTGGAAAAGAGAATATTAACAAGTAAAAAGCTGCATTATGAATATTCATGAATTCCAGGGCAAATCGTTGCTTAAAGCATATAATGTTGATATTCAGGAAGGTTTTGTTGCTGAAACACCGGAACAGGCTGTAACTGTTGCAAGGCAGCTGCAGGAGAAATTCGGATCGGAATTTTTTGTTGTCAAGGCGCAGATTCATGCCGGAGGAAGAGGAAAAGGGGGAGGGGTAAAGCTAGCGAAATCCCTTGCTGATGTTGAAAAGATTACCGGCAATATGCTTGGAATGCAGCTTATTACACCACAAACAGGTCCCGAAGGCAAAAGGGTGAACAAGGTGCTTATTGCCCAGGATGTTTATTACAAAGGCCCGGGTACTACAAAAGAATTTTACATAAGCATGCTGCTTAACAGAAACACAGGGAGGAATATCTTCATGTATTCACCTGAGGGTGGCATGTCGATTGAAGAGGTTGCAGAAAAGACTCCGCATCTGATATTTACTGAAGAGATTGATCCAGCAATCGGACTGCAGCAGTATCAGACAAGGAATATAGCATTTAACCTTGGCCTGTCAGGCACAGCTTTCAGGAATATGCAGAATTTCCTTCAGGGCATATACGAAACATATAGCGGCATTGATGCCCAGCTTCTTGAGGTTAATCCTGTACTTAAAACAAGTGATGACAGGGTGCTGGCAGTTGACTGTAAGCTGGTGCTTGATGACAATGCACTTTTCAGGCATCCCGAACTTCTTGGTATGCGCGATTTCAACGAGGAAGATCCCGTGGAGGTTGAAGCAGGAAAACACAACCTCAATTTTGTGAAGCTTGACGGTAACGTAGGCTGCATGGTTAACGGGGCCGGACTTGCAATGGCTACAATGGACATAATAAAGCTCTCGGGAGGAGCCCCGGCAAACTTCCTCGATGTGGGAGGAGGTGCAAATCCGAAAACTGTAGAAGCAGGCTTCAGGATAATACTGAAGGACCCCAATGTAAAGGCAATTCTTATTAATATTTTTGGAGGAATCGTTCGATGCGACAGGGTGGCAAATGGTGTGGTAGAGGCCTACAAGTCAATAGGTGAGATAAATGTGCCTGTTATTGTAAGGTTACAGGGGACTAACGCTGAAGAAGCAAAGGAAATAATTGACAATTCAGGTTTGAGGGTATTTTCGGCAGTTTCCTTCAGTGATGCAGCAGAGCTGGTCACAAGAGTTTTGAACAAGTAACAGGCGAAGGATTTGTGATGCCTCAGAAGGAAGAGAAATTTTTAGGACTTAAACTGCCGCTAATCAGGTTCAGAAGCCGTACAACATTTTTACTGTTTAAAGCAGGAGTGGCTCTTTTTGTCATCCTGCTTGTACTTTTTATGATGAGCCGTAACAGTACGGGAAGGCTTGGCTCATACTTCAACCGTAAATGTGTAAACTATAAACAAAGGGATTACAGCAGGAGACTGAATGACAGGCTTCCTGATTATGCCTCGGCTGCCCGTAACAGCGGGATAGTGCCATGCAAGACAGATGAAGACATTAAGAAAAGAGTATCGACAGGAAAACTTGTAAAAGTCAGCAGTGGGAAAAACTATATAATTGACAGGCTTACACATAGTTCACCTTATCTTACCCGCGATGCGAATGAGGTTCTTAATGAAATCTCCAGGCGGTTCAGAAAGAAAACTTCAGATAAGGGGCTTTATAAAGCCAGGTTCATAATCACCTCTATGACACGGAAGACGGAAAGTATCCGTTTGCTGAGGCGCAATAATTCAAATGCTTCTGTTAACAGCCCGCACCAGTATGGGAACGCTTTTGATATAAGTTATAAGCGATTCACAGTAAGGAAGCTTGTTATGACAAACTGTGACCACAGCTTCATGAAAGAAGTACTTGCCGAGATAATTTATGAAATGAGAAAGGAAGGGAAATGCTGGGCAACTTATGAAAGGAACCAGGGCTGCTTTCATGTTGTTGCCAGGTAAAGTCTATTTCTTGTGCGATTCGTCGCAGAAAGGTTTATTTCCTGATTTTCCGCACCTGCACAGCCATATCTCAACCGGTTTCTCTTCTGTGTTTCGTTTCAGGTCCTTTAAAATAAAGTTACCTGAAATTTTAAGAGGGCCGAATTCTATTACCTCCACTGTTGCCTGAGCTTTTTTGCTTTTATTTTCTTCCATTTTTCAGCCTGTGAATCCTGTTTTTCTGTGTTTCCCGTCACAAAATGGCTGGTGATCACTGTCACCACACCTGCATATTGAGATAAGTCCATCCCTTACCTCTTTCTTTATATTAGCATAGCTGAGATCAAAATCTCCTTTTATTACAATTGGTCCGTCGATCATAACCTTGGCCGACACCGGATCAGCATCCATCGCTTCGCTTCCTGCCTGCATAAGGTCCGGTCTTCTGAATTTCACATGATTACACTGATCGGCTCTTACATCCGCATTTTTCTCCTCCTCATTCCATTTCCAGGTAAGGGCATCTGTCGGACAAAGATTCACCACCTCAATTATTTTTTCAGTATCCGCTCCCTCCATATCAACCCAGGGTCGCCTGCTCGGATCAAATACCTCTATAAGCTCCCTGTAACAATATGAAGCATGAACACAGGCTGATGGCTTCCAGTATACTGTAATGTCTTTATTTTTGTAACGTTTCCCTCCTGAGAAATGTTTTTCCTCATTTTCAATAGCCATAGCTGATCATCCTAATCCTTTAATAAACAGCGATATATTAATCGCAATTTTAAATTATATGTCAGGGTAATAAAAACCCTGACAGGGGTTTATCTAAATCCCCTGCAAGATAATATTTTTATAATTATCTTCGATTTATGCAGCAGGGGATATCAATGTGCTGAAATTGGATTAATTTAGCTTTCCTGAGTGAAGAGGAAAGATTAAATAAAAAGTCATTTGATTTGAATATTTATACAATTCTGATTTAAGTTTTTATTAAATTGCATCGTGTGTACCATGTATTAATTAATAATAGTCGTCTTTCCGGCAAAACAATGTCTGCACCTGGTTCATTTTCAGGGTTAAGAATAAACATTAAGCTTTATCATGTACTGATGATGATCTTATTTTTATTTCTTACATGTGCACCTGTATTCCCGGCGCCTTCCTCTGAAAATGAATCTGTTTTTATTGCAGGTGAATTGACGATAAGCGAAATAAACATATTTCTAATCACCTCAGGTGCAGTTGCAGTTCTTATTCTGCTTATAACATTTTTTTACTTCAGAATAAGCAGGCTCAGATCAGAGCTAAGGGATGGAGTTAAAACATCTTCTGACAAAATAACGGAATCAGCCGTAACAGTTACAGAATCCCAGTTAAAACCGGGAGATATAGTGAAGGATGGTCCAAAAGCCGAAGATTTATCAGGTCTCCTGCTTAAATCAATCGACCAGGGAATATGTTACTTTGACACCGCGGATAACCTGAAGTATGCCAATGATGCTGTTTACAGTCTTACAGGAATAGAAAAAAGTTCAGATTTCCGGAAGGAATTCATTGCAGGACTTCATCCGGAACATAATGATTATCCGTCCAGGCGCGATGAGTCACTTGCAAGGGAAGGTTCATTCAGTTCTGATATAAGTCTGAGGCACCGTGACGGGAATTATATTATACTGTCAACCAGATCATCACTTGTAAAGAACAGCGAAGGTAAGGAAATTGGATACATGACCGTGATGCAGGATATTACAAACCTGAAAAAGGACATGGAAGAAATGGCCAGACATAATCTGGAAAGTGAAGCAGGCAACAGGCTGAAGGCAGGCTTTCTGGCCAATATCTCACATGAGATCAGAACTCCGCTTAACAGTGTTGTCGGCTTTGCAAATCTGCTACTCGAAGATAATCTTACAAGGGAAACCAAGGAAGAGTATGTTGAGCATATAAATTACAACAGTGAGAAACTCCTGCAGATAATCGGAGATATTATTGATCTTTCAAGACTATCAAGTTCACAGATAGAAATTACCTATGAAGAAGCATCGCTTTCTGCCCTGATACGCGATGTAATGGAAGAAACGAAAGTTATTATAAAGAGAACAGATAAGCCGGTTATTCTTACTGTGAACAATAAAGCTTCTTCTGTTAACGACCTTATTTTCACTGATAAAATCTGGCTAAAAAGAGTGCTTAGCCATCTGATGGACAATGCTGTTAAATTCACTCTGGATGGATCGATTGAATTGATGTATTCTATTGAAAATAATGATATTGTCTTCACTGTAAAGGACACGGGAATAGGTATCAACAAGGAGAATCTTGCAAGTATTTTCAATGAGTTCAGCCAGGAGGTTGGAGGACATCACAGGCCATTTGAAGGGTTGGGTGTAGGTCTTACACTGGCAAAGGAAGTTGTTGAAAGAATGGGAGGAAGGATCTTTGTCAGATCTGAAAAGGGAATAGGGTCTGAATTCAGTTTCAATATACCTTACAGGCCTGCAGGAACAAAACTTAAGCGAGCTCTGATCCCTGAAGATCAGCTCCTCAGTAACCTTGACTGGAGGAAGCACCGCTGTCTTCTTGTTGATGATAACAAGGATGTCCTGATCTATCTGAACAGGATACTTGTGGACACGGGTATCACAATACTTACAGCCAGATCGGGCGTTGAGGCTCTTGATCATATAAGAAATGACGAACAAATAGATGTAGTTATTCTCGATATGCAGATGCCTGAGATGAACGGAATTGAGGCTACAAAGGAGATTAAGAAGATCAGGAGCGACCTGCCGATTATTGCACAGACAGCATTCGTATTTGAAAACGATACCGATATCATTCTGGAAGCAGGCTGTGATGCATGCCTTATAAAGCCAATCAGACGGGAGCATCTAATTACAGTTATGTCTAGTTTCATCAAGCCCGGCTAGTTCCTCATTTTTTATACTTACTTTGCATAGAGCAAACGAAATGACAAAGGCTCTCTATGCAGATATCATCCTGCCGCTCGCAGTGCGTGGCCGCTTTACCTATGAGGTACCGCCGGATATCGCACCCAGGCTGAAACCCGGAATGCGGGTAAGTATTCCTTTTGGCAGAAGCAGCATTTATACAGGAATCATTTCCTCAATACATAATAACAAGCCTCCTTACAAAAAAATAAGGTCAGTTTCCTGCTTACTCGACAAAACACCTTCAGTCAGTGAAATTCAGCTTAAGTTATGGAGCTGGATTTCAGAGTATTATATGTGCAGTGAAGGAGAGGTTATGAAGGCAGCAGTGCCTCCGGGAATGAGTGATGACAGTTACAGGCCAAGACTTGACACCTTCATCAGCCTGTCGCAAAAGTACAGTGAAGAAGAGCTTACAGTGCTGCTTGACTCACTGGGAAAGGCTCCCAGGCAGCAGGAACTGCTTATAAGGTATCTGGACCTGGCAGAGTACGGAACAGGTAATGAAGCACCGGAATTGAAAAAATCCTCCCTGCTTTCAAAACCGGCCGGTGCCCAGGCTGCACTTGATTCTCTTTTGAAAAAAGGGATACTTGCTTCAATGCAGAAGGAGGTATCCAGGCTCAGTGCTTCTGATGCAGGACAAGGGCCGCTGAAAGAATTAAGTGGTGCGCAAAGATCAGTATATGAGGAGATTAATGATCTGTTCATCAAAAAGGACATTGTCCTTTTGCATGGAGTTACTTCAAGCGGGAAAACAGAGATTTATATTCACCTTATAGATGAACAGCTGCGCAAGGGAAAACAGGTTCTTTACATGCTGCCTGAGATAGCCCTTACAACGCAGATCATTGAGAGACTTAAACGAAATTTTGGCGCGCAGACAGGGATCTATCATTCCAGGCTTGGTGATCAGGAAAGGGTTGAGATATGGAATAAGGTATCAGGAGCTGACAGTTCAGGAAGCTACAACCTTGTACTGGGAGTAAGGTCCTCGGTCTTTCTGCCTTTCAGTGACCTTGGCCTTGTAATTATCGATGAAGAACATGACGGATCATATAAGCAGCACGATCCTGCTCCCCGTTATCATGCCCGCGATACTGCAATAATGCTGGCTGCACTTCACGGGGCAAAAACAATCCTGGGGTCAGCCTCTCCTTCACTTGAGAGCTATGGCAATGCGAGCTCAGGGAAATATGGACTTTCTGTTCTCAGGGAACGTTATGGTCATGTCAATCTTCCCGAGATTGTCCTTGCAAATACACGGGAAGCTTATAAGCGGAAGCTGATGGTGTCACATTTCACTCCCGAGCTATTACATGCAATTGATAATGCCCTTGGAAGGGGAGAACAGGTTATACTCTTTCAGAACAGGAGGGGTTTTTCTCCCTATATCGAATGTTCAGAATGCGGATGGATACCAACATGTGTTCAGTGTGCAGTTAATCTTACATATCATAAATCTGTCGGCAAGCTTGTTTGCCATTATTGCGGATACAGTACAGGTCTTCCGTCAAAATGCGGAAATTGTGGTTCAACGGGCATGGCTACCCGTGGTTTCGGCACTGAAAAGATAGAAGACGAGATCAAAATAGTGTTCCCGTCAGCCAGGGTTGAACGGATGGATCAGGATACAACCCGTAGCAAAAATGCATTTAACAGGATTATAAAGGCTTTTGAAGAGAAAAGAATTGATATCCTTATCGGCACGCAGATGATATCTAAAGGCCTTGATTTTGAAAACCTTACGGTTGTCGGGGTGCTTAATGCCGACAACCTTTTACATTATCCCGATTTCAGGTCGCATGAAAGAAGCTTTCAGATGCTGGAGCAGGTAAGCGGAAGAGCAGGAAGGAGAAGCAGGCAGGGGAGGGTTGTCATTCAGACTTCTGATCCGTCAAACAGGATAATAAGACTTGTTCTGCGACATGATTTTGAAGGGATGTTCAGGATGCAGATGGAAGAGAGGAAAGCATTTAACTATCCGCCATATTCAAGATTGATAAGGATAAATATTAAACACAGGGACAGATCAGCACTGAATAATTTTTCGGAACTGATTGGTAATGAGCTGCGGAAGCAGTTCGGAAAGCGTGTTCTGGGGCCCGAGTCACCCTTAATATCTCAGGTTCAGTCATATTATATCAAGACTATTCTTATAAAAATCGAAAGAGACAAAGCCCCGGCAAGGGCAAAACAACTGATATCAGAGGTTATTGAGCGGATTGAGGCCGAAAAGGGGGCATCGACACTCAGGATAGCTGTTGATGTTGATCCGTATTAGAAAGGCGGAAGGCAGATAAAATTTACTTATTTTTGAGATCCAAATATTCAGATAATGAAAATAGAAGTATCAAACGGAGAGATAATTGACAAGCTTACAATACTTCAGATAAAGCTTGAAAGAATTAAGGATAAAGCAAAGCTTGCCAATCTTCAGAAGGAATATGATGAACTCATAAAGGTGTCATCTTCAATAATATCCACATCTGATCCGCTTTGCAGGGCTTTATATGATGTGAATTGTGAGC
The DNA here is from genome assembly GCA_022703405.1 of Bacteroidota bacterium. GTDB lineage: Bacteria > Bacteroidota > Bacteroidia > Bacteroidales > VadinHA17 > LD21. Next base: position 37,435 of record JAKLDT010000003.1, on the reverse strand, counting down.
TTTGGGAAATTGAGGATCATATCCGTGACCTCGAGAGGAACAAGGATTTCAATGATGATTTCATTCAGACAGCCCGTGCAGTTTATTTTAAGAATGACAGGCGCTCTGAAATAAAGAGGGAAATTAACCTGAAGACTGCTTCCGGCTTCATTGAAGAAAAATCATACGAAAAGTACTGATTATGCGCCTTCTAGTCATAAGGACCTCGGCAATGGGAGATGTTGCCTTCACAACGCCTGTCATTGCGGGCGTGCTGAGACAGCATCCTGATGCGGAGCTTGTGATTATGACAAGGCCGGCTTTCAGGTATTTTTTCCGTGAGTCGGACCGGCTGAAATTATTCCTGCCTGATCTGAAAGGGAGGCACAAAGGATTTGCAGGTTTATTAAGGCTCTTCAGGGACCTTAAAAAAACAGGGAAATTTGATCATGTTATTGATCTGCACGATGTTTTGCGTTCAAGGATTATTGGTTTGCTGTTCCGGATAAATGGAGTACCTGTTACAACTCTTGACAAGGGAAGAAAGGAAAAAAGTGCCCTCACAAAAGGTAGGAACAGGAAACAGCTGAAACATTCAGCTGAACGCTACAGAGATACTTTTACAAGAGCAGGATTTCATTCAGAACCAACAGAAGGGCCCTGGATAAGAGCTTCAGAATCAGCAATAAACAAGGTGTCGGCACTTATTGATGAGGGCGCTGGAATTATTGCCGGAGTGGCGCCTTATGCCCGCCATGAACTGAAAATGTGGCCTGAAGAATACATGTTTAAGCTTTTGGTAAGAATTGCCGAAGGAAGAAAGATAAGATTCCTGCTTTTCGGGGGAAATGAGGACATTGAAAAGCTTGAGAAACTGCAGGGAAGGCTGAAGGATTCATATCTTGTGGCAGGCAGGCATAACCTTGATGAAGAACTTGCACTCATGAGCAGACTTGATTTCATGATAGCCATGGACTCATCGAACATGCACATGGCAGCTCTTGCAGGAACAAAGGTTATTTCAATCTGGGGAGGAACAGATCCTCTTGCAGGATTCGGAGCCTGGCAGCAGCCTGATGAATATGCAGTCAGGATACCCGTTGCGGAACTGACTTGCAGGCCCTGTACAATATTCGGCAAGGGTAAATGCCGGAGAGGTGATTTTGCCTGTATGATGTGGCTGACCCCTGAAAAGGTGTATGAGAGATTGATAGAATTGAAAGTTTTATAATTGAATTTAAGATACATTTAAACACGGAGTTACACGGAGTATTACATGGAGTAACACTGTTTTTAATCAGTGTTTTACTCTGTGAAACCCCGTGTAACTCCGTGGTAAAAAACTAAATATGATTAAAAGAACCAAAACACCGACGAAAGCTGTACTTATTTTTACAGCATGTTCCCTCCTGTTAACTTCAGGATGTAAAAAAGATGTTATAAAACATATTTTTGATCCTGTTGAGATGGTGAGTCCTTTGATGGGAACCGACTCGGAATTCAAATTATCAAACGGAAACACCTATCCTGCCATTGCAGTTCCATGGGGCATGAACTTCTGGACGCCACAGACAAGGAAAATGGGAGACGGATGGGGATATACCTATGACGACAATAAGATTATGGGAATAAAGCAAACCCACCAGCCAAGTCCATGGATCAATGATTATGCAGCCTTTTCATTAATGCCGCTTACAGGAAAGATACGGACTGATGAAACAGAAAGGGCTTCATGGTTTTCACATAAAGCTGAGCAGGTAAAACCGTATTACTACAGTGTATATCTGGCTGATTATGATGTGACTGCAGAGCTTGCGCCGACAGAGCGGGCTGCAATTTTCAGGTTCACCTTCCCTCAGTGCGATTCTTCGTGGATCCTGCTTGACGGTTTTTTCAAAGGATCAATGGTTAAAATAATCCCTGCTGAAAGAAAGGTTATAGGCTATTGCCGTAATAACAGCGGAGGGGTGCCGCAGAATTTTCACAATTACTTTGTTGCGGAGTTTGACAGGGATTTCACATCAGTACATACATGGACCGGTGATACAATAAACTTTGATGTGCTGGAATCTGAGAGTGAGCACTCAGGAGCCATACTGGGTTTCAAAACAGGGAGGGGCGATACTGTATGCGTCAGGGTTGCTTCATCATTCATAAGTCATGAACAGGCTGCACTTAACCTTAAGCGCGAGGTTGAGGGCAAAAGCTTTGAAGCTGTTAAAAGCAGTGCAAAAGAAGCCTGGAACACTCAGATGAAGAAGGTAAAAGTTGAAGGTGGCAGTCTGGATCAGCAAAGGACATTCTATTCCTGTCTGTACAGGATATTGTTGTTTCCCAGGCAGTTTCATGAAATAAATGAGAAGAATGAGCTTGTTCATTACAGCCCGTATAACGGAGAAGTCTTACCTGGTTATATGTATACCGATAATGGTTTCTGGGATACTTTCAGGTCGCTGTTCCCTTTTTTCACGCTTATGTATCCTGAGGTGAACAGCCAGATAATGCAGGGCCTTGTAAATACATATAAGGAGAGTGGCTGGTTACCCGAGTGGGCAAGCCCGGGCCACAGGGATTGCATGATAGGATCAAATTCTGCTTCACTTATTGCTGACTCATATCTTAAAGGAATCAGAGGGTATGACATTGAAACACTTTACGAAGCCGTAATTAAGAACACCAAAGGAAAAGGACCTGTAAATTCTGTTGGCAGATATGGCGCGGAGTATTATAATGAGCTAGGATATGTGCCTTATGATGCAGGCATAAATGAGAATGCAGCACGGACGCTTGAATACGCCTATGCCGATTTCTGTATCTGGAAACTGGCAAAAGAGCTGGGAAGGCCACAGGATGAGATTGATCTGTATGTAAGAAGAGCAATGAACTATAAGAATGTCTTCGATAATGACAGGAAACTCATGAGGGGAAGGAACAGGGATGGGGCCTTTCAGTCGCCTTTCAGCCCGTACAAGTGGGGTGATGCCTTCACTGAAGGGAACAGCTGGCATTATACCTGGAGCGTATTTCAGGATGTCGATGGACTTGTAAGCCTGATGGGTGGAAGAGAAAACTTCATTGCCAAGCTCGATTCAATATTTGAAGTACCTCCTGTTTTTGACTTTTCCTATTATGGTATAGTTATACATGAGATCCGTGAGATGCAGATAATGAATATGGGCAACTATGCACATGGCAATCAGCCCATACAGCACATGATTTACCTGTATAATTATGCAGGGCAGCCCTGGAAAACACAATTCAGGGCACGCCAGGTGATGGATAAGCTTTATTCTTATCAGCCTGATGGTTATTGCGGTGATGAGGACAACGGACAGACTTCAGCATGGTATGTTTTCTCAGCAATGGGATTCTATCCTGTTACTCCCGGAACTGATCAGTATGTTTTCGGATCTCCGTTGTTCAAAAAGGTTACACTTGATTTCGGAAAGAGGAATAAGCTTGTAATCGAAGCTCCTGAAAACAGCGTAGAAAATGTTTATGTAAAGAGAATTAAGCTGAACGGGAAAAGACTTGACAGGAACTACATAACTCACAGTCAGTTGCAGGATGGCGGCAGGCTTGTTTTCAGCATGACCGCTGCACCTGATACAGTGCGTGGCACCAGGCCGGAAGCATTTCCTTATTCTATGAGCAGATGACCTCACCCCCTCGCTCCCCCTCTCCCGGAGTGAGAGGGGGAAGCATTTCAATCCGAATCCTCATTTTAAAAGGAAGATTTTGTATCCGAGTAATTAAGTCCCTCTCCCCCGGGAGAGGGATTTAGGGAGAGGTTACAACTTCAACTTTATTCCGAACCTTACAAGAAGTGCTGTAAGGCCGACCATTGCAAGTGACCATACCAATGATCCGGCAATTACGACAAGCGGTTCCGGTGAGTGCTTATAAAAAAGAAGAGGAGCGCCGGATATCCAGATCAGATAATAGATAATATCAGGAGCAATGTAAGTTGTAAGCGAATTTTCACCGGCAGGCCTTAGGAAGAAAGCCCATTTGACCTGCTTCCTGACATCCATAATCCAGTAAAGAAGGGCAAAGACAAGCAGGCTGATCCCATTGCAGATCATACCCCAGCTGGGAGTCGCAAGTATCTTGGAAATGATGAACCACTTACGCAGTATGAAACCGCCGATGAGGCTTAGAATGCCAAATGTAACAATTGTTACAATCAGCTTTTTGTAGTCTCCTGAGGATAATTTCTTAAGTATAAGCGTGGTGAGCATGCCTGACAGAACTATGAAAGGTACATTACCTTCAGTTATTGTCCCGAAAACAGGTTGTATTGGATTCAGGAAACTTAGAAGATGAAGTCCGGAAAGAATATTCAGTGCAAGGAAGAAAACTACAGTCAGTGAAGTAATCAGGATATTGTCCCTGACAAAAAGGTAAACAAAGGCTGCAACAAGGTATCCCCAGCCTATAAGACCAAGGATTCCCCACCAGCCGGTAATCAGAGAACCATTATTAACTTCCTTCCCTGAGTTGAACCTGAAGACAAGAAACACTAACAATGCCATTCCAAGGAGTTTAAACCCCATTGTTGTCATTATTTTTGAAGAATCTTCAGAATAGTTGTTCCAGACCAGAAATACCCCGGTGTACATAAGCAGTGACCAGAGATTTTTGCTCATGCCTGTCAGTTCCGGATCAACCCTGCCTGAGTTGAGCATCAGAACACCGATAATAAGGAGACTTATTGTACGTATAAAAATATGACGTGAAACGGCAAAATTATCCTCACCCTTCTTTATTCTTCCTCCGATTGCAAAAGGTATGGCCATCCCAACCATAAAAAGGAATCCGGGGAATACCCAGTCTGCAAGACCCATACCATCAAAATCAGCCTTGCTATGACCCAGCCATGAAGGAACTCCGGGCATATACAGGTCATTTACAAAAAGCATCAGGACCAGTGTAAGGCCTCTCATTATATCTATCGACTGAATACGGGTTGAGGATGTCATATACTTATTATAATTTGTTGATTTTAAATCCTATATCCTGATATTTCATGTTGATGTGAGGCACAGTAAGAATAAGTTTCCCTCCTGACGATGATACTTTTTCTTCTTTCACGGTAGTTCCGGTCCAGGTATCATACCATAAAACTGACCATGCACTGTTTCCGTCTTTTCTGAGAGTGAGCTTAGTATTGTCAATTTTATTATTCCTGACGGCCCTTGCCCATCCAAAGGCCTTGTCGCCACAATCCATGGCATAAAGATCAGTATTTGGCGCTTCACAGTCAAGAGGCTTGTAAGGTTTGTTTGCAAAATCGATATCAGAAACGAATTCTGAAAGAAATTTCAGCTGTTCCCAGTCCTGACTGTTCATTATTGATGCAGTCCACCATACCGGTGTAACTGCCAGGCCATTTACAAGCGATGCCCAGATATGATTATGGTAAGATATGTGGTATTCCTTCGACCCGGGTTTGTAGTATGTCAGGTCAGCTCCGGCTTCACCGAATATTGCGGGTTTTTCGAAATTATCCCAAAAACGTTTTGCAGCCCATCCAAAGTTGTACATATCGCTTCGGAGGCTGTCATCGGGAAATTTGGGAATCCAGCCCTGAGCCGGGTAGAGATGTAAGTTGGGAACCCCGGTAATCCTGTACATTGTATCGCGGTATTGTTTAAAACCACCACTGAAAGAGGCTGTCATAGGGTGCCGGTAGGGATCATTCTCTGTAAAATATTTCTGGCATTTCTCAACCCATGCAAAGGCTTCGGCATGATGCCCCTTAGCCCATCCGTCGGTTCCGTCCATCTCATTGATGAGCTCCCATATACCCCAGCTCCTGCTGTGTGCGAAGCGTGCAATAAGGTAGCGGTACTTCATTTTCTGATATTCCCAGGCGAGTGAATCAGAATATATGTTTTCTGCTTTCGTGATCTGGCTGTACGGATTTATTTTCCACTGGGCCGCCCATACTGTTTCAGAGTACAGGTCATGAGGCCAGATGGCATACATGAGTTTTATATCATGTTTCTCAAAAATCGACAGCAGAGAATCAATCTCTCCCAGTTTTTCCTGGTTATAAGAGCCAAGACTATCCTCAATTATCCCCTTATCGTTTACGAAACCGCCATAGTTTATGTCCCATATTGCAAAGAAATTGGCCTTGTTATCAATAAAAGTATTGAAGACCTCCTGGTTATTTCCCCAGGGTGAATATGCTCCGACTCCGTAATATGAAGTGCCGTCGTCATGGGAAAAATAATGAGGATTATTTACCGAAGGCCTTATCCATCCATGGTGTTCAGAATCAAGAGCAGTGAATGAAGAGCTCTCTGATTCAGCTGACTGGGAGCCGTCGTTTACGACAACTTTGTAACTGTAGGTCCCTGTTTCTGATGGCGAAAAGCGTATTTTCCATTTGTCTGCGCCCTTGTAATTATCATAGAAACCATTGATTTTTATGCTTTTGCCGGAAGGGGATATAAAAACTGAATAAAGATCAATGTCGGCCGGATCATAAGGATTATCATACCTGACATTCTTCATACTGATTGTAAGTTCCAGCTTCTCATATTTTTTAACCTGTTCAGTATTTTTCTGTTCCACCGATACTTTTACAGCAGATCCCTGAGGATATCTGGTTTTTCCCGATGAGCAGGCCGTGAGGATCAACGCTGGAATTATCAGGACGCTTATTGAGGTCCTGAAAATTGTTTTCTTCGATTTCCGGTTCATATACTTAAGATTAATGTTTACTGCACATAGCTTCAAAGTTTCAGCCTGAAATTGATCTTTTCAAGTAATACCGGCAGTCCGACTCCCATAACAACAGCCCATACAACAGACCCTGCAACAGCCAGAGCCTGATTATCAGCTTGTTTGTAGAATAGAAATGGCAGGCTGAATTGCCAGATTATGTAATAGAACATATCAGGAACAAGATAAACAGTAAGTGAATTAGCTCCGGCAGGTCTCAGGAATAAACTCCAGTTCACTTTTTTCATTATGTCGATTATCCAGAAGAGCAGGGCAAAAAGAACCATGCTGATCCCGTTGCAGATCAGACCCCAGGTTGGCGTTGACTGGATCTTCGATATTATAAACCATGGTCTTAGAAGGAATCCTGCTAAAATACTTGCGATGCCCAGGCCGGAAATAATCAGGACTGTCTTAATGCCATTTTTCTCCGCATAATTTTTCAGGATAATTGTAATCAGCATTCCGGAAAGAATTATGAAAGGTGCATTGCCGTTTATTATTGTGCCCAGCACGGGTCTGGCAGGGCTTAGAAAATCAAGCAGATGCAATTTCGACAGCATGTTGATAATGAGGAATATGGCAACAAATACTGAGGCTTTTGAAATGCTGTCGCGGAACCACATATATACAAGTGCGGCAACCAGATAGCCCCAGCCTATTGTTCCGAGTATACCCCAGGAATTGAACCGGAAGATCCTGTCTTCAGCTCCCCTGAAAATAATAACCATTGGGATTATCATTAACACACCCAGGATGCGCAACCCCCATATAAGATATTTACTGCTTTTCTCTTCATTATAATTATTCCAGACAAGAAATACACCTGTGTACATGATAAATGACCACAGGCTTTTTGTAATTCCGGTGAATTCGGCATTTACAGCCCTCGAGTTTGACATAAGAACGCCGATAATCAACAGGCTTATTGTCCTTATAAGTATATGTTTGAGAAGTGCAATCTTATCGTCTCCCTTTGAAATCCTGTTGCCCACAGAGTATGGTATCGACATTCCAACCATGAACATAAATCCGGGAAAGACCCAGTCAGCCAGGCCCATGCCGTCAACGTCTGCTTTCACATGACCAAGCCAGGCCGGCACACCGGGTACAAAAATGTCATTTACGAAAAGCATCAACACCAGGTTGAATCCCCTCATAATATCGATTGATAAAATTCTGTTACTCTTTCCCATACAGATAGTTTTAAGAATGCCGATTCAAGTTAAAAATAAATTCGACGCCAACCCCTGTTCATGATTTATGAAATGTTAAATCTTCTTAAACAGCGCTTTATCTGTAAATGGTATGTAAACGATTCCTAATTTTGTTTGAGACATCAAACATTTAACTCCAAACTCCAAACTCCAACCTAATCTGCTTACCCATGAAAAAACTTTTTACTGCACTTAGTATTATTTTCATCTTTGTCTCTGTCAGCTTTGCCCAGCCTGATATGAAGCTGAGGTCGGATATCCGTAATTCAGGATATATACACTCTCCTCTGCCTCTGGATTACAGTAAATCTTATGAAACTTTCGGACTTACGAAGAAAGTGCTCGTATCAAATATGCTTTGTGACATGGAAAGTCTTGCCGGCTGGAGCCAGGAAGGACCGGGATTGATGAGACTTAACTCCGGCAGAAGCATGAGCGGGAAGAGCAGCCTGAGGCTTGCCTCTCCCACATTGGCCGACAGTGTAACAGGAAAAGGAATGGGCCGCGGTTCATACTATGCCAATTTTGAAGTTGGCGGAAAAAGCTGGGAGAAATTCAACAGGATACATTTATATATATACCCCGATTGCGAAGGGGCAAGAAGCATCTATCTGAACCTGTATGTTGAGAATGACGGCAAGATAAAAGTGCCGGACAAATATGGAAGGGAAGGTTACCATGAGATAAACCTTGTAAACGGCCAGTGGAACGAATGCTTTGTAGAGATGACTGAATTGTCAAGGGATAAGGTTTCAAGGCTCAGATTTGCCATTGAGATTTTTGGCAAAGAACGTACAATGGGCGATTCACTTAAGTTTGACATTGATGCTGTTGAACTGCAGGTTGTAGAAAATCCTGAAGTTGTAAGCGGATGGAGACCTGCCGCAAACCGTATAATCTATTCCACTTCAGGATACAGGCCTGAAAGTGAAAAAACAGCAATTGTGAATGTTGCAGGCAACAAAGGGAAATTCCAGCTTGTTGACTTCACAACTAACCAGGTTGCCTGGGAGGGAAAAATTGATCAGAAAAAAACACGTATCGGTGATTTCGAAACAGCTGATTTTACAGAATTCAGTAAAGAAGGAATTTATATGTTAAGGGTTGGATCAGTCACAACACAACCATTCTTTATTGATAAGAACCTCTGGGATAATTCAGCCTGGAGGGTGACAAACTTCATGTTCGTTGAGAGATGCGGTTACCCGGTTCCCGGCAAGCACGGGGCATGTCATCCCGACCTTAACTGCGAATACAACGGTAAGATATTTCCTGTCAGCGGAGGCTGGCACGATGCTGCCGATATGTCACAACAGGCCCTTCAGACCGGGGAGATTGCCTATTCAATAATGGAGATGGCAAACCGCGCCAGGGAGAAAAACGATATTGACCTGTATAACAGGCTGATGGAAGAGTCATTATGGGGGATTGATTTTATTATGAAAACCCGGCTCGGAGATGGTTATCGTTTTATGACCTGGGGCACCAACCTCTGGACAGACAGGCTTATTGGTACTGTTGATGATGCAGGCAGGCGCCAGGTGACGGTTCATAACGGAGGTTTTGAGAATTTCCTGTTCTCCGGAATTGAAGCTTATGCCTCAATGAGCATTGATAATGATCCCATGCTTAAGCAAAACCTTAAGAAGATAGCGAAAGAGGATTTTGGTTATGCTCTTAAGAGATTCGAAGAACTTGGTTATGATGAAAGAATTAACAAGGGACACGGACATGCATATATGGCATCACAAAGCCAGTATATGGCATCGGTATCATGGGCAGCAAGCATGCTGTACAGGCTCACAGGCGAAAAATACTATGCTGATAAAGCAACAGAGTTTATTAATTATGTTATTCAGTGCCAGCGTACCGAACCACTGAATGACATTCATAAGACAAGCGGATTTTTCTACCGTGACATGAATAAAAAATCAATTGTGCATTATACACATCAGTCACGTGATTATGTTTATATGCAGGCACTTTCAGAGTTGTGCAGGACTCAGCCCAATCATCCTGACTATAAGAAATGGGATAATTCAATCAGGTTGTTCGGTGAATATCTGAAGAATATCATGCAATATGTACAGCCTTATGGCATGGTACCTAGTGGTGTTTATCACAAGGATGAGATAAAGGATTCGGTAAATTTCTATCTGGTTCAGGTTGGAATAAGGCAGGGTGCCGGACCTGATTTCAAAGAACAGCTGGCAAATGGCGTCAGGCTTGATGAGGAACATTACCTGAGAGTTTTTCCTGTCTGGTTTTCATTCAAGGGAAATGCGGCAGTCCACCTTGCAACAGGTAAGGCAGCCGCTTTGTGTGGTAAGTATCTGAAAGATAAGGAACTGATGAATATTGCAGAGCAGCAGTTGTTCTGGATAGTAGGCAAGAATCCATTCGGACAGTCACTTATCTGGGGCGAAGGAAGCAATTACATGCAGCAGTATGTTGCACTGCCGGGTGAAACGGTGGGTGAGATTCCTGTTGGTATGCAGTCGAGGTTCAATGAAGATACACCTTACTGGCCGCAATTCAATACTGCAACATACAAAGAGGTATGGGGTTCATCAGCTGCCAAGTGGTTTTCTCTGATTTCGGAATTCTGATATAAATTAGTTTTAACAATCAAATATTGACCCCCCTTTTAATTTCCCCCCACAGGGGGAAAAACGAGATGTCCTTCCTTCCCCTCTGGGGGAAGGTCAGGATGGGGGTAACATACTAATATAGAATGCATTTATTATCTTCATGAAAATTAAAAAAGTTATATGAAAAAGCTGACTCTTCCTTTTTGTTTAATTGTAATAGTCATGTTATCAGCCTGTTCAGGCAATAAATCATCCAAAAACGACTATCCGATGTTCTGGACCTGGATGGATTACAGGCCCGGAATGAACTTCGACTCAGTATGCACTGTAATGAATGAGGCCGGTATTGACGGTGTGATGCTTAATGCGCCTTCTCCTGACGATTACCGTAAGGCTATACCTGTTGCAAAGAAGCATGGGATTGAGGTATATGCCTGGCTCTGGACGATGAACCTTGAGCATGGCCGTGATTCGATGGTTAAAGCCCATCCCGACTGGCTTAGTGTAAACAGGAAAGGAGAGAGCCTCGCAAATACAAATGCTTATGTTGGCTATTATAAATTTTTATGCCCTGCGCTTCCGGAGGTCAGGGAGTACATTAAAAACAAGGTAAAAGCCTACTGTGAGGTTGAGGATCTTAACGGAATAGCTATCGACTACCACCGCTTTGTGGATGTTATACTTCCAACAACTCTATGGTCAAGATATGGTATTGTGCAGGACAGGGAGTATCCTGAGTTTGACTTCGGGTATCATCCTGAGATGATCCGGATATTCAAGGAAAAATATGGTTATGATCCAAGAGAGCTGGAAGATCCCTCAACAGATGAACAATGGCTGCAGTTCCGCTGCGACCAGATAACTGAGGTGGCAAATATGATTGCGGAGGTGGTTCATTCTCATGGTAAAAAGATGGCTGCTTCACCATTCCCCACACCAAAAATGGCAAGGAAAATGGTCAGGCAGGACTGGGGAAAATGGAATCTTGATATAGTTTTCCCGATGGTTTATCATAATTATTATACAGGTGATGTAAGTTTTATCTCCGATTGCACGCTTGAAAATGCAAGAGACAAAAATGCTATGACAACATTATACTGTGGCATGACGGCAACAAATGGCCCGGCTATGTTCGATTGCATGGATGCAGCGCTTGAAAACGGGGCTGAGGGAATATCAATATTCACAGTAGGCGGCCTCAGGTCACCTGAAATAAGAGCTAAGTTTAAAGCTTATGCCGACAGTGCCAGGGCTTCACGTGCAGCACTTAAGGGACAACCCAAAGCGGAGATATCGAAGGTTGCAAATCCTGATCCTTTTGCAAACAAGGGGATAATGAGTGCAGCAAATTTCAGGATGCTTGCCTCCCTGAGCCTGGCACAGGCTTATAAATTGCCTGAAGTGAAGAAGGCAGATCCGGCTGTTGTGGAACGATTTGTTACAAATGCCATGCAGGTAAACTCAGCAGATGATTACATAGCAAGGCTCACCGGTCCCCAGAGAAGGAATCCCGAAGCACAACCAGTATTGAATGCAGTTGCAGGTCAGTTCGCCAGCGACAGGGATAATGTATCGCTTAATCTGAGCGAATATAAGCTTATCAAGGAGTATGGTTCAACAAAATACTACCAGGTAACAGAGCAAAACAGCGGAGTAGTATTCGATGTGACTTTTTACTTTTATGGAGGAATAATTTCGGGATGGAGTGTTGCTCCAGAAAAAGTATCTTATGAAAAATACAGAAAGTGACTGCGTTTTGTATGCTATTTATCTCTTTTTGATGAGGTCCTTTCAAGATAGCGGCTTTTAGCCTCTTCGGCATCTGCGCCCGGAAGTATGTATATTTTTGTTCTGTGGTCTATTATTACTTCTTTAAGTTTTGACAGATCGGGAGATTTAAATGTGACAGGTTTTTTTTCGAGCATAACAGACAGTTTTTAAGAAAAAAGTCCCGCTTTTGGCGGGACCCAAAAAATTAAAATTTATTAGAGATAAACTATGCCAGTTTAACGTTTACAGCATTTAAACCTTTTTTACCCATTGCCAGATCAAAGGTAACCTCATCATTCTCAACGATAGATTCATTTAAACCTGAAGAGTGGACAAAATATTCTTTTTCTGAACTTTCATCCTTGATAAATCCAAAACCTTTTGTTTCATTAAAAAACTTAACTGTTCCTTTGTTCATATTTTATTATTTAAATTCAGCGCAATGTAAGGTTAATAATGCTAATATTTCATTTATTTTCAATAATTTAATTCTTAAACCGGATTTTGGTTACATTTGGGTATTAATTGACAAGGTGTAATCCACGTAGCGTTGTAACGCATTTACCCAGCCTGCATTTGAATTCATTTCAGCCGGGATAAAAATCCTTCGCTCCCGGGGCCGCATCAGAAAATACTTTTTGATTAAGATTAAAGCAAACGGATTCATATTTGGAATTCTTTTCTCTGTTCATGGTTAAAGTAAAAAGGGTCGTCTATTGAACATTAATACTTAACTCACGTTTAGTAATGGGAAAGGATTTAACAACAGGGTATAATTATTAACCGGAATACTAATTCTGTAATAAATGAAAGCATTAAAGATTGGGGATCTTTCAATAGCTGTCCCGGTGATCCAGGGAGGAATGGGAGTAGGAATTTCACTTTCCGGTCTGGCCGCCGCAGTGGCCAATGAGGGAGGAGTAGGTGTGATTTCAAGTGCAGGCTTAGGATTACTTTATAAGGATTTCTCAGATAACTATCTGGAAGCCAGCATTCAGGGCCTTAAAGAAGAGATCAGAAAAGCAAGGGAGAAAACAGTAGGGGTTATTGGAATCAACATAATGGTTGCAATGACAAACTTTGTTGATATGGTTAAGACTTCAATCTCCGAAAAGGCCGATATTATAATTGCCGGAGCAGGTCTGCCTCTTGATCTGCCATCGTTCCTTACAAAAGACAGTATCACAAAACTCATACCCATCGTGTCATCTGCCAGAGCTGCACGGATAATCTGTGAAAAGTGGAAAAGGAACTACAATTACCTGCCTGATGCGGTTATTGTGGAAGGTCCGAAAGCAGGCGGACATCTTGGCTTCAGGGAAGATCAGATAACTGACGGAAACTATTCACTTGAAAAGCTGGTCCCTGAAATTGTAAGTGAACTGAAAGTTTTTGAACAGCAATATAATCAGCCCATACCGCTTATAGCTGCCGGAGGGATTTATACAGGAAGCGATATCAATAATATTATGAATCTTGGGGCATCGGGAGTTCAGATGGCAACACGCTTTGTAACAACACATGAGTGTGACGCTTCCCCTGCATTCAAGCAGGCTTATATTGACGCGAAAGAGAATCAGATAGAGCTTATTAAGAGTCCCGTCGGAATGCCGGGAAGGGCAATTTTTTCAAGTTTTATCCAGAAGGTCAGGGATGGTAAGAAACAACCTAAGAAATGTCCGTTTAAATGCATAAAGACCTGTGATATTGATAAGAGCCCATATTGTATTATCGTTGCTCTTGCAAATGCGCTGAAGGGAAATTTTGAGCATGGTTATGCATTTGCCGGAATAAATGCATACAGGGCAACCAGGATATCCTCTGTAAAGGAGATCTTCCAGATGCTTAAGTCGGAGTACAGGGAAAGCCAGTCATGAGGTAACAAACAGTTTGACTGGACAGAAACATATCAGAAAAGTTGCTGAAGCATACTGGTCTATGACTTTCCCAGGTGCTTAAGGTGACTTACTACAAACCTGATATCGCTCCAAGAGACTTTTTCCCCGAGAGCTTCCTTCACAGGGCCCATTCTGAGTTCATCATTTCCGGTGAAATGGCTGCTAATAAGCTCAACTGTTTTCTGTGGAATAAGTTCATTGACAGGTATTTCACCTGTGCCAACAAAATGGGCCAGGTGACTTTCTATAGTGGACATGCTAAGCTCCCGTTCTTCAGCAATTTGAGAAATTGATTTCCCCTGTTTAAATGCATCCAGGGTGATTTTTTTTGTATCAGGTTTCTTTTTTTTACCATTCTTCTCTTCAGTATCGGATGTTTCAGGAATTTCAATGTTCTCCATTTCACAGTAGGCAGTGATAATTTCCAGGAGTTCCTTTCCGTATATCTGAGCTTTTTTCTTACCAATGCCCTTTACACGTTTTATAGACGCTTCTGTTCGCGGCAGTTTATTTGATAGTTCGAGAAGAGTCTTCTGATGCAGTATATGGAAATGAGGCACTTCCAGTTCATGTGCTTTGTTATTACGCCAGTCCTTCAGCGCCTGGAACAGATCAGGATAAAGAGATACACCGGAAGTAATATCAGCATCTTTACGTGCATGTGTTTTTTCTTCAGGGATATCAATAACTGATTTTGCCCTGGCATTTAGATACCTGCTGATGTGAAATCCTGACTTCGCCGCATTGAGGCATTCAAGTTTCAGGGAACAGTCCTTAGCTGTCCTGCCAAATGCTTCATTGACTGTTTTGCGGACGGTTCTGTTGTCTGTCTCCACCTTATAGCCGGAAAGGATCTCCTTGAATGCTTCATTTATCTTATCAGAAAAGTAAACGGCAGCTTTTTTAACTCTTTCCTGAAGTGGAACATTCGACTCCGGATCTTCTTCTGAATTAAGCAGTTCCTTAAGCTGGAGATGAAATTTTTCTGAAACTTCCACTATATCTGTCTTTAAGTCAGCCAGGGTTTTTTCAAGCAGCTCCTTAGGGTTTCCAAGAATACTTTCAGAATGTTCATTTACAACCTTAATACAATAGCTCAGACGGTGGACAAGTTCCGAGAAATCGAAGAGCTCTGAAAGCAACTGTTGCTGGTATGCTTTCTTTGATTCGGCAAGAACCTCCGGCCCCGGCTGGTTTTCTGTCGACTCTTTAATAAAACCAGAAATTGCAGGATTGTCTATGATGCTGCGTTGAGAGATATGGCTGCTGAGTACAAGACCTTTAAGAGTGCGGCATCTGCTGAGAGCCACATACACCTGTCCGTGTGCAAATGCGGCCTTTGCGTCAATCACAGCCCTGTCGAAGGTAAGTCCCTGGCTCTTATGAATTGTAATAGCCCAGGCCAGCCTCAAAGGATACTGTGTAAATGTGCCGATAATAGTCTCCTCAAGTTCCCTGGTTTCTTCATCAAGAGTGTATCGCATATTCTGCCATTCAGCCTTTTCAACATAAATGGGCAGATCGTCATCAGGACATTTTACAACAATTGTATCTTCCTCAAAATCCTCAATTTTGCCTATTTTACCATTAAAGAAAAGCTTATCGGGCGATAGATCATTTTTTACGAACATAACCTGAGCTCCGGTCTTCAATATTAGTTCAGCGTCATTAGGATATGAAAGCTCGGGGAACTCATCCTTAATAACCGCCGTGAAGGTACGGGGCTCACCAGGAAGCCTTGCAAGCTTTGAGTCATTTATTGTCCTGGCCTGATTATTATGTGTTGTAAGAGTTATATATCCTCCGCCTGTATCAGGGTCGAAATCAGGTATATATCTTTTATTAAGTTCATCCAGCACCTCAGCATCGACATTATTTTCGCGAACCTTATTCAACAAGCTGATAAAAACCTGGTCTGTCTGTCTGTAAATATGCTTCAGTTCAATTGTGACATAATCCGCACTGGCCAGGGCTCTGCTTCCGAAGAAGAAAAATGAATCGTAGTATTTAGAAAGGATCTCCCTGTCATCATCCTTTACAACAGGTGCAAGTTGCTGGAGGTCGCCTATCATAAGGAGTTGCACTCCCCCGAAAGGCAGATGACGGTTTTTGTACCTTCTCAACGCCGAATCGATAGCATCGAGGGTATCAGCTCTCACCATGCTAATCTCATCGATTATCAGGAGGTCGAGGCTCTTTATGATGTTAATCTTTTCCCTGCTCATCTTATAGCCTGTGGGGTCATTCTGTCCTGACTGTCTTGTCCTGTTGTTCTCAGGCAGGTAGAAAGTCGGGATATATGGATGGAAGGGCAGCTGGAAGAAAGAGTGAATTGTAACACCTCCGGCATTAATTGCTGCTACGCCTGTTGGTGCAACAATAACCTGTCGTTTGGGTGACAGTCTTTTCAGTTCTTTCAGGAAGGTAGTCTTGCCGGTACCGGCCTTACCTGTAAGGAAGATATTGCGGTTTGTATACCGTATAAAATCAAATGCCAGTTGCAGATCCTGGTTTTCGGAAGTTTCCATAAAATAAATGTAACAATTTTAGTAACGCAGCGGGCGTGTTGGGTAAAGATAGGGAAAAGTGTTCGTACTATATTAAGCCCAGTAGCTTATATCTTGATTCCAGTATTTTTTTATATTCCTTTTTCATGCTTTCCGTAAGAAATGATTTTTCAATCCAATTAATTGCTTTTGGCCTGTTTTCTTTCACTCTTATAAAAACGCCTTCCATTTGCTTAGCTGTTAAATCGAGGTTCTTAGCTAGACTGATAAAATTTTCCTTTGACAGTTTTTTCTTCTTCCCTTCAAGTGTCAGGGCTGTTTCTTCCTTATCTTCAGGGAGTATTATTGCAACATTTAGAAGATCGTATGCAGGTGACAGAATCCAGCCGGAGTCACTCCTGATCATTGAATAATTCTTAAGGTGCATATCGTTATTCCCGGTCAGGAAGCAGAAAATATTCAGTTCAAAGAAGACTATTTTATCCAGCAAGGTATTCTGGGAATAACTATGTATTGCTTTTCCAACTTTTTCCAGTGAGCTTTTATATTTATCAAAGGCTTCTGTTATCTGGAACATGTCCAGCATATGAATCTTATGTCCATCTTCAGTTCTATCCAACCTTTTTGTGATGTATGACAACTCACCGGAAGCCAGCCTTATCAGGCTTGATTGTACAACCGGGATATTAAAAGCTTCTGCAATGCGCATCGTTAAATGCTCGTTCTGTGGCATTTCCTGAAATCTCTCAGAAGGTGGCTTAAATATATAGTTTCCTCCAAGTGCTCCCACTACTGTTAATCTTGATTCAGCCTTATCAGTGGCTGCTTTAACAAGTGACATAGATAATTTTGCCTGCACTCCTGGTACGGTAACACTACGCTCCACAACATCCTTTGCCAGTTCGGCCATTTGATCCAGTGAATATGGGAGCACCGGAGGAATTGCAGTTCCAAAAAAATTCAGTGAACATTTCTTATGAAGATCTTTATCGTTGTCAAGAGGTTCATAACAATATAAACATCTATTCTCCATCATTTTGCGGAATTGGTACAACACTTACAGCTCCTATGCAATTCTGGCAGCAAGCCAGGAGCAATCCCATACGGTCATTTTTATTTATTCTCCAACTCTGTGAAGCAATATCAAGCAACCATCCTTCAGGAATCAGACCTTCAAAGAATGGGAACAGAATTTTACTTGTGTATTGTTTGCCTGTAACCGGCATTGTAAATGTTATAAAATCCTGAGGATGTTTTACAATATATTCAGAGTTATATTGAAAGACATATTCACCTTCATTGTTTTCGGTGATAAGACCTGCAAGGTTTTCGTTGTAATAAACTTTCGCCTGTCTCATTCTGCAAGGTCTTTACTGTTTACCGGAGCTAATTCATGTCCGAACATTTTCAGGACAAGATTTACTTTATCCATATTCAGATTGGTTTGTCCCTGCTCAATTTTTCTTATTACTGTCAGAGCAACACCTGCTTTTCCTGCAAATTCCTCCTGGGTCAGCCTGACTGCTTTACGGCGTTCCTTAACAAATTCTGCCAACTTTTTCATTATATGCGATTAAATATAATATACCGCAAATATAATATATTATATGTAAATAAGTATAATTATGATAAAATTATTTATTTTATATGCTTTCAGGTATAATCTTAGCTGAAGATATTGTATTATATGTCTATGCATATAATTATGATTTCAATATTTAAATGTCAAAAAGCTGATATAGCTCTTTATCAAAAAATTAAGTTTGTAGCTATTAAACTGGTCAAAGGAAGGCTTGTTTAATTTTATTCATCAATATCTTCCTTAAAACCAGGAAATGGAATATCATCATCCGGATCCTTATCGAATGGACCAACGCCGGGAGGATTAAATAATCCCCACCGGTCAATAACATAATCCCATTTATCAAAGCCCGTCAACCAGTTGATGAACAGCAGCCTGTATTCTTCTACAAGGTCTCTAATCACTTCATATATGCCCCAGAGAGTTCATCAGATCTGTAATTCCCTTACCAATATCTGAATGATGAACTGATAATACTTTGTATCCAAGCTTCTTAAGTTTCATCCTTTTCTTCTCATCATCCACCTTTACATAGTCCTTATCGTGATCCGGACCATCAATAAATACACAGATCTTGGGATCATAATAAAAATCAGCTTCCGCGACAGGTTCACCGTCCTTTGCGATCACTCTGTGGACAGCGGAAGGGATCCTTGCTTTCAGCTCCTTAAGTTTAATCAGAACCTCTTTTTCCAGACTGGTCAAATCCATCTTCAGGTATTCATCATATTTCACATTCTGGTCTATTGAGGAATGTAAATCCTCTAGTACTGACAGTTGCAACAGGAATTCTTTAACAACTGAACGGTCAAAGAATTTATGATCACGCTGATTGTAAAATGTACAGATGCAGGAATAACATGATTTTGAACAGGCATCCGTAAGATCATTTCCAGTTTCGTCGTAGTGAAGTATATTTAGTGCTTTTAATGATATCTTCCTCAATAGACCAGTATCCGAAACAATCGAAGAAAGAGTACCAGTTCCGCCTTCCGATGTTTCAAATATTATGACTTTACCATTCTGTCCGGAAATTGGCTGGTAGAGCCCTCCTATTTCGTCATCATCGAGATTCAGCACGGTGCAAATGCTCTGGATAAAAGAATTCAGAAGGGTCTTAGCGAAAACTTCTTCGTCTCCATTAAATGACCCTGTTAGCTGGATTGAGATAACATCATTGCCTGACTCGGTCATCAATGATATCCCTCTTCTGATCTGATTCAGGCTGATTTTCTTTTCAGAACAATGTTCCTGAATTTTCTGATGAGCGACCCAGGTAAAATTTACAGGATCAAGGTTAAAACCAATCCGCTGCTCGTTATAATCGAACATCTGACCCATGTTCAGATGGGTCATCCGGGCATTTCTCTCAAAAGCAATTTTACATATTGTATTTCCTTTAAAAATTACCTCCCTGACATCTGCCTTCGAAGTTGGTTTGTAACTGTGAATTATCTTATATCCGCTCTTCAGTCTCTCTTCTTCATCTGCAGTTATCCTTGTCTGACGAATCGCACGCATCCGGGGAAACTTCAGAGCCGGTATTGTTCTTACAGAATCCCATACCGATCCGCAATTTGGACAGTTACTGGGCAGATTAACTGCTGATGGTAAAACCTCAATATGCTCACAATCAGGACAAACAGCAATATTCAATATGTTATTCGGGTCGGTTTCTTTGCCGGCAAACCTGTTGTTGTATTTCTGCCCTCCGTAATAAATTGTATTGTGAGGAGCAAACTCCCTGAGTGCAACCTTTTGATCTCTGACCAGCTCGGCTTCTTCTTTCTGATGGAGGAACTTTATTGAACTGATTTTCTGAGGGAAGGCATAATTAGGGAGAAAACCTGTCTGGCTAAGGTACCTGTAAACATAAAAGTCTTCCTTGCCGGTCTTCAGATTCTCATTTCTCCTTTCAAGCGCCTCTCTTCGGCTCGACAATACATAATCATGAGCCTTATCTTCCAGTCTCATCTTGTTAATCTCCAGAATTTCCCTTAGCGACTCCCTGTAATCTTCACGCAACTTATTGAATGCCATATCGAAGTTATATACAAACTGATCTACAAGCTCGTTGACATAATCCCAGGTAATTAAGCCGCCTGATTCATCTATTTCTTTTCCGAAAGCTTCTTGTATGTTTTCATTTATTTTTTCCCTGTTTGTTTGTACAAGGTTAAGCAGATCGGTAAGGTAATCCTGAAGTATCGGTAACTCTGTTGTATTTGTAAAATCAATGAAGACAAATGGTTTTGTTTCTATCTTCTTGGAAATTACCTGTATTATAAGTGAATTAATGTGTGCAGAAAACAGTGTGGGGTTTGAAAGATTAAACCGGGGGACTGCAATCTTACCTGAGACTATTTCTATCGGATTTCTGTAGTAGTACTGATCGTGAGCTCCTCTTCCGGGACCGCTGCCACAAAAGGTCTGTACAATAGAACCCTGACCGCTTCTGCCGGCCCTTCCGGCTCTTTGGGCATAATTGCTTGGATTCGGAGGCACGTTCCTTAGATATACAGATGATAAGGTGCCGATATCAATACCAAGCTCCATTGTGGGAGTTGCCATCAGAAACTGTATATCAGGCGGACTTTTTTTAAACTTGTTTTCCCTGTCTTTTCTATCCTGGCCCGAAACCTGTCCCGAATGATCAGCTGAGACAATTGTTTCCGATCCTGAGAATGGCAATGTGTATTGATAATGATAGAAATTTTCGTTATGTGTTGGTTTCCCAAGCCTGTCTTTGCATGTCGACTTAAGGCAATATGATACCACATTCCAGTTGTATTTAGAACCGCATTTTCTGCATTCGCTTTTAAAATTATTGCCTGGAACCTTCACCAGAATGATCTCAGGTTTAAGATAATAAAGATCGTT
Organism: Bacteroidota bacterium; assembly: GCA_022703405.1. Taxonomy (GTDB): domain Bacteria; phylum Bacteroidota; class Bacteroidia; order Bacteroidales; family VadinHA17; genus LD21. The sequence continues at coordinate 16,276 of JAKLDT010000003.1, read as the reverse complement.
ACCCTTAAATCTCTGGCAGGTAATAAAGCCAATGTCATTGCTGCTAAGGAAATCAATGGTTTCTCTTATGATGATAACAATATTATCAGTTCCTTCAATTCCGAAGCATTTTTTTACCCAGTCATTCAGAGCTCTCGATCCGTCGAGTGCGTGAAAAGTAAAATCGGAATATTTAAGATTATCTTTATCTCCGTTTGTGAATACGCCAACGTTGGTATCCTCCACTGCCTCAAATATCCTTTTATCAGGTGCTATATTCTCAATCAGACTGATAGTTTGTTGTTTAAACGTTGCCTTATCGATCAGATTCGGGTGGCCTATTGCCATTTCGCGTCGGAAAATTTCAAGAAATCCCTTAACATAATCGTGCAGTAGTGGAAATTCAATATTCCTTAGAAATTCATACCGCTGCAGTGCAGGTTGACGTAAGGCCTCTTCAAGCATTTCATAACCTATTTCAATCAGCCCCACATCTTCAAGATTAATTGACAGGAAACGTTTTGTTCCTCTGAATTCGACATACAGATATGTAGCCAGATAGTCAAGAAATTTGTTTTTAAATATTCTCCTCTGTACGAAAGGAATTTTTGATTCATCGGTAATTATCAAAGGGTACAATAAGCCAGGTAATTCATTTACAGGGATATAATCCGGTTTTGATTTTAGCAGGTTATATAATGCCCTCCTGAAATATATCTGATTATACCAATGATCCATGTGGCCTGCCTGAAAAGCTGCATCCTGACGATTATCCGAAAAGCCAATTACTTTCTTTTCATTCCCCGGTGAGGTATTAACTGAAGCCGAGACAATCACGTCTGTTCCTGTCGCCCTGCCGACAGAGTTCAGCAAAAATAATTTTGCAAATTCTGTAGGCGAACCTGCATGGTAGGTCCTGCAATTAAGGCAATATGGCAGAGGTTGGGGGATAAAGGTTCCACTATCTTCAATATCCTCATCATCAAATAATTCCGTAAATGTATTATTGACAGGGTCCAACTTACCCGGGACGGGCCGTCTCTCTTTATATTTGCTTTTCAGCTCTCTTTTTTTCGGTGTAAGCCAGTGTTCGGGAAAGTTGTTAATTGTCTCTTTGAAATCTTCAGTATAGTATCCGCAACTGTCCTTGGTTTTCTCCTCACTGATCGACCAGGGTTCTGCCTTCTGGTTATCAGGGTTGTAACTCAGGCCATAATACTCCTGACCGCAGGTTCTGCAGAAATGCAATGGATATAATGTAGCTTCTGATCTCCCGTTTTCTCTGCACCTGGGACAGGTTGTCTCTCCTTTATCGCTAAGATAGCCGCATCCTTTCACCAGGCACCCTTTAAGTTCTGAACCCTGATTATAAAAAGCATGGATCTTAGGCACAAACCTGGGAACTTCCTTTCCCATTCCGGAAATTACTGTCCCTGCCATTCCAAGCAGCAAACCTGCGTGGATCTCCATTCTGCAGGCATCGTCATTTTCTACCTGGCGATATGCTGCCTTATAGGTTTTTATAAGGTCCCCGAGGCTCCTTACTTCTACAAGCGATTTTTCGAGCACCGTAAGCAACAGCGATTTTTTCAATTCCTCGCCAAATGAAATTCTGTCAGGATTACCGGTGTATTTATAACCCATAACTGCCTCGAAAAGCGGGTAAGCAGTCTGCAAAACATCAATGTCAAAACTGTTAAGCATTTCCTGTGAAAGAGAAATACGTACACTTAATATAGTCCCGTTGAACCAGATCGATTTATCTGCTTCCTCCGTGATCACATTCCCGGGCAGGAACACCTCACCGAATAGTCTTGAGGCAAAGCCTGCAACAGCTTCTTCTGACCTGTCGTCAGCTTTATCGCTGACCATCGTTGCCGAAGTGCCTATGCAAATCAGCTTCCCTTTTGTATTTGTCTTTTGTTTCAGACGGCGTATAAGAAAGGCTACATCAGCTCCCTGTTTCCCGCTGTAAGTATGTATCTCATCAAGGACCAGGAACTTAAGGTTTTCCTTTATACCTTCTCTGAACAATGCAGCATCATCGTTCCGTGTTAATAGAAGCTCCATCTGTGCATAGTTGGTTATAAGGATATCGGGAGGAGTTTTTCTCAGCTGCTCCCTGTCGATGATCTCACATTTTTTCGGGTTGGCATCAGGACCGAAAATTTCCTTATACGATTCAAGTGCTGCCTGACCGGTTGTTTCCGTATCACCGGTGTAGAGACCGATTGTAAGTCCGCTGTTCTCAAGTATTTCTGAAAGCTCCTGATATTGAGAGTTTGCCAGGGCGTTCATAGGGTAGATAATTATAGCTTTGATGCCTGGCAATCCCTTATCTCTTGCGTGAAGTGAGTAATTAATTGCAGGGATAATGAAACAAAGTGTCTTGCCCGAACCGGTACCTGTAGTTATAACAATATTCTGCCCTTCACCTGCAGCCTTCTCAATTGCTTTCTGTTGATGGAAATATGTGTCGACTTTAAAGAACTGCCCGACCGCGGGGTGGAGTATCTTCTCACCAACCAATGCGCTTACCGGCTTGCCAGGCTTAAACCTCTTGTTTATCTGTATTATCGGTTCCTGCCAGAGCATCTGCCTGTTACGGACAGATTCAGCAACGTATTCCTCAATCTCCTTTTTTTTAAATACCTGGAAGGTCTTAATAAAGGAGTAATATTGATGTTTTACCTCATCATAAACCCTGAAGGGATCCATAAGTTCTCAGATTAGTTTTGAAACAATATAGCCGGTTAAAACGGCAACCGATATACTTATAAGAGTACCGATAAGTACATATTCACTCATCTTCTGATCGCCGTCTTTAAGTCTGATAATTGATTTTGCCGCGACCAGCAGGCCCATTGCTTCCCATTGCTCAATCAGGACAAGAAAGAATACAACCAGTCTCTCGAGAATGCCTATCCAGGTTCCTGCTTTGGCAAGGGTTTCTTTATCAAATTTTTCAATCTGCTTTCTGAATTGAGCTGTTAACATACCAATTACAACACCTACAGGTCTTGTCAGAAACGTCATGGCAAAAAGTACAATCCAAAAAGAACTTTCAGAAATATTTACAAGATCAGTTAAAGTATTTTCCTCCGGGAATTTAATCTTCCAGATGATGAAAATTACCAGTATGTGTAACGCCTGGTCAGCCAGAAACATTTTCCATGATTTTTTACTCTGACACTTCCACCAGTCGATAAGGAAGTGAGTAATAAACACTGTAGGGGCAATCCACCACCAGCCGCTGAAGCCTGTAAACAGAACAGTAAAAAAGGTAACAAGTGTTATATGATACCAGAACTCATTCGCCCTGAGTTGTTTTTCCCGCTTTGCCTCCACCCATGAGTCGGGCTGGAGCAGAAAGTCGGAAATCAGGTGAGCTGCAAGCAGCCGGATTAACCAGATTATTGCTTCATTCATTTGGATGGGAGATTTTCTGTATACACCTTTTATATATATCAAGCAGATGTTCCATTTCCCCCCAGCCCAGCGCCTGCACGTGCCTGTTTATTGTGGATTGTGATTTATCGAGAAGGTTTGCTATTTCGGTTTGTGTCCGGTTTTTTAAAAGATGCTGAAGCACCTCTGCCTGCTTAACAGTCAGGTCGCTGAAGAGGTAATCGGTGAAAAAGCTAATGGCATCGAATGCAATGTTGATCTCCTCGTTCCCGCTTCGGATGATGAACCTCCGCTGCCTGCTGTCGAGTTTCTCAAGCTCTTCACCGGAGATTATGAACGCCTTTCCCATTGCCGTGGAGATGTTCGTGACAGGTGAGTTTATTTCTCCTATTCCCAGCGAGATTTTAAGATCGGTTTCAACGCCAGCAGTTTCTCTGAAAAGGTTTGTCTCGCAGCGAAGCTTAAGAGCGAGGTTGAATGCAGGCCAGGGATCGACGCAGTAACACTGGAAACTATCGCCCCTGTAGAATGAGAGAAATTTTGCATTATTAGTATTTATGAGATTTTTAAGCCTGTCTGTCAGCCTGTTAAGCATCTCATTGCTCAATGCTTTTGAATTCACTATGTCTGCCGTAATTACGGCTCCTGTAATTACCATACCCAAAGATATGATATTTTTTATGAATAATCCAAATTTATCGCTATTAAAATAGATATTTTATATTTATCGCTTATTTATACGAATTAGAATAAATATGCTATTTATATACGATATTTAGAAAAATATGACTGGCAAGGAGTATTAGTAAAGATAAGAAGTATCAGAGGTGGAGGGTAAATGAGTTGTCCCATCCATTATAAATAAAAGTGCAGGTTTTAAGTATATCTCTGCCTATCAATACTTTATATGGTTGTTTTTCAAGTTTGGCTTCGAGTACCTGTACCGGGAAAATGGCATTTTGTGCCAGAGGGAGTATTACTCCTGCATCATAAAGGCACTGCATATCCTCACCGCCCGCAGTAAGAACATTTTTAATATCATGCGAAACAAGACTGAGAGCCTGGGCTATTGTCCTGTCAATACAGGTACATGAAGCTCCGGTGTCAATTAAGGCGATAGTCTTCTGAGCAGGCACTTTCAGTCCTTTGGATTTCAGATCATCGGCAACCGGTTTTGGAGGTACTATAATCACCTCTATAACAGGACCGGCAATCTGGATATTTTGTGATTTATGGAAGAGATGTGACATCAGGCAAATTGAATATCGCGACTGAAATTGATAACGTTTGATATATCATCCAGATTTTCCCTGATATCCTTAACAAGAAAAGGTATATTTCCAAATCTTGCAATACCCTCCCTCAGAGCATCGTGCCTGCTTAACCAAACACCCAGGACTTCATCATCCTTAATAACTACAAAGCCTCCTTCGGGATACTCATTTTTAAGGCGTTCCTGTATTTCCCTGAACTTATTTAACTCTGCTTCGAACATAATAAATTACTGATTTGTAACTCTATACAAATATACTAATAAATTGTTCTATTTTAAAAAAAACCAATCGGGTTCTGTTCTTTGCCTGCACTTCGCTCTGAGCTCTGAGCCCTTTGCCCAGCGCCCTTTGCGCTCTATGCTCACCTCTCACCTCTCACTTCTTCCCTCACCCACGCAAACTCATCATACATCCTCAGAATAGTCTCTTTAGTCCGGTAACTGCCATATTTATCAATATCCTTGCGCTTAACAATTGGGAAAGTATCGAGAATATAGTCCATTTCAGATTTTTCAAGACCATAAAGGTGAGCGTAAATGGCATCGAGCTCACACTGAAGCTGAAAACGTTCTCTATCGTTCCAAATGAAAGGCTTGCCTGAAAAGCCAAACTCCTTTGCCATACCCTTCAGATCCGAAGCTGTATACGTTAACTGAAATGCCCTTTTCTGAATTAGTTCTGACAGACTCAGGTTGACCAGATCAAAATTTATAACCGGCAACTGTTTTAAAATCCAATGATTGAAATTAATCCCTCCGACAGTTTGCCTTGTAAAAAAGTCAAAAACAAATGAATTAAATGCTCCGAGTATTAAAAGTGCTAGTGGAAGGCTTGGAGTCTCTATTATGGATAAAGAGTTTCCACATGGGTAACCTGGGATTATGCTTGAAATCATTGTTCTCTCATCTGTTGCTCTAACAATCATGCGATAAACTAAATACCAATTATGATTTCCGAATCGTCCAAATAACTCTTTGGGTTGAAGATAGTATTGAGTTTTAATAATAAGGTCCGAATTTTCAAGTTCTGATCCTGTTAAATAATTCGAGGTTGTATTTATCCAAATAGAATATCTATGATTATACTGGTGAATATATTTAGCTTCATATAATGGTAATAAATCATGATTGAAAGGTTCAAACAAGTGGGAATCATTCGACATATTAAAAGGTGTTCTTATTTTAATTAAAGAATTTATTTCGGACTGATTTTCATTTAACAAGACACCCCACTTTTTATATACTTTTTTTGCAATTTCAAAATCATTCTTTGTTTTAAAGGATGGGCAAGTATTTGAATTTGGGTTAATTACCTTTATATCTTCTAATGTAATATTTATAAATTCTGAATCGTCTTTCGGTTCTAGCTGGTAAAATTTGTATAAATTCTTCCCATTACTACCAAGTGTTACAAAAAGGCAAAATCTGTACCGGCTATCAACATCAGGGAATAACCCTTTTCTGTTTTCATAATCAATTACCCTGTCAATCCTATTATTGGTCACAAGGTGCAGGAAAAGGTCTTTATTATTATCATCAAGAATGATACCGGTTGGCAGAACATTTCCTGTCGCACCGTTTTCATTTATCAGTTTTTCATACTGCTCAGCAAATATTGAATACAGGTTTATCCTACTTACACCTGTAAACGGGAAAGAACCGGATACCCTGAAAAATACACTAAGACAATCATGTCCACGCTTTTCTGTCTGATATTCAAGATATAGCTGAGGATCAGAAACAGGGAGATTTTCAATTAAGGTTTTTCGTTCGGCTTTATTTCTTGCATTTGCAATTTCCGGAGAGCGTAGGCTGAAATATTCCTCATCCTTGAAATTTATCTTTTCCCAAGGCGGGTTCCCCAGCAGACAATCAAATCCTCCTTTCTCGAATACTTCGGGAAACTCGAGATGAAAATGGAAAAACCTGTACTGTTTTGACAGGCTCAGGGCTTCTTCGACTATCGTATTGTCAATAACCTGGTTTTCGCGGATTGCCTCAAGTGTGGCATTAGTAGGGTACTTTGCCAGGTCGTGTCCGGTCTTTTTTATGAAGAATGCCGAGGTCCATACATCGGCCAGTATCCACTCCTTGAACTTGCGTTCCATCTTTTCGAGCCTGTGGTACTCCTCCTCAACCTGGTCAACCTCCCCGGCATCTTCCTGGTGTCTGCTTATCAGGCTCTCTCGCAGGTGAAGGAGCTCGTCCTTTTCGCTTTTCGCAAACTTCAAACCGTACTGAACCGATGGCTCTTTAGCAAAAGAAATTTGTTGCAGTTCTTTCTTTACCTTTTTACGGAGTTCTGCACAGATCGCAGGATTATCGAGGGTGACTGTATTATATGCACCCTCGGGAATACCCTTCTTAACAAGCTCTGGTGTTGCCCCTATGAGCGAATTTCCGCATTTAATCTTATGATCAAGAAAGCTTAAGGGCATATCGGGCAGCGATGCAGTAATCCACAAAGAGAACTTGGCCAGCTCCACTGCCATAGGATTAAGGTCAACGCCGTATATACAATTTAATAATACATCACGCTTTGCCTCACGAAGCTGCTCGTCGGTCGGTCTTTCTTCATCTCCCTTCCTGATAAGAGCCAGTCGTTCTCCCAACTTCTCCATCCCGGCAATCAGGAAGGCCCCTGAGCCGCAGGCTATATCGGCAACCTTCAGGTCGAGCAGTGCTTTTTCCTTTTCTCCAGGTGATAGCTTTTCTGCCAGTGCATTATCAATAACCGGTACAAGTGCGCTGTCGATAAGCTGAGCCACGAGGCGGCTGTCGGTATAATACGAGCCTGTTGTCTTTCTTTCCGTTCCCCGGCTGTCGAGGTAGAACTCACCCCTCCTTATCTGCCTGTTACCGATCTTAATGTCGGCGGCAGCTATTTTCGGTTCAAAGTCGAGGAGGCTCTCGTACACCGATCCAAGTTCATCGATTGCAAGGTTGGCATAGTTGATCCTGTTTACAATATTGTCGACACTGAAATAGCTGAGCCGGTAAACGGCATCGAGCAGATACTTGTTTTTAAGCGAAAGACCTGCCACGGTCTTTATTCTCTTTTCGGAAAAGAGCTGTCCCCCGAAAGCGTTAATTGTGTCACCGTTTGGGAAAGTGTAGCCTCCGGATGCCAGCCTGAAAGTTATTTTCAGGCCTTCCCAGAGATCTTTCTCCTCGTCAAAATCATAACCTCCCTTCTCTGCAAGGTCACGCAGAGATCCTATACTGTATGTTTGCGCGTAAACCAGGTTCCGCACCGGCAGCCATCCCTTCTGTTCGGCAAACATCAGAAAGAGGAGCCTGTAAATGATATTGAGTATTTCGCTGTAATATGCTTTTACTTTCCCGTTCTGAAATTCATCAGGATTAAGCTGTTCGGCGAAACCATTGCCCAGCTTTTCGATTGACTCAACAACCTGGTCGCGCAGATGGGTTCCTATCTTAACCCCGGTTTCTCGCGATTTTTTGTGAAAAACCTCAAGGAGGCAGGTATCTTCTTTTTCAACCGGGTTTCCATCGTCGTCGTATTCAGTTTCACCGCTTGCCCTGTACTGGTTTTCGAATCTCGATATATGCAGGACCCGGTACAAAACCCTGAAATGTTCGGAGCTGGCGTTTTCAAAAATTGCCTCGAGGTCGAATTCAAGGAAACCTTTTGTTATTGAGTGATAAAAATCGCGCAGTATCCTGATTTTCTTTCCGTTAATCAGGATGGCCCACCTGTGATTGCTTGTATTGAGATAGAGCTGGAGAGCATCGTGGGGGCTTTTATTCGGGTGGGTACGGCTCGATTTATCCTTCAGGTCAAAGTCCTGTGATGAATGAGGTATCTGGATAACAGGCGCCTTGTTATCATCTCTGCCTTTGTAAGGAATCTGGTATGCAGTTCCCGATTTGCTAATCAGGTTCGATGAAAGATATACCGGTTTATAAGCAAATTCTTCGAGGAAGGGGATTATCCATTTTTTCCTCAGGCCCGCATTGTCGAGCTTATCCTCGATAACCTGCACACGGATATCTTCCCATCTTTTACGCAGCCGTTCAAAGGCTGTGGCTATTACCTCGTCTATATGCTTTATTCCTTCCCCGAAACTTTTATCCTTGACATAATCAGCCCTGGTTTCCGTAGCAAGAGATATGCAGAAGTCCTCTGTTATTATATTTCCGCTCGATCTTATGAAACTCAGTGCCATGGCTTCGGATTTACAGGGGCAGGATAATTGTTACGGTGAGGAGATCGTAACCGGCGTTTTCTATATGAATAATGTCGTCGAGCCAGACAGGCTGGTCGGTGCTATGGCTGTCAACCAGTATTTTCTTATAGAGCTCTTTTCTTTCACTGATTAGTTCAAGCCGGCGTTCTCTGATCTTCTTTTCAATCAGGGAATTAAGATGGTTTAATGACAGTGCAGAGCTTAAGTATTCAGCAATGTCCTGTTGTGAAGGGATACGGGTTGTGTTATCCTGAGTGAACTTTTTCCCGGAAATTTCTTTACCGGAAAAACTGTCAACTGAAATACTGAGAAGCTCCTCTATCACTCTTTTTTCCCTGAGGCCTGCCGTATAACGGACAAGGATGTTATAGGTGTAAACTACAGAATCGGTTTGTGATGAGAAGAAATATGCGTTTCTTCCATACAGGCCACCTTTTGTAAAGAATTCAGCCTTAACAATATCAATCAGTTTTCTAACAAGCGGATGGCCGGCATCAAGAATTACTGCTTCGGGGTGGGTAAGAGCTGTTTCCGGATCGAAAGTGACGTTTTTGATTTTAACACCAAACTTTGGCAGGAGCAATCTCTGGTCACGGAGGTGGATTTCATAGAAACCGTTGCCTGAGTCGATCATTGCTGAATCAAATCGTGCAAGAGAAGATTTTACAAAAGCAAGTACTTCATCCTGTGAACCAACGATTCTTTTTGTTTCTGCAATTCTTCTGTCAATTTCCGGAAGTTCTATATCGAGACTGCTGTAAAAGGTCTCTTCCTCTATTTTCTTTTTTCGTTTAATATCCTCCTCAACTGAGGAAAAAGATTGTCGTACTGCTTTTTTGGTTTCATCAACACCTGCTGAGCTGAAAAGGTCCGGAGCATCAGGGTCGGCTCCTTTTTTACGGTTACGATGGCGGCCGGCAGCCTGTTTTATAATGCTTTTCAGATAGTCCTCATTGCCGAAATAAGCAGCAGCGTAGTCCCTGTCAAGCTTAATCTGATCCCGTTTGAACAGGAGTAGGTCGAGAATTTCCTTGTCGAGCGATTTATCGATTACAAGGGTTCTGATATTCACTGTCTCCTTTTTTTGTCCAATTCTGTCGATTCTTCCGTTACGCTGTTCAAGGCGGTTTGGATTCCATGGAAGCTCATAATGAACAATATTTGATGCCAGCCGCTGAAGGTTCAGACCTTCGGAAATTACATCAGTTGCAATAAGCAGCGCCTTTTTTGATCTGTCGAATTTGCCGAAAGTTTCGGAGCGTGCTGAAAAGCTCATATCTCCGTGCATCACAAACACATCGGATTCTTTCGATTTAAGGTTTTTTTCGAGATAGTCGAGAGTGTCTTTATATTTTGTGAAGATTATGATTTTAGGATCATTACTGAATAGTTCGGGTAATATTTCTGTTTTTAGTTTCTGAAGCTTCTCATCATCTTTCGGAGAAATATTTGCGGCCAGCTCAACTATTTTCTGAAGTTCATCCATTTCATTCTCAAACAGGGCTTCATAGTCGAGCTGCGTCGACATCAGTTCCTCTGAGCTTCTTTCCTCATCAAAAAACAGATCGTGCACATAGTTTTCAATACTATCTTCATCTGTTTCAGATTGATTGATGACTTCCTGCTTCAGCACTGCTATTCTGTTTTCAAGTGACCTCAGAACAGCGTAAGGAGAGCTTATTGCCCTTTTCTGAAGGTGGATAGCAACCCAGCCTGCAACATTCCTGATGCGGTTTGAACCTGAGTCCCGGGCTGAGGTCAGAATATAGTCTCCGTATCTTTCCACATCATTCAGCAACAGGAGAAGTTTACCGGATGACTTTGGAGTAACTATCACCTCTTTCTGGTCACGTTTTGGGAAAGGTGATTTCTTACCCTGTTTCCTGTACCAATCCTCCAGTTTGCTGCGGTTTCGCTGAATGACATTAAAGCGGGCCTTTGATTTTTCAAATGTAATATCGCCATTCTGGTGGCGACGGACCACCTCGGGATTTATCATTTCGAGGATGCTTGCAAAAGAATCGGAATACCCGTTATGAGGTGTTGCAGTAAGAAAAAGCACATTTGAAGTGATTTTACTTAAGTCTTTTACAAGTTCATATCTTTTCTGCTGTTTCGATGATCTTAATGAGCTGTGAGGGCAGGCGCTCAGATGAATCTCATCAACCAGTAGAAGGTCCCACTTTTGTTCGGATATCTGTTGTTTTATATCAGGAGACTTGGCATAGTCAACGGATGCAATTACAAACTGGTAATATTGCCAGGGATTAGCGCCGGAAGGAAGCTCTTTTTCGAATTCTTTCCTGGAGAAGGAGTCAATAATTGTAGCCTTTATATGAAAAAAATAATCAAGAGCCTCTTTCCATTGCTGCTTAAGGCTTGCAGGGGTCAGAAACAATACCCTTTTTATTTTTCCTCTCTGCCTGAGTTCAGAAATTATCAGACCAGCCTCAATAGTTTTTCCTAGTCCCACATCATCGCCAATAAGCATCCGGCAATCTGGTTTTTCAAGAGCAAGCACCAGGGGAACCATCTGATAATTATAAGGTACGACAGATGAACGGTGAAGGCTCAGGAAAGGAGCAGAACCGTGAATGAGGTCGAACTGGTAAGCTCTGAGCAGCAGTTTCTGGGCAGAAAGGTCACCCGGCAGGCTGGCATCAATCTGCTCGAAGCGCTGTTCCTTTATGTCCTCTATGTCGACCAGGAATGTCCTCTTGTCAGTTGAATCACCTGTAATAGGAGTGGCAACCATCTCAGTGCCATCATACTCGTCAACCCGCCACAGGCGGTTACGCATATTTATAATTATACCCGGTTTAACAGAGATATCTGACATTGATGAAATAAATTCAAATTTAACAATTCTATAGACAGTCAGGACATCATTCAGAAAATTCGAATAAATTCAGAAGCCTCAACGACTGGTTAGATATGGATTAAAAATATTATAACTCCTGCTAACCTGCATAAGCCGATGATCCTGACCACTTTCCGCCGGAGTTGCCTGACCACCTGATGCATGTTGTATATGCCTGTTATAATGTAAGTTATATTTTAATAATTTGAGAGGTTAAAGGTAGCTGTGGCTACAAGCTTTTAATTCTTAGCAAATTGTCACCATTTCCAATTCACTGCAATTTTATAAGCTTTTATGGCAAATTCTACTGCACGGTTTATGGAACTCTCATCCATGATTCTATATGGTTCGCTGCCCACATTGTCATTACCTTTAATCCAGTTTGCTTTTATAATTCCTTCAATGGATGAGTTGCCAGTGAAATATTTGAGAGAAATAAACTTTTGATAAATATTAACCCATAGAAATGTTTTCTGATCATTACAGAAATATGAGATGCCGAAAATATGAGTCCTTGCAAACCAGTTTAGATTTTCCATACCTAACTGCTCACTAAGTGTTTTATGGAAGGCAAATGTTATTTCTTTAATATTATCTGGGGCCTTCTGGTTTTCAAATACCTGGTTAATGGTGTACTTTGACTGATCGAGTCCAGTCCAATTGCTTGTCAAAGCTCCTTGAATCGTCACTGAAGAAATTTTCTCAATGTTATTAATCCCAGTGGAAAAAATCCAATCCAGCTCAGTACTGCAAAAGTTATACATCTTGATAAATTTCCTGGCCAGCTCATTATATAAGGAATACTGTGTGCTAGATCCTGTATATTTCTCTAAATCAGGATAGAATAATGCTAATGCTTCGTGTTGTCCTTCAAACCATATTGAATAATTTTCTTTATCCAGGATATACAGCATTAAAGTTATGAAACCGACGTTTAGACCTCTGATTTTATTTGGCTCATTTAACAGTAGCTCTAACCTGTTCTCAACAGCCATTGAGTTGTTTGTCAGAATATTGAACCAAAAATTGAGTTTATCAACATTTTCATTATAAACATACACTGTATTTGATTTTAATAATCTTCCAAACCATGGACCCTTAACGACTTTTCCATTTTTAATATAAGGATAAGGTTCATCTACCAGATCAACTATTTCCTTTAGATGGTTATGAGCAAGTTTCCCTAGATTTGCACTAAGTATCGCTTTTGCTTTCTCCTCGTTTTTTATTTTCATTGGAAGGATTTCCCTGAAATTGCTATAACTCTCTGAGGATTTTATCCTTGCAACAAAATCATCAACATTTGCAATTACAAATCCTCTTTTAGCTTGTGAATCGCGCACTTGCGAAACTGGATCAACTTTATTGACCGTCTTGATAATAGCTGGTTCATCAAGTTCAAACAAATTCAGAAATTCCTCATCATTTCTCTTTATTAAAAACTCCTTTAAGTATGAAAGGGTGAATTCACGCCAAGCAATACCATGATGATCAAGGCTTCGTTGAATGTTGGGAGGTACTCTATTGCCAATCAACATAACACGAATGGAAGGGTCCTCACCTGACAGAAGCATTCCTTCATAAGAAAGAACCTGGCCTATGTGTGCATCCTTAATCGGTCCTATTTTAAGTTCAACAATTAGTTTTCTTCTGAATTTGTCCTCAAAAAGAAGATCCATTCTCCGACCGTAAAGAGTAACCTGACGACCCTGCAGAATAAGTCCATCTTCAATAAGCTCTGGATATTTGGCAATTATATCTTCTAGATTCCTTTCGAGAAACATAAAAAGTATTATTCTTTTTCATACATGATTAGTATAAAGTTACAAATAAACTAATGATACCACCAGAGTATTAGTTAAAACTGTATTTAGTTAAGGAATTACAGCAGGGATCAATATCATCAGTAAACAAATCATTATGATGTTCTAAAATAACGTCATAATTAAAGTGAAAATAATTCTTAATTATCTCGGCAATATCTCCGATATCTTCCCTCCTCCATTCTGGTCTATCATCCCAGGCTATCAGTTTCAATACTACAATACCTGCTAATGTGCATACCTTAAATTGTTGACCCTCTGTCTCTATTTCTTCAGATGCCGAGTCAAACACTTCTTTAAATCCCTCAACATTTAATGTTGTCATTCCGGTTCCTTTGACCGTGACAATACCTTCATTCTCTAATTCTCCGAATGGGATAAGGTCAACTTGTGTTTTATCCTCATCATTCCATATTAGAACAAATGGGTTATCATTATAAGGGACAAATCCTTCTACCTTTATTAAGTAGTCCTTTAGTTCAGTATATTGAGCACTATCTGTAATCATTATTGCAAAATCTATGTCACTGGTAGCTCTTTTAGGTTTAGTTTCATGGACCCCTCGCATCCAGACGTCCCTTGCAGTAGCACCTACCAGGTAAAAGTCAATATTAAATTTATTGAATCCCCTCTCAAGTGCTTCAAGTAATTCTTTGTAATTACCTTTCTCCCGGATTTTATTTAAAGGTATTTGTAAGATTTTGCTCATATATTTTCTGTGCTGTTTCGATGCATCTTCTGTTATTTGTTCCCATAAGATCTGCATAAGCAATTAAGTATGGGATTTGTTTCTTATTGTCGGGCATGTGCCAGAATTTTTGAAAGACCCTTATGTTGCCCTCATTATCAGGCACTAATCGATAATTCTTTACAATATCCAGCTTTTTCTCTTCCGTATATAAGGTCAATATTTCAGGGATAAGATATCCTGTTAAGATATTGCCTGCAGCCTCACCACCCCATAAAGTTTTTGTAGTATCAATATTTAAATTTTTCCAGTTATTAAAATCATTCTGGTTTAAAAATTTGAAATTCCCAAGACGCAGACTTGGTTTCAGTTTTTCATTATATGCAGTTACCCATTTTTGAAGTAAATCTTTCTTATTTATTAACTTAAGGTCCTTTTCATTCTTACGGAGTGCATATCCCTCCTCAATTAGTCCTTCCAGAATTAGCTTGACGTTACCGATAGCGATACCGGCATCTTTGGCAATTTCCCTATACGTATTATTTATTTTCTTGTCATCCAGTAAGAATAACAGAATGACTTTAAGTCCGGCCTTAGTGAATGCCCTCCCATATTTCTCAGGTTGGAGAAGTTTTTGCTGCTTGCCTTCAATTTTAATAAGGAATTTTTCCGTTTCAATATTTATGTTCCCTTTAAGGTCTATATAGCCTATTCCGTGTTCATTAAGAATATGCTTCATGTTTGGGAACAGGTTTTCTACAATAATCAGTAATGGATATTCTTTCTGGACTAGTTTAAAAACATTCTCTAACTGGAAGTTTCTAAGTTCTTTTTTTACTTCAACATAGAATTTCTGGACAATACCTTTATAGTTTATTGTCAGCACTCCATCAATTTCCGGGATATTAGTCTCTTCCCACAAAGCATTGATATTGTGCTTTATTAATATCTCATTTATAACCGTATATATTAAATTATCTTCCATTTTGTTCAAATTATTCAAATGTTCACGTTACGTGAACAAGCAAATATATTGAACAAAATAATGAAATCCAAAATAATTCTGTTCAAATTTCACAAATGTTCACGTTACGTGAACAAATATAATTATTGAACAATGTATAAGTAAAATTTAATAAAAGAAACCCCAAATTCCTTTGCGAGAGTTGTCATTGGTTGTGACCAAACTGATTTATTGGTGGGGAGAGAAGACTACCTGGCGGCGGACTTCCATTAGATGGCTAAAAGGAAAAGGCCTTTAATTTGCTCCAGGTTACAGATATTAAATGAGTTTGAGTGTGAGAGTGAGAAAAAAGAATGAGAGTGCTCGCTCCCGCTCACACTCTCACTCTATTATGGTCGGGGTGAGAACCATCTTACTATTTACTCTCTTTTAACAACAATCTGACATCATTTGTACACTGATAATTGAATATCAGTTAATTATCTTTTTACATTCTTGAAATGACTTTACATTTTAAGACCAAAAGGATACCAATATTTACGGAATTGTGTCGGTTTCTTGTGTCGGATGAATTTTTTATCGAGAAAAATCAAACTTATAATACGAACCAGGATATATAGGATAAATCCAATTTAAAAATGAAAACAAAAATAGTTATCTAAGATGCCAATATTCTCCAAAAAGTAAAGTAACTATAAAAATTTATCAAATACCTTATACATAAGTTCCTGCTCCGATCTAGGCAGTTGGTATTTATTGGCAATACTCCTCCAGCTTTTTACTGATCTCCTGATGACCTCGATTATCCTGATTGCTTCCTCGTCTGTTAAACGGAAATATTCAGCAACCTCCAGAGCCAGATCTAAATCCAGGGAGTTATCATCGATTGAGATATTGAGGGATAAACCGACACCATCCTCATTTGGATTAATATCAAAAGCCGGGGAAAGTATCCAACCTTTTTCTGTAAGCATAAAACCATGGTTCCTTAAATGATCATCAGTGTTTGAAACTAATATGCTAAAAACTATCCGTTGCCATAATTCTCTCAGATCACTTTCTACCTTAGC